>JAVZKQ010000094.1:0-5157 GCA_038884175.1 Thermoprotei archaeon | reverse complement strand
GGGGAGTGTCGCTGAACTTGACGCTGACTCAAAAAACATATTGGTGCACGCCGACACACTCAAACGCCTAGGTGTGGATATGTCGCCCATCAGGCGCCTTCTTGGCTTCAGAGCGTCTTTTAGCCTCCCAAAAAGATTGTATCAGGCGGGATGGAGGTTCACCCTCCTATTCAACGGTGAATCGGTGCTTGTGGCCGGGAGAGGTGTCTCTGCAATAACAGACCACGTGCACCTATCCTTGGCGCACATACTCGACTTAGTGTGACTATCAAAAAAAGGTTTTTACGTTTTGAGGGCTGCAACATTTCTCGCTATGTGAGCCTGTTTCTCCTCGTCGCTTAGGTCACGCATATGCACCGCGAAGGATATCGCGCCGTTTATCTCCAAGCCAAGCCTTGAGCCAGGCATCCTCAAAACCACATTCTGAAGGCGAACATCGAGCTGACTGTGCTTGTCGGAGAGAGCCTCGATGAGCCCAGCAAACAAGCCCTCGCTTATTTCCTTCTCACTTTCCGACCCAGAACTCATACGAAACTAATACACTCACACCTGTATTTACGCATTTTGATTCTTCTAACTGGAATTGGCGTTAGACGCTTTTGGAGCCATGCGCCATACCATAACGCTCAGGCGGTTTTACAGTGTTATGGGGTGTATGGCTACTCGATATATTTCGCTGAAGCCAGATATTCCCTGCATTAGGTTGAGCAGTCCCCGGCCTCTGCCAATATTCAGTCTACGTTCTAGCGTCTGCTGAAGGAGCCTTCTAGGCTCGGAGTAGGCGCGTAGGGGTGGGTCGCCTTTTGCAGCTTCGGCCGCCACGACGGATGAGCGGGTGCACCCACAGTCGTGCTGTCCTTGGTGTATACCCTCATACTCGAACCATTTCCCACCTGAATCGGTGCGCACAAGGTCCCGCACATGTTCACACCACACCCACAAAAATATTTTTACCCACATGCAGCCATCATCCCTAAAGCTGGAGAGCCCATACACCAACCTCACAATGAATGGAACCTAGATTGCTGCGCCTTATTGCAGCGTGAGCCCCGCTGTTTTGAGTGTGCTACCCCCCAACCTGCGCATCGAGCGGTGACCGCAAACACCACGTAAAAAGTTTTACCCACACCAACCCATTGACCCACCCCACTTCTAAACACGAGTTTGTATAGTTGTTAGACTCGTTCAGCCGCCATGCTCGGCTGTTGCTAGAGGTGCTTCTTGAGGAAGTCGCGTAGTGTGACAGCCCATTTCAACCTGTTTTGCACACTCTGAACCATGTGGCCCTCGTCTTCGAATACCACAAGTTCGGCTACGCCACCATTCCTCCTTATCGTCTCAACAATCGCCTTAGACTCTGAGAGGGGTACACGTGGATCGTTCAAGCCGTGCTGTACTAGCAGTGGGGCTCTTATCCTGTGGGCGTGGGTCAACGGGGATGCCTCTCTTAGGAAGTCTAGATCTCGCTCGAGTGAGCCGTACTCCGCTTCGCGGAGCCTACGTCTCCAAACCGAGGTGTTACGTAGGAACGTTTCTAGACTGGCTATCCCAACAGCCTCTACTCCGCACCTCCAAAGCTCGGGGTAGAATGCGAGCGCCGCGAGAACCATGTAGCCCCCATAGCTCCTACCCATCACGCACACACGGGTTTCGTCGAATCGTGGGTCAGCTTCAATCCACTTTACAAGCCACGCCAAGTCCCTGACACTGTTAAGCCTCAGCCTAACATCGTCAAGGTGGGTGTAACTCTTACCATAACCCGTACTACCACGCACGTTGGGCGTGACCACAGCATACCCCTGTGATAGGAAAAACTGGATTTGACCATCATAATCCAACCTCTTCTGCGACTCTGGGCCACCGTGGACGTAGACTATGACTGGGTGGGGTGACTTCCCATCTTGTTTGCTCGGCGCATACACGAACATGGGCACCCTGAGGCCGTCAAAGGACTCATAGTGTTCAAGGCTTGGTCTAACCACTTCGCCGAGGTGGCCCCTAGAGGTGTTGGTAACCGATCTCACGCCGAGTGTTGAGAGGTCTAGGGCGTGGATATTGGTGTTCGTGTCCCAACCAGAATAAGTAAAGTAGAGCGTGTCTTCTGCGAAAACCAGCTCAGAGATCGTGCCCTCAAACTCCTTTGAGAAGATCTCCCTTCTTGTGGAGTCCATTAGGTGTAACTGTGAGTAGCCATCACGATTCCTCGTATACGCGACGAACCCACGATCTGAAACGGCGATGTGCTCTGCGTCCCACCTGTCACGTGAAAGCCAGCTAACCCTACCGGTTAAAGGGTCGACCACAACAGGCTGCATGAATTCGTCGCCCATATTTGTGCAGGCGTAAACCAAACCGTCAGGCCCCCACGTGGGCTCCACTGTGAGCGCCTCATCTGAGTGCTCGAAGATCTTCTTGGAAGACTTAGACACCAAATCCACTACATACACATCATTGTTCAGATTTGTAAGAGAAACGCTCACAATTAGCCAGCGCCCATCTTCACTTAGACCTTGGGGCTGCGTTGTACCATCATACTCGAAAACAAGCTCCTCCCTGCCATCCAAATTAACATAGGAATCAAAGAAGGGTGCGCTCCGCTTGTTAGAGGCATAACTGAACCCACGAGACGCAGTACCACCCAACCTATATATCACACCCCGAGCTGAAACATCCGTTAACACACGGATTTCCCCAGTTGATCTAACAGCAAGTAGCCTATGCTCTTCTGAGCCGTTTGGATCGAACTGGAAAATTACCTCCTTACCAAGCCGCTTAGCTGAAGAAACATACCCACCTAGAAAGGTGAGCTGCACGGGAAATGGATAGTTTCTCTTTATATACCAGATTTCGGGTTTCCCAGACACGTCGGACACGAAATACAGTGTCCCATCTTCGCCAATAACTGGTGTGTGCGCTTCCCTATACGAATAGTACCTTAAAACATCGTAATCTTCAAACACGATGCTTATGGTGTGAGGAGTGTATTAGGCTCTTCGAAAAAGTTCTCAACGAACATCTATGCACAAGTTATAGCGTGACCCAGGGTTTTATGCTTAATAGTCTTTGGAGGCCAAGCGGCTCTTGGTCGCATCGGCGAAATCCATAGCAACCCTAAGATAAAAGGTATGTATAGCTCATTTAACATATAATTAAAAGTTGCTTTGGATGGTTACGGTTCAACAGAATCCAAGTAGCAGAGGGAGGGGGTGTGGAGGGTGCCTCGGTGAAGCCGTGTAGTGAGGGCCTCTGTGGTGCCGCGCAACTTCACACATGGTGGACGTGTCGTCATACACCCAACTCTACCAAAGAAGGTGAAACCCGCGGGTGTGTTGGTCGCTTATCAACCAAACAGTTATAAGGAGACTACCAACACCTGCAGCTGTAGCCCTGTTCGCAACGGGATTGTAGCCTTCTAGTTTGTGTGCACAGTGGTTACACATTCCAGAGTCGGGTGAGGGGCCCTCCACACTTACTGATAGGAATAAGCCAACAAAAACCATAATTTTAATCCTGTAGGGATAACACGCCACCCACAACCATAAGGCGGCGATCATTATGGATTGGTATCCACAGTCTTTGCCAGTTCCCGTAAATCCCTTGTAGTGGTGCTCCACTCATAGCCGTACCTATCCAGTAGAATGGTTTTGACGCCTAATCCTGATGCTGTATCCAAGTCATACTGGGGATAGGCTGAAACATGCACCACCTCACCCATCTTTACACCCATCGAAGCATACGCCTTCGTGAAAGCGTCGCGTGCAGGTTTATAGTGACCGGTGTCCTCCGCTGTCACCACCCAGTCAAAAAAGTGCTCTAACCCTGAAAGTGTGACCGCGATTATTTGGCGCTCAGTGTTTGAGATTACACCAAGCCTGTGACCTCGCCGCTTCAACTCTCGAAGGCCAAGTAGCACGTCTGGGAAGGGCGGGCTCTTTGCGAAGGCAAGGACTAACCCCTCCCCCAAATCATCCGAGTAAACAGAACCCATACACTCCTTCAAGCTCTGTTTTAATATCTCCGAGTATCTCCTAAAACCCTTAACATTTGAGACCAATGAATACTCGGCCTCGAAAAACCTTTTCGAATCAACGCCGACATATTTAAGGTAAGCCCCCATAGTATTCTGCCAGTCGAAGAGTGTGCCATAAACATCGAAGGTAACAATCATATTGCAAACTGATTTTCCCACACGCTTAAAGTTTACCGACAAACCACAAAAGTTTACACCATCTACGTGAAATATTTCAACTACTACAGAAAGATGTCACTTCGTTTAATCACCTTGAGGGGTGCACGATTAGCTTTTATGGGTGCTCATAATTGAGTTGAATTATGAGAGCCGTAGTGTTATCCGCTGGGAAACCAGAGCTCAGAGATGTTGATATCCCCAGACTTTCTGATGGCGACGTGCTCGTAGAGATGCGTGCGTGTGGGTTGTGTGGCACGGACCTCGAGAAAATGTCGGGAAAGTACACGGCATCCCAGCCAGTGCTCGGCCACGAGCCGGCTGGCATCGTGGCTGAAAGCCTTAACCCACGTGTTAAGAGGGGTGTGCGGGTTTTCGCCCACCACCACGTTCCATGCTACGAGTGCTACTACTGTGTTAAGGGTAGCCCAACCATGTGTCCACACTATAGGGCTACAAACCTTGATCCAGGGGGTTTCGCCGAGTACTTTAGGGTTCCACGATTTAACGTTGATAGGGGAGGCATCCTCGAGCTACCGCAACACGTAACATTTGAGGAGGGTGCCCTCATCGAGCCTTTGGCCACGGTTCTACGCGCCCAGAAGCGTGGAGGCATCCAGCGGGGTGACAGCGTGCTCGTGGTGGGTGTGGGACCAATGGGCGACATGCACATCATGGCAGCCAGCCACGCTGGAGCCGGGCTCATTTTGGCCTCCGATCTTAATGAACACCGCTTGAGCTTTGCATCCAAGCTCGGCGCACACCACACAATCAAAAGCGATGAAAACCTACCCGAAGAGGCTAGGAAGCTAACCGATGGGAGGGGGGTCGACGTGGCAATAGTGGCCTCAGGCTCCCCAAAAGCCATAGTTTCAGCGTTAAAATCCACAAGGAAGGGTGGCAGAATCATACTCTTCGGTGTGCCATATAAGGGTTCAACGTTGGACTACGATGTAAGCGACCTTTTAAAC
>JAVZKQ010000093.1:0-5178 GCA_038884175.1 Thermoprotei archaeon | reverse complement strand
ACTAGAAGTAAAAACACTCCAAGAAGAAACCAAACAACTACAACTAGAAGTAAAAACACTCCAAGAAGAAACCAAACAACTACAACTACAAGTAAAAACACTCCAAGAAGACAACAAAAAAATATGGGAAGCAATAAACAAGAACAGCGAAGACATAAAACTACTACACGAAGACAACAAAAAAATATGGGAAGCAATAAACAAGAACAGCGAAGACATAAAACTACTACAACTAGAAGTAAAAACACTCCAAGAAGAAACCAAACAACTACAACTACAAGTAAAAACACTCCAAGAAGAAACCAAACAACTACAACTACAAGTAAAAACACTCCAAGAAGACAACAAAAAAATATGGGAAGCAATAAACAAGAACAGCGAAGACATAAAACTACTACACGAAGACAACAAAAAAATATGGGAAGCAATAAACAGATTAACTATGAGTGTCAGAAGGCTTGGAATCACTGTTGGCTCATTCACAGGTAGAACTGGAGTTTATATGGAGAGAACGATGCTCAAACTCTATAGTGAAGCGTTGAAATTGCATGGCATAGACGCTTCAAAAGTGAGAAGCACAAAGATCGTCGACCAAGCGGGAGTGTATCACAAAGGGAAAGAGTTTCAAGTGGACATAATTGAAGATAACGGTATTACTTATCTGTTTGAGATTAAAAATTACGGTGATGATTCTGTTTTAGAGCAAGCGTTAATAAGGAGGAAGGTGCTTGAAGGATTGGGTAAAACAGTGAAGGCGTATATAGTGGCAAACATGGTCGAAGATATGGTGAAAATGGAAGCCGAGAAAGAGGGGATCACAGTTTTGGCTGGCTACACCGTGAAATCACCACGCCGTTCCCCTTCAGAGTAAATTTCTTAGAAACGTAGACGCCAACCCAACAACCGATTAAATTGAAGCAACCTGATTTGACCGTTACACCCATCCCTCTTTAGGAGGGCACCGTTTAGTTTATCCAGGTTTATGCGAGATACTCCTGCAACAAAAGATGTGGGCCCGCTTCTTAGAACTAGTACAACAACATTATACGCGCACAGTAACCGATTCCCACAGACATAAATTCACGTGAACATTACAACACTTAATTTACCTATATCCATAACGCTGTTTTTATATAATATCTAAGTTCGCTTATCTCCAAGCCCCTAAAAGGGGTGGGTCTCCAGCCGCTGTGATAAACCACATGTATAAACCCATTGAGTTTTAACACTAATAACATGCATCCAGTTGATATATGGTAAGCATTGTTAGTCAATTTTTGGATGACTTTGGCTTGTTATGGTGGGAACTGTAGCATCACGGCTAATAGAACTATTAAGAGCATTAGTGTTATGTTTAGGTATGAGAACACCCTAGAGCGCCTCCTTATTGAGGCTAGTTTGGCCCTTAGCGACTCACGCTCCCCCTGTGTGGTGGATGAGTTCATCTGACGCACTATTTTGGATATCCTGCGTCCCAAATATAAGTTGTTAAAATATATGATGAATACCATTAGAAGTGTAAGTAAAGCTTTGGCTAGAAGGATCTTTGCCCCTATTGAAGTAAAGTTTAGATTGTCTAAATACCAAGTCGAATTATATATCCCTGTTATTATTAAAATTGTGAGCGAGACGTCAACAATCCTTCCAAAACGCTTGGTAACCTTTACCACAACTTGGTTTCTAATGTTCTCTGGGATGTCGCCGCTAAGCGCTGGGAGTAGAGCTAACCATATGAAGAGTGAGCCGCCGACAAAGATTATTGCAGATAACACATGGATATAGAGGACGGCAAGTTGTAGTATGGTCACATGGTGTTAACTTGAACCCCCATATAAAAACCCAGAAACTATAATTAGGAGTCTACGTACACACATAGCGCAAGACTTGACAAATTGTAGCTACGTGCTTATTCACACCCAACACGCTCAGTTCTGTTTGGGGGATATGTTTCCTTTGAGAATAAGCCCTCCAAACCAGCTATTATCACTTGGAGCATAGGGACATCAACAACAGTCCTCATATAAACTAACAATCTATATCACATATTAGGCTATGTGAGCGCATCTGACCCACACTTTGTTGAAATAAATCCCTCTCAACTCTAGTTTACAGCTATATTAACGGTGTAAACCTATTAGCGAAAACGATGTGTGTCGAGCCAAACGTTGTCCACGGTGGCCAGAGTGGGTCCCTAAAGCACAAATAGGTGGACATTTCGTCAATATATTCTGACCATAGGTGCGGTGAAACACTTTTAACTATACAAGCATACCCAGATTGTGTTCGACATACACGTCCATATACCCGATAACAGTCTTTTCGAAGCGTTGGGAGAAAGAGTGACGGAAGCATCTGCCAAGTATTTTAGGGCTGAGGTAAAGAAAATGGGCTTCAGGGAGGCGGAGGAGGACTTGCTGGCTCAGGGTGTCAAGCGCTACCTACTTCTACCCGTCCCATCACGTAGTTTTGACGCATCAAAAATAAATAAGCTCGTATACAATTATGTGTCTGCTAGCAATGTCGCTGTGGGTCTTGCAGCGGTTGACCCAGCGAGGAGTCCTGAAGAACACATAAAGGAGGCGCTCAGATTGGGGTTAAAAGGTTTAAAGCTTCACCCCAACCTACAATTCATATATCCCAATGACTCACGGCTTAAAGCCGTATACAAAGCGATAGATGATGTTGGAGGCATTGTGCTCGTGCACACGGGCACCTCTGGTATAGGCGGGGGTCTACGTGGTGGGGGAGGCTTTAAACTCGACTACTCGCGGCCCATCTGGGTTGACGATGTGGCCGCAGAATACCCCAACGCCAACTTTATACTCGCACACTTCGGCTGGCCATGGGTGAGTGAGGCCATAGCCATAAGTCTACAGAAGGCCAACGTTTACCTAGACCTCTCAGGCTGGAGCCCCAAATACATTCCACAGGAGGTGTGGTCGTACACCAATACATTGCTACAAGATAGGGTTGTTGCTGGAAGCGACTATCCATTCATTAAGCCTAAAAGATGGTTAGAGGAGTTCTCACACGTGCCACTAAAAGACGAGGTTAGAGAAAAGGTGTTGCACCTGAATTCGGAGAGACTGCTTAGGCTCTAACCCCAACGCTTTGGGAGGCGTCGAGGCGCCAGTCGCGCATAACCCCTGGGTACACTTGTGAATGAGCCCACTCCTGTTGCTCCACGCTTATCAGCCTACTTTGCGCTATCTTCGAGTATTCTTGAGCTGTTGGTGTGGGCACCCTCTTATAGTCCTTGTCCACGTCCACCAATGCAAAAAACGGCTTGTAGTCGTACCCCCACTCATAGCCGTGGAGAAAAGACCACCAGTTATAAGCGAAAACCCTCACACCCGCCTCAAGCGCCTTCGCAACAGCCACAAGGTGGTCAACCATATATTTTGTTTTGAGGTCGTGGTTACGTGTGGGGAAACCATTCTCGGTAACGGCAATAGGTAAGTTATAGTGTAGCCAAACTTCAAGCAGCGTGTCCATAAGCCCTTTAGGGTCGACCTCTGAGGCAACTATTCGACCTCCCCCATCAATATAATTCGCTGTATAGTAATCCAACCCAATAAAGTCAATTGAGCCCACAAGATCATCTAGCACATCATAGAAGAGTGGTCCCCATGCGAGTGAAGAATACATGCGCGCACCTATCGAGAAACGGGAGTGTGGCTTGGTGTTCGGAACAGCGTGTGTGAACCCCACCATTCCCTTGAACCCCGTTGACCTAACTCTGTCAGCTGCCTCCGCTATAGTTGTAACTATTAGTTCAAGGGCGTTGAGTAGGGTTGACCTATCCTTTTTGTATGGTGGGAGTCCGCCTTCACCCTTAGCGTAAGCCATGTAGGCGTAGATCGAAGGCTCATTGTACAAAAGCATATAGTCTATTTTGTCGCCTAGCTCAACGGCCACAGTTTCAACATATTTTAGAAACCCATCGGCAACCTGACGAGACAACCAGCCCCCTAACCCATGTATCCAGGGAGGATTGGTTAAGTGGTGTAGTGTTGCGAAAACCTTTAAGCCTCGGGAAGACAGCTCGGAGTAATACTCTTTGTAAAAGGTGAGAGCATCCTTCGAATACTCCCCCTGCTTGGGCTCTATACGCGCCCACTCCACACCACTCCTAAAACAACTAAAACCAAGGCTTTTAGCCAAGTCGAAATCTTCCCTGTAATGCTCAATGTGTTTGGCGCCATCTGTTGGGGGTAGGTCGCAGACCGTGTGCCCAAAGTGCTGGTAGTCCGAAACACAAGCACCAAATAAGAAATCCTTGGTGAACACTAGTGGATAAACATCCCAGCTATGATTTTCACTCATCGCCCCACAAAACACTTTGCTGGTGGGGCTAATATAAGCCTCAAAACATATCGAATGGCTCCGTCCAGTTACACCCCACTCTACAAAGCGTCGCAACACCCGCCAACACATAATTGGCCGCAGGTGATCCCGCACTACCACATAAACCGTGGCCACCACAAAATCATGGAGCAGCGACAACTCTATGGATAATGGCTTCAAGACAAGGTGCTGTATTTGTTGTTGCGCCACCGCTTGGTTCTCAGGTCTACGCAAACCTAATTATTGCTCTAAGATATAATGTATTTGAGTAGAGTTGTTTGAATGGGAGGGTAGGCTTATTGTCCATGTAGACATGAATGCGTTCTACCCTTCCTGCGAGCAACTCGTCAATCCTTCACTTAGAGGTAAGCCCGTTATTGTTATTATGACGCCTGAGGAGGGGGAGACCATTACGCGTGGGGCTGTTGCATCGTGCTCCTACGAAGCCAGGGCGTTCGGGGTGAGGTCTGGTATGTCATACCTTAAGGCGAAGGAGCTATGCCCAGATGGGATCTACCTTAGGACTAACTTCCAACTCTATGAGGAGATCTCGTCCCGTGTGATGAGCCAGCTCGAGGCCTTTGCGGATAGGCTCGAGGTCGCAAGCATAGACGAAGCTTACATAGACTCTACTCGTAAAGCTCAAGAGTACAACTCCCCAGAAGAGTTAGGTAAGGCAATAAAGCTCACAATCAAAGAGAAGGTGGGTCTCACGTGCAGTGTTGGTATAGCGCCCACGAAGGCGTGCGCCAAAATAGCATCAGACTATAGGAAGCCTGACGGCCTAACAGTTGTGAGACCAAGCCAAGTCAAATCCTTTCTCTCCCCACT
>JAVZKQ010000092.1:0-5207 GCA_038884175.1 Thermoprotei archaeon | reverse complement strand
GTATTTGTCGAAGACCTTCCTCGACTCCTCCAACACCTCCAAACCCTTCTTTGTGAGAGAATACAGCCTTTTCGAGCGGCCACCCATCCCAGACACTTCTATCAGGTTCCTTTTCACCAGGCTTCTAAGCACAGGGTAAATAGATCCGGAGCCAGGCCGCCAAGACCCCTCCGTCATCGAGTTTATCTCTGCCATAAGGTCGTACCCAGAGGCTGGGCCTTGTGCAAGCCTTGAAAGAACATAGAGCGGTAGCATACCCCTCCTTCCACGGATTAATAGTGATCCCCTTTTCTCCGACATTCCAATTTCCGACGATGTTACTCACACATATAAACTTTATACGTGAATAGTAACTAAAAATAATATATCGAAACATACATATTAATCAATGGTCTTAAATAGCTCTGTTTAGATATCTAATCGATTAATATGAAAGACATAGTGGACACCGCAGTGGAAGCGGGTTCATTCAAAACACTGGTCACCGCGGTTAGGGCCGCGGGCCTAGTGGAGGCACTCAAGGGTCAGGGACCATTCACAGTCTTCGCACCAACCGACAGCGCCTTCTCAGCTCTACCAGCCGGCACAGTAGAAGCCCTACTCAAAGATATCCCAAAGCTAAAGTCGATTCTACTATACCACGTTGTAGCCGGGAAAGTGATGTCAAGCCAAGCGATGCAACTAGCCCAATCCCAGTCTCCAGCCAAAGTCAAAACACTCCAGGGCTCAGAGATCACCTTAAAGGTTGAGGGATTAATATCCAAATCCCTCCAAGTAAACAACGCCAAAGTGGTCAAAGCCGACATTGAGGCTACAAATGGAGTGATACACGTAATAGACAAGGTAATACTCCCACCCTAACCCTCTTTTTTATTTCGGTGTTAATCTTGGACGCAATCCGTCACAGAAGAATCATTTTAGCCGTTTGGATAATAATATTTTTGGCGGCTTTACCCGCCGTCATACAGTACGGCAAATACATAAACTATTCCACCTCCACATCTGGGCTAGCCAACAGCGAGTCCGCACGGGCTCAGAACGCCCTAAACAAGGTCTCCCCCCAAAACCAGACGCTCCTATTAGTGGTAAACACAACCCAGCTCAACCAATCCGCCAGCAACCTAACACTATCATTCCAAAACAAAATTGTGGGGAAACATATACCATACCTCTCCACTGTGTCGTCCCCATACTCAGCCTACGCACTATTCCTAGACCACACTGTTGGAGGCTATAGAAATCAAATAGTGAGTGTGTACAACAATCTATCACACTATTCCAACATAATATACTCTTACCCAAAAATGTTTTACACAGTGTGGGCAGCCCTAAACTACACTTCGAACATTAACCTCACAGCGAAAGACTCCAACTACAATGGCTCATCCTATGAGACAGCATTCATAGCCAACCTCAGAAACCTCCTACACTCAAATCCACCACTACCCCCATCACACATAGTTCAACTAGCAGCCCAAAACGCAGCCCTAGAGGTATACCACCAATCCTACTATACACTATACATAGCAAAATACCTCAACTTCACAGATTACACAGATCCCACAACCCTAGCTAATGCAACAGCGCTACTCATAGGCGGCCTACTGAATTTCAAACTATCACCCCTAATTGTCCTAGCAGCCACAAAGCCAGGAGACCTGGGATACAACTATGTAGAATCATACGGCCTCAGCGGTGCCCCAACATTCATCACCCAACCCTACCTCAGCCCAAACCGTGAAATAATGCTCATCCAAATCAACTTTAACGTATCATCCGGCTACAGGGGGCCAAACAACTTCTATCCCGCAGAAAACGCCACCCCAATAATTAGGCAAATAGCGAAACAATACTTTGGCAACTACGCCCAACTAACCGGTGACGGCGCAATAACCTACGATAACCAGGTTGCCACACAGAGCTCCGGGATCGTCTTTGCCTTTACATTCATTTTTCTAGCGGTGGCGGTTGCCGTCGCGCTCAGATCTTGGATAGCCCCCCTCTTAGCCCTCGTCTTCGTTTCATTGGCCACCCTACTCGGATACCTCTCCATTTTCCTCACGGGAGCATTGATCTTCAAGGTTAACTTCATCGTGACCTATACCCTTACCGCCGTAATCCTCGGTGTGGCAACAGACTACCTCGTATTCATCCTATCACGTTACAGAGACGGATTAAACGAGGGGCTTGAAAGCGGCGCCGCACTACGACAGGCAACATCGAAGGCCGGGTTAGCCGTGGTGATAAGTGGAACCACAGTGGCAGCGAGCCTCGGAACCTTCATATTCGTATCAGGCCTAAGATCCTGGGGGCCCGTCCTATTCATAGCTGTAATGCTAACAGCAGCCTTAGAGGTAACACTCCTCCCAGCAATAGCATCCTACATAGGACCAAGACTCTTCAGGTCCCCCTCAGCCAAGGAGAGAAACCCCCTGGAATACAGGCAATCCAGGCTTTACAAGGCCGCAAAGATCAGTTTAACCAGAAGCCTAATAGTGGTCGCCGTAATAGGACTACTCGCCGCACCCTGCGTTTACTTCTGGTTCAACGTGCCCACATCATACAACTTCCTCGAGGGGTTACCCGACACGTTGCCCAGCGTCCACGCCCTAAGAGTCGTTGAAACCAGCTTTGGATCCAACCTACTCTACCCCATATATGTGGTTTTCAATTTAAGCGAGCCAGCCATTCAGCCCAATGGAACCCTAAGCACTACAGCACTTACACAGATAAACCAAGTTGAAAACTTTGTGGCCAACACCCCAGGCGTCACAAAAATAATTGGGCCAAACACCAGTGCGGATTCACCCCGCCAATATTCACCCTTCATCTTTAACGCCAACAAAAGCGCCTACATCCTTGTGTACACATCCTACAACCCCTACTCACAACAGGCGATCACACTCGTCAAACACCTAAGATCAAACCCAAACCTACTTGTAGGCGGGCTAACATCACTAGTAGTGGATCAGCAGGCCTACTATGCCAGAATATACACCATCCTTGAACTAGCAATACTCGCCGCAATAGCGGTCATACTTGCAGTATCATTCAGATCACTCAAATATCCATTCATAGCTCTCACAGGTGTATTCATAAGTATAACGTGGACAACCACGATACTCTACGCCATATCGGAGTACATATTCCACCAAACACTACTCTACCTCATCCCTCTAATACTCTACATCATACTCATGTCGCTGGGAAACGACTTCACAGTGTTCCTCATCACCAGGATCAGAGAAGAGCAAGCAAAACTCGGCTTCACAGAAGGCATCCTCAAGGGAATGGTTGGTTCAGGCACAGTTGTAACAGCCCTCGGCCTAATACTAGCAGTATCCCTCGGCTCACTGGGGCTATCTCCAATAGCATTCCTACGCCAACTAGGCCTAGCATTCATAATATCACTGGTATTAGACACATTCATAATAAGAACCTTCTATTTCCCAGCCATGATAAAACTCCTCACACACAGCACCAACAAAACAACACACGAAACACCCCGAAAAACCCACAGCCCAACAAGCACCCCAAACTAAACCCTACACCCACACCCCTTCCTCCTAAGAATCATAATCTGCTCCTCCACAGTGTTAACATACACATCCTGATAGCGTGAACCAGTGGCCAAAGCCCTATCCAAAGGAGAATTATGCTTGAAACCCCTAGCAGACAACTCTCTAACCAGAGCCTCATGCCTCTCATAGAGCGCCGCAAGTTTACCCCTCCACCTCATGGTTTCAGGGTGCCTCGCATACCCCCTCTTATTATTAACAATCACACACCAAATCGCATGCAGCTCCCTGTGCTCACCAAGCAAATGCCTATCACAAAGCAACGATGGATCAAGATCCCATATACGCATAACCCTCAAACCACAAGCAACCCGATTTAAATCCTATGCGCACACAACTCAGCCCAACCCCACCCTTGGGAGACACACATAAAATAAAAAATAGGAGACCACCATCCCAATCTACGCCAAACCACACAACAGCATCCACAAAGCCACCCACTCACCCAAACGAGCCCAAAGCTAAAAAACCACCACGACCACCACTAAAACTGTTTAAAAACACTTGTAAAACCCCCAATTGGGGGGGAAGCCCAACCCATAGATTCAAGCGCGATTACAACGTAAACAACGCCACTGTTGTTGGGTGCCAACGTGCGGCCAAGGGTTGGCTGACAAATGCGCCGATCCCCCTGAGTGACTCGGGGTGGCAAGCCCAATTGTCCCGGTTTAAGGCGCCCACACACCTTCCGTGTGGGTGAGGGTTGGTGGGCGCACCCCCACAGATTGAGGCAGGCGATTGTGCAAACACAAGCCATGCTTTACATATATGGCACACTCAACTTTTTGCATACCACAAATATTTATATGCTTGTTTCCCAAATAATTAGCTTGGGTGGACTCGGCTTGCTCTACGAAAGGCTTGAACACTACGCAAAAAAGTATCCAACCAAGACCGATTTCAAAAGGATGCTCGAGTCCATCTGCTCCTCAACTCAAACCAATAGACCATTTACGATCGAGCTCGTAAGGCTCAACGTTTCACCCACAAACTTTCTTGGGTTAAGCCTCAAACTGGTTCCCCACACCCAATCGGATTCTGGGTGCACTCTTTTTGTTTCACTTCACACCGCCCGACCTCAGAATAAACTAAACCTAAAACACGTGTCTTACATCGAAGAGGTCTACGCGCTTGCGCGAAGCGCGTTAAACATGAGGCACCCCGCCTTTAAAACCTTTTTCGAAAAACACTTCGGCCCCACAAACCACCCCGCCATAAACCTTGGGCCACACCCCCCGAGGACGATCGACCAGCTCAGCATTATGTCACTCAGCTTGATGGATCAAGAGGGTTGGAAGAAGGTTGACCCCGCCTCCACCACGACGGACATTGACCCACACACCACGGTGGAGGACCTCGCCTCCAACATTTTACCCGACGTGACAGCCGACACAATAGAAACAGAGTTAGGCGCAATACTAAGTGAAAGGAGGTGGCAACACTACACCCTGCTTCGCACAACCAACCTGCTATTCGTGCTTTCAACAAACAGGTACGGTGAGTACACCTTCGGGTTCTCGACTGGGGGCAAGCCCAAAAACTACCTGAAGCTAAAACAATACAGTCTGCTTGAAGCGCTGTGCGAGCTCTTGGCCTACTCTATAAACGCCTTAAGGCGCCACCCACACA
>JAVZKQ010000091.1:0-5460 GCA_038884175.1 Thermoprotei archaeon | reverse complement strand
CGTAAACAGTTCAAACACTGCAACATAGATTATCTAAGACGTCACAGTATACCCTACGGTGTGAACCACACGTGTCTCAATGGGTTGAGACGACCACAATCATCGTTTGTCGCCTGGCCGCAACCTGCCTATAACTCCTACTCACTGTATGGGATCTTTAAGAGTTTACCCCCAAACCTACGTCTGAAAGCTCTTCCCCCGCGAAAAGTATGGGCAGATCGAAACTGGTTCTTTCTGTGCTAACAAGTCTAACACGGCTAAATATCCACTCGCTCAAGCTATATATCCGCCATCTCTAACCCATGCTGCAAACCACCCCTATTATCCATACCTACACTCAATGTGAGATAGCGCTCAACGCATCTTGAATTCTCCAAGATAAACTTGCCCTATATTTTTGATAAAAACATCTGGAAAGCCTTTTGAAACACACGTTTGGTGGAGCAAAAACTCTGTACCTATTAGAAATATTAATAAAGTATTTATATATCAAGTTGCTATTACTATATAGACTCGGAAAAAAATGCTTTACGAAAGGTTCACATATCTCACGCAAAAATACCCAACAGAAACAGATTTTATAGAGATGTTAAAAAACGAGTGCTCCAAAATTGGTGAAAAACCCATAATCAGAATCCCCCTCTTAAAACTCGAGGTTTCACCCATAAACTTTCTGGGTGTAAGCCTAATCATGGCGCCCCTAAGAAAGGCGCCCGCTGCGGAACCAAACCTCTGCGCCCTCTTCAGCACTGTCCACACCGCGCACCCACCTAACAGGATCAACCTAAAACACATCTCCCAGCTAGAAGAGCTAAACGCTTTAGCGTTTTACGCCCAAAACATGCCTCACAAAGGCTTCAAACAATTCTTTGAAAGAAACTTCGGTGAGACCCAAAAAGAGACGCCTACTATAAGCAAGCTAAGCATGCCCAAAATACAAGCCTCAATAATACATGGGAAAGAGGAGAGCGAGTGGAAGCCTTTCGAAATCAGCGCGCCGCAAACAAACACACATACACCACATGAAATACACGATATAGCTATGCGCGAATTGGGGGAACTATCCTATGAGCAGTTAAACGCAGAGCTTCTAGAGATTTTAAAAGAGAAGCACTGGAACCACTACGCACTCTTCCACACCCAAAACCTTTTCTTTGTGCTCTCCACCACAAAACATGAAAGCTTCATCTTCGGTTTCATGACGGGCGGCACCCCCAAAAACTACCTAAAATTAAGAAAACTATCCCTCTTAACACACTTATGCGACCTATTAGATGGTTTCCACAAAATGACACAGAAACACCCCCACATTTACCAGGCGATCTCAAAATACCAAAACAACGCTTTCCCCGAAACCCAAACTTATAACACAATCTAACAAAGATTAAAGCTTAGAAGCGGTCTCAGAATTATATCGGTCTTGAAAAAATCCAAACCCACCCCCCATGTGTAGGAAGGGATATACCACGGGATAGACCACAGGATTAAAGTTGAAAACACAGTTCGGCTACCTAACCCACACGCCAAACACTAAGCTGCTAAATGGCACACCCGACGCGAAATGCATCGGCTAAAACCCCAAAGAATATCCCAACCATTGAACAACCCCACCAAAACATGAGGCCAACACACAGCTAAAACACCATCAAACCTATTGCAAAATAGGTTCACAACTTCTCTTCGAGCCACATCAAACCATGGCGGCCAACCCCAAAGAAGCAAGCAGTTGATTACTGGGTAGAACCAAACCCCATGGATCAGAAATGTGGAGGGCTAGGCTACCACGGACTACCCCCTAAGGCACCCCACTTATTCGCATGCGCGTCACAGTGATAACCCTTAGCTAGGTAAGGGCACACCAAGCTTTACACACATTTTATGCTTCGTTTCTGGAAAAGGCGGGTTTTAATCTTTTAAACAGCCCACCTGAAGGTGTTGGTGGTTGATGGTCTCCCCCAATGCTTAAATCTCAATGCGGTGTACGGCTTCGATTAAAGTTTGAAAAAGTACTATCTATCTTTTCGTATTTTCTATAATTTTAATTGTAAACATGCGAAAATCCGAAAACCTTATCAGAAAATATGCAAATCAATAACCATGAGCAACAAAATATTAAGTCTTGGCGATGAACTAGGGGATGGCCCAGGTTAGAGTTTCAACCCCAATCATTTTCTGTACCGTGTCAATTAAAAATTTTTTATTTTTAAATTAGAGTCGATCTGATAGAGCCACTCACCATATAATTTAACGTGTAGAATAATTCAAAGTGGTTTGGTAAAGTTGTTGTGTGACCGGTAAAGAGTTAAATTGGGTTCATGTTTATCTGGTTTCACATTGGGTTGCTGACAGGCGAACATGTTGTCAGCCGCTCTTTATTATCCTGAAGTTGGTATGTTCCACATAGTAAGGAGAGGTATCCATTTTTGTTTGTAGTCCTATTTAGGTTGTATAAATAGTTTGATTCGATAGAAAACAATATATATTAGTATGGAGTTTAATATTTACATTGCAAATAGAGAGAACCATAACGTTATCACAATTGGATGCTAAGCTTGTGGGTGGATTAATTGAATTTGGTCCAAGAGACCTTAGAAAGCTTAGCGAACTTTTGAAAATTCCTTATTCTAAAGTGGTGTACTCCTATAAGAGGGCATACGACAAACTCGGTCTCAGGGTCTTGGCTGCACCCAACACGGAGTTACTGGGTCTCACCCACACATTCTTCGAGGTAACACCGAGCAAACAATATAGGGGCGTCGCGCTAAAGGCGCTTGAAGGAATATCATGTCTCAACTATCTTGCAGTCAACGCCAACAAACCCACCAACATCTTTGGGTTGCTCTACCTACCCCGCGGTCCCGGCTACGACTATTATCTCACACTGTTCGACAAACTCTATCAGGAGGATTTCTTAGAGTCTTATAACCTGAGGAATTTCCCTGAAATAAGCCGATATAGTGTTAGGCCAGAGTGTGTTGATTGGCACACTGGCGAATATGTTTTCGACTGGGATAAGCTCACCCCACGGGAGCCTGAGGCTAAGGTTTACGATGCTTCTGAGAGGCCGCAGGCGGACAGGTTGGACCTGCTTCTGCTCAAGGAGCTTGAGTCTGATGCTGCACTGAGTTTCCCTGATATTTCGATGCGACTTTTTAAACAGCTTGGGTTGAAGGTTAGCGATAGGCTACTTCTCTACCACTATACCAAGCATCTTGTTGCAAGAAAAATGTTTTCAAAGTATAGGGTAGTGTTTTCACAATCTGGGAAGCTCGGCGTCTACCTGCTTGCCGATACCTCTCCTAGCATGCTTACAGAGTATCGGGAATGGGTGACAAGAGTACCCTACCTCAACAGGGAGCTTGTTGATATGTCTGGAAAACACTTTTCAGAGCACTATATGCCACCAAAACACTATACTGGCTTCCTGGAATACGTCGAATCGAAGTTGGCGCCTCTTGTAGATAGCATTGAGATTTATTCCTCTCTTCCGGGTTTAAGATCAAGTTTCTCATTGCCTTACGAACTCTTTGATGAGGAGCGTGGCAAATGGATGCATGACCCCGAAGCGGACGCAGAGAGGGTTTTAAGGATCGCACAAACACTTAAAGCCTAAAAACAACACCCCATCTTTCCCTCCGTTTAAACGATATAGGTGGATCCAAGGTTCAGTAGACCCAATTACACATTACATCTACATAGATTTATAGTTACATTAATAACTATATATTAATTTGTTTGTATATTTCCTTTAAGATACTGATAGCTCATAGCGTATTACATGGTTGGTGTAACAATGTTATGTATACTCGATTTTCGGCGGGCTTCTAGAGGCTGTCCGAGTCCTCATTTTAGTGGTAGACCGATTGTGAACCCAGCCAACTATTCCCCTAGGATTATGGCTTTAGGGCCCCTATGAAGCATTCTCCTTGGCATGGATCTGCACGTTGGTTGAATGAACACCGCGCCACCGCTTTCTCGCTTTATCCACACTGTTCGCAAAGTTAGAGAAATAGAATTTTTCGCAGTCTCATGCTTCAGCTATCATGCTATATGGCGGTCTGGATGCCGTGGAGCAGTTACTTAGGTATAAAAAATGGTTTGTTCCCATGTTTGAAGTCTTCCATGAATTGGGCGACTTCTACGGTCGATGAGAAGCCTATTTTAAAGTATCCTCCACGGTTTTTATCGTCTCCCCGCTGTTAGGAAACCTTTTCACACTCTTCGACAGTAACCCACACACACTTTTTTATGTAGCGAGAATCAAAGATAGACATATCGAACAGGAATGCTAGGCGGGGCGCCCCCCGAGGCCCTACCGCTTCTACCCACTATCCCCCCATCTTCAGAGCCAACAATGTGCACTACGCTTTGTGTGTGTTGGGGGGATCCCACACAACTATTGGTGCCCCCCACAAACCACGTTGGTACTATTATTGTGGTGAAACGGTTAGCAGGCTGCCACCCACACCGACCGCGAACTTAGCCACTTTTATACCACCCACCACCACAACATATCAGGTTGGCCGTTCCCAGTTTACCATAGATGTAAGCCTTGTTTAACCCATACCATATACCCTTAAAGCGTAGAATCTCCTATCCAGCGTCCAGTTTACCGGCGAGCCAATCTAAATTGTCCGCCCCCCGTTTAACACCGTCTTATTGCGCTATGGAAAATGTGTTTTGCGCTGCTATCCTACGTTAAATCCACAGGGCAAACGCGAGTGTTACACCATAGAGTAGGTATAACAATGAGCTGGTTTCAACCCCAAATTTCCAGCCTTCTCTATGGAGTCTAACCATTCCCAACACGGCAAAAGGCGAGGATAGTAGCGGGAGATTCAGCCATCCGTTTCCAGTGTACAACCACATCAACGGAGCCCAGAAGTATGATGCAATAATCAGGGAATAAAATAGGATCTGTGCACGGCTAACCCCAAGAAGCACGGCGAGCGTTCTTCTACCAGCCAACCGATCCTTTTGGGCATCCCGTATGTTGTTTGCGAGAAGAATCGTTGACACAAGCAGAGAAACCGGAACAGAGACAAGGTACCCAGACCAGCTTGTCCCACCGCAGGATACGAGTTCGGTTGCTAATACCTCAATTAAACCCATTGTTAACCCAACAACTATTTCCCCAAAAGGTGTCCGCGAAAGCGGGAGAGGCCCCTCAGAATACGTGACCCCCACCGTTGCCGCGAAAACCCCCAGAACAAGCACCACTATCCCCCTCACAATCACCAGAGGCACGGCGAGGACGGCCGCAAGAGCATAAAAAGCTATACCAACCCACAGCACCTCACTGGGGGTCGCTTCACCACTAACTATAAGCCCCGCGAAGCCGTGCGACGCCACCCTATCAACACCATGAATATAGTCCCCATGCTCGTTAAACACGTTTGCACCAATCTGCATAAAAAGGGCCACAACCAGCATATTGACCCATAAAGCCAGCTCAAACCC
>JAVZKQ010000090.1:0-5476 GCA_038884175.1 Thermoprotei archaeon | reverse complement strand
AGGATTGTTACAACCATCGAGGACCTCACAGCTGAAGACCTCGGCTACGCCGACCTAGTCGAGGAGAGGCGTGTGGCCAACGAGAAAATGCTCTTCGTCGAAGGCTGCAAGAACCCCAGATCGGTCACCATTCTAGCCCGCGGCTCGAGTGAAATGGTTCTAGATGAGGTTGAAAGAAGCCTTAACGACAGCTTAAACGTTATACGTAATGTGGTATTAGAACCCAAGATACTCCCAGGAGGGGGTGCACCAGAGACCTATCTCAGCGTGCAGCTGAAAGAATATGCGAACAGTGTGGGAGGTAAAGAGCAGCTTGCGGTGCAACAGTTCGCTGAAGCACTACTCGTAGTGCCTTCCATACTAGCCGAAACAGCTGGTCTTGATCCTGTTGATGCTTTGACCGAACTCAAAGCGAAACATGAGGCTGGCGAGTACGCCTACGGGGTCGATGCTGTTAAGGGTAAAATCGATGATATGTATAAGATAGGGGTAGTTGAGCCGTTGAGGGTCAAGACACAGGTGCTCAAATCGGCCACTGAAGCAGCGCTCATGATACTGAAGATAGACGATGTAATAGCGGCCCAACCTCCAAAGGCCGACAAGGGCGGCAAAGGCGAGGGCGGCCAGATGCCGAGCCCCGAGGGCGGAATGGGTGAGTTCTAAAACTGGTGCACTGGAGGGTGTGCCCATAGGTCCCCTCTGGCTCACCCGCTTTGAAAAGGCCAGGATAGTGGGTGGTAGAGCCTTGCAGCTTTCGATGGGCGCACCACCCCTTATTTCTCCGGAAGAGTTAAAAGGAAAAGATGTTTTACAGATAGCCGAAGAAGAGCTTAGACGCAAGCTTCTACCACTCACGGTTGTTAGGAGGTCCCCGAAGGGGGAAGAATACAGGATACCTCTAAAAATGCTTCTTGTGGACTAGCCGGTTTTCATCACATCTAGGTCGGCTAATTTTGCATAGATTTTTTCTACTGCTTGCCTAACTTCCTCTTCCCTCTTTGCCCCTGTGCAAACCATCTTACCACTACTAAATATTAACAGGACCACTTTCGGGTCGCTCATGCGATAGATGAGTCCTGGAAACTGCTCAGGCTCGTAGAGCACATTGTCTAAGAGTAGGGCTAGGCTTTCAAGGTTTATTTCAGCGTACAGGTTGGCTGAGGCTACAACGTTTTGTATCTTATATTCTGGCTTAGCGTCCTTGATTATACCCTTGTTCTCAAGCGCTGAGACTATCTGTTTAACGGTCTTCTTGACGTCTTCTTCACTCTTTGCCCCTGTGCAAACCATCTTACCACTACTAAAAATGAGGGTAGCCGTTTTGGGTTTAGATAGCCTGTATACGAGTCCTGGGAATTGTTCTGGTTCATATTCGACCGTAGAGATCAGTTCGGCTGTCTTTGAGAGATTAATCGGCTGTCCGAGTGTCACCGAGGCGACGACATTTTCAATTTTAACTGAAGGCTTTGGCAAATTTACACCACAAGTAAAGCATATAAAACAACCTTAAAAGCTTTATGGGTTAGTGAACCAAAGCGTTAGGATGACAAAAAGGTGCGGCAAAGTGGCTCCTACCTGCTGGCATAGAGCTTCTACCCTGTTTGCGCGTTTTTATCCGGTTGGTCTTCACGAAACCCCCAGAACACAAGCACAATTAGCAACACCACTATAGATAGCAGGCCGACTGGCTGCTTTAAGAATAACACAAGAAAACCTAGTAGGGGTATGACAAAAACAACCTTACCAACCACGTCTTTAGGTGGTATGCCGGTTGGCGGCTCAAAGCCGTACACCGTGTCGGGGTATGGATTATTATCCCCCTTGGTGATATATCCTATTATGGTGTTGTTGGATACGTCTATTTTTATGATCCTGTGCACTATTAATTCATCCGTAAGATACGGGTCCGTTGTTCGATATATGATGATGGTGCCAACGTGGAGATTGTAGGGGTTAACACCCTCCACAACTAGTAAGTCTCCCTGTTTGATTGTGGGTGTCATGCTTCCGCTTGTAACGGCGGCAAGTGGGACTTGTGTATGGAGCATTGTTGCCAGGCTTAGAAGCGCTATAATAGCTATTAGGTAGCCCAAAGCCGCGTAGACCGTCTTTCTCCTAGTCAATTTTGAATAATTCCGTACAGCGAGATAAAAGTGTATAAACTGTGCGTGACGGCTTGTCACACACTTAAATATCTATTACCTCATCCTGAGTTATGGACAAACTCAGGGTCGCCGTGATCGGTGTGGGCTTCTGGGGAAAGAACCATGCTAGGGTGTACTCGGAGATTGAAGGAGTAGAGCTTGCAGCAGCAGTGGACCCTGATAGGTCTGCGTGTGAAGCTGTCGCATCAAAGTATGGTTGCAAGTGTTACGCCAGCGTTGAAGAGATGCTTGAAAAGGAGAAGATTGATGCTGCAAGTGTTTGCACCCCCAGTGTGCTTCACGGTGAGGTCGCCTCCAAGCTTATAGACAAAGGAGTGAGCACGTTGGTTGAAAAACCTTTCACAGCAACGTTAAGTGAAGGTCTGGTTCTATACGAAAAGATCAGGCAGAAACGTGTTCACGTATCGGTCGGGTTCATAGAACGGTTCAACCCAGCTGTCACACACATTAAAAACTTGATTAAGCAGGGCAAACTAGGAGATGTAATACTCTTTTACTCAAAGCGCGTGAGTAGCTGGCCTGTGCGCATAGGTGATGTCGGCGTTATAAAGGATCTCTCCATACATGACTTGGACCTGGCGAGGTACCTCCTTGGGTCAGATGCTCTAAGCATCTATGCTGTAAGCGGCTTTTCCAACACTCGCGTAAAGCAGGAGGACTACGCCAACATTTTACTGCGATTCCCTAAGGCAACCGCTTTCGTAGAATCAAACTGGCTCACACCCTATAAGGAGAGGTTGTTGGTGATCACAGGCTCGCAGGCTACGGCTACAGCAAACTACCTTACACAGGAGGTGAGTCTCTCTAACGTGGAGGGGAAGTTCATACCCACAATCAAGCCGCAGGAGCCCCTGCGACTAGAGCTAGAAAACTTTGTCAAATCTATCCGCACATCTGAGCAACTCTGCGCGAGTGTAGAGGATGGTCTGAAGGCTCTCTCTCTCGCTGAGGCCGCTCTCAGAAGCGCTAAGCTCGGCAATAGTGTGACACCTCCATTCTAATCGTGCAAGTGTGTTCGATGTAACACAACCTAATAAGGGGTTTGAGACACGGGGCGCCAACCCACCAACACAGCCGATTATACCAAATTTTAAGGTTTCAACGTAGCTGGGTATGGCTCAAGCTAAAATTGCTTTGCGGAAGAGATAAATCTATGCAAAGCATTATCCCTTAAAATGCCTGTTGGCGCTTTGGGTAGGGTAGTTGTCTTTGGTCTAAAACCCCAGGAAGACGTTTTGCCTAGGATCCTCTCCGTGGCTCAGGAACGCAGCATTGACTACGCGCTTGTGCAAGCTATAGGCACGCTGAGTCGGGTTGTTTTGGGCTACTATGACGGCGAGACAAAAAAATATGTTACCAAAGAGTTGGAGGACCACTTGGAACTAGTGTCCTGTTTGGGCTCACTTGCGAAAGATTCATCTGGTAAACAAGTTTTGCACCTGCACGCATCGGTCGCAGACAGACAAATGAATGTGTTGGGGGGTCACCTGATCGAAGCACGAGTGGGCTACTTGGTGGAAGTCTACCTAAACGAGATGGCTGGAACAGAGCTTGTAAAGGTGTACGACGAATCTCTCGGGCTTATGGTGTTCAAAGAGAATACCAGTCTCTAAATGGAAACAAGCCTATAGTATTGGTGGGAGAAGCCTTTTGTGAGCCGATTTTGTTACCAAGCCAATCACTCTGCTTACTACCCCGCTGTCAAAGCCAAGGCGTATGAGGTCCCTTTCCTGATATCCCAGCTCCGTGTGAGCGTATAGTATAAGGTCGGCCACCTCATACTTTACCCCTAACTCACCTTCAGCGGTCTGACCAACCCAGAGAGCCGGGCTGCTCGGCTTGTTTACTATCTTAGGTGGTACGCCCAGCAAGTCGCCGAGCCTTCTGACCTGAGTCTTATAAAGTGAGCCAAGTGGCAGCACGTCAACTCCGCCATCCCCGTACTTAGTGAAGTAGCCTAGTAGCAGCTCTGAACGGTCTCCTGTCCCCACAACTAGGCCGTCTAGCTTGTTGGCATAATAGTAAAGTATAGTCATCCTTATACGCGCCTTTATATTGCCCAATAATTTCGCGTCCACAGCGTCCAGCTCGTCGCGGAATGTGTCAACCACTGTGTCGATGTTGTGTCTCACATGATTAACCCTTAACAGTGTGAGGAGTTCCTCAGCGTCTTCAATATCCGCCCGAGGGGTTGTTCGCGTATCGGGCATTATTAGACCTAGCACATTTTCTGGGCCTACGGACTTTACGCAGAGAGCGAGTGTTGTCGCCGAGTCAACACCCCCGCTCACCCCCAGTATAAGTTTTTTCCCCGCCGCATATTCCCTTAACCTAACACTGAGTCTATCGGCAACACTACCATCCACCTCAGGCAGTCTTAATGCAACCGTGCTACTACCTGACATTTAAAACACACATTAGCGCGGTGAGAAATTAGCTTAGCCAACCCGAATAAGCCGCCTCCACTCACATCAAAACTGCGCCTAGTTCAGCACCGCTGACAAGTTTGGTGTATTGCCCAAGAAGCCCCCTTGTGTATTTTGGCTTCGGTTGCACCCATCTAGCCCTCCGCTCCTCGAGTGTCTCATTATTCGCTTGCACCTCAAGTCTATAGTTCTCGACGTCGACTATAACCTCGTCACCATCTTTGACAAGCGCTATCGGCCCACCCACATAAGCCTCTGGAGCCACGTGTCCAACCATAATCCCACGTGTAGCACCAGAGAATCTTCCGTCGGTCACAAGTGCGACCTGCTC
The DNA here is from genome assembly GCA_038884175.1 of Thermoprotei archaeon. Taxonomy (GTDB): domain Archaea; phylum Thermoproteota; class Thermoprotei_A; order Marsarchaeales; family Marsarchaeaceae; genus ECH-B-1. Next base: position 554 of record JAVZKQ010000090.1, on the reverse strand, counting down.
TCCCAGGCCCTGACCCACCACGGCGGCTGTGACAGCAAGCATTTCACGCATGCCCGGCCCACCCCTCGGCCCCTCATACCGTATTATAATTACGTCGCCGCTCTGAATCTTTTTTTCCATCACCGCGTTGAACGCTTCCTCCTCAGAGTCGAACACACGCGCCGGTCCAACGTGTTTTTTTATTTTTGAAGCGGAAGCCTTAATCACTGCACCTAACGGTGCTAGGTTTCCCCTAAGTATCCTGATGCCCCCGTAGGGGTAAATGGGTGAGTCAAATTCACGCACAATGTTTTGGCCACTAGCCGCTTCGATCCTCAGCTCGTCAAGATTTTCTCTCAACTTTTTACCCGTAACAGTCAAGGTTTCCCCATTCAGCAGGTTGGCCTTAAGCAGCTTTTTCATTATAAATGTGACGCCCCCCACCTGGTGTAGCTCGGCCATGGTGTACTCACCTCCAGGCTTTAGGTTAACAATCTCTGGAACCCTTTTACTAATCCTGTCGAAATCATCCAAGCTCAGTTTGACTGATGCTTCGTTTGCGATGGCGAGCAGAT
>JAVZKQ010000089.1:0-5682 GCA_038884175.1 Thermoprotei archaeon | reverse complement strand
TTAAGTTATATTATTTATTTTTAAAATAATTTTCTTCACGATTCAAAACTAGTAATCGAAATATTTAAATTTACTATATTTCTATATTATTAAAATGCACACAAAAAATGTGTTCAGGGCTAGAAAAGCAGCAATTTCTAGGGTTTTGGTGGCAGTGATTGCGGTAATAGTTATTGTGGCCATTGCCGCAGCAGTGTATGAGGTAACGAGACCGCACACACCAGCGACTAGTGTCCCGGTGAAGATAACGTTCGCGGGCTGGGTTTCGAGTGGTGAGGAGTACCAGTTCGACGTACAGATGGTGGACGAGTTCAACTCACTAAACCCAGGCATCATCGTGAACTTCACACCCATAACCACCAATTACTACTCGACGCTTGCAACCGAGCTCGAAACTGGCACTGGTCCATCAGTATTTTACATGGAGAACACAGAGCTTCCAAGGTTTGTTAGTGGTGGCTACCTACTCAACTTGACACCATACGTCAAAGCTGATTCAGCGTTCAACCTATCAGATTTTATACCCAGCATAATCACCACCTTCTACTATCACGGTCAGCTATATGCTGTGCCAAAGGATTGGAACGTGCTAGCAGTGTTCTACAACAAGCAGCTCCTCGCAATGGCTGGGTTACCCCCGCCACCACAGAACTGGAACTGGAGCACCTTCCTATACTACCTTAAAACACTCAAAGCCAAGCTACCATCGGGCTACTACCCAATGGTTCTCGGACCGCAGTGGGCGAGGATACTCGCCTTCGTACACGAGGCTGGGGGCGACTGGGTGAACGCCCAGGGGACTGGCACACCCACCAACACAACACCGATCTATGAGGGATTAGCCTTCTGGTACGGACTCTATGAGAATGGATATGCAGCGTTGAACACAAATCTCTCTGCGGGTTGGAACGGTGGCGACTTCGCGCTTGGGAAGGTGGCCATGGTTGTGAGTGGGGGTTGGACTATTCCGGTACTCGAGAGCAACAGTTCTAAGGTTCCAGCGGGCGAGTGGGGTGTACAGTGGATGCCAAGCGATGTCCAGAAGGGCACTATGCTGTTTACTGTTGGTCTAGCCGTCAACTCACACCTTACAGCGGCGCAGACACAGGCCGCTGTAAAGTTCGTAGAGTTCTTTACGGGGGAGCAGGGCCAGTTCCAGTGGGTGATGAAGGGTCTTGCGCTACCCACAAGGCTTTCAATACTGCATAACACCACATATATCCAAGCCCAACCGGTACAGGCTTACATGGCTGAACAGTATCCCTTCGCGTACGGATGGGCGTACAACACTGCTAACTGGGACGCTATGCACACATTGGTTCACGATACTGTAGCAAACCTGTTCGCCGGGACAATAACGCTGCAGCAGGCCTATCAGCAGATAATCATGGAGACCAATGAGTCGCTTAAAGGCCCTTAGGTGAGGCTGATGAACCATGTGAGGGGGCGCGAAAGAGTCTCTCGGTTAGAACAACTAACAGGGTACCTCTTCGTGCTCCCAACTTTTTTGATACTTGGCGTTTTCGTACTATTTGCGGCTGTCTACTCGTTTTGGATAAGCCTAATGCACTACGACCCATTCTTCCACACAATATACCCCGTGGGCCTATCCAACTATAAATATGTGGCATCTAACTGGCTCTACTGGCTTTCCATGCTCCACGCACTTGAGTACACTGGGGTTGTTGTCACACTCCAAACATTTCTAGCCTTCTTTTTTGCTGTGCTCTTCAACGAGAAGACACCTGTATCCAGGTTTACGCGGGCAATAGTGTTCATACCCGCGGTCACAAGCTCGGCGGTCATATCAGTGTTATTCATATGGGTGTTTTCAACCCAAGGACTACTCAACGCATTTCTAATACACTTTGGAGTACACCCCGAGAACTGGTTGTTGAGCACCACGTGGGCGTTCCCAGCAATAATGGGGCTCAACATCTTTACAACCACACCATACTTTATGATAATGTATATCGCAGGCCTGCAGTCTATTCCCCCATCAATAATTGAGTCTGCAACGCTTGACGGCGTTAGGAACGCGTTTCAAAGGTTCAAGTACTTTTACCTGCCTATGCTGAGGTTCACCGTGTTCTTTGTCGTAGTGCTAGGGATAATAGGCTCTATGCAACTATTCGACCAAGTATTCATTATGACGGATGGGGGCCCGGGTAACTCCACATATGTGCCACTCATATACATATATAATCAGGCTTTCGTGTTCGATAACTTTGGTGCGGCCGCATCCGCATCGTTCATCCTTTTCATAATCATACTAATACTCACAATCGCCCAGAGGAGGCTGATAAGCGAGGTGAGATGGGCTTGAAGACATCGCCCAAGCGAATAATACTCCTAGCCTTGACTGTTTCGCTTCAACTTATACTCGCAATGATCTACATTATACCCTTCTACTGGATGGTGATTAAATCGTTTAGACAAACAATCTTCGCGAACTTTCCACCGAACCTCCTCCCCACAGTTCAGACCCTGGGTAACTATGTGTATGTATGGCACTTTAGCGCCTTCCCACACTGGTACATGAACAGCGCGCTAATAGCCTTGAGTGTAACAGCTGCAAGTGTGTTTATAAGTTCGCTTGCGGGCTACGCTTTTGCCAGACTAAGGTTCAGGGGGCGGGATGCGCTATTTTATACTGTACTAGCGACACTTATGATACCGTTCCCAGTTGTGATAATAGCCGAGTACCTCCTTATGGTGGACTTTGGTTGGGTTAATACGTATCAGGCCGTAATATTACCTTCAACTGCTTCAGCGGTGAACGTGTTTCTGATGCGACAATACTTTACCACAATCCCACAAGAAGTAGAGGACGCTGCGAAAATAGACGGACTAAGGCCACACCAAATTTTCTTCAGGGTGGCGGCTCCCCTTGCCAAACCCGCCTATGCTGCGAGCGCCATCTACACCTTTATAGGCGCATGGAACAATTTCCTCTGGCCTCTACTAGTTTTACACACGGTTAACATGTTTACTTTACCTATCGCCATAAACTTTTTCAAAGGGGCAAATGGTTCACAAATATACTGGAACCAGATGACAGCCGCCGAGGTGCTCGCACTGATTCCCACTATCATAGTCTACGTTGTGTTCGAGAAGTACTTTGTGAAGGGTATAGCGTTAGGTGGCTCAAAAGGGTGATACCGTGTGACTGTAGAGCTTCGTGGGGTCACAAAAAGGTATTTTTCAAAGGGTCAAGAAATAGTTGCTGTGAGAAACGTAGACTTAAAGGTGGGAGACGGGGAGCTCTTCGTACTATTAGGTCCTTCAGGATGCGGTAAAACCACGATTTTAAGAATAATAGCAGGACTGGTCGAACCAGATGAAGGCGAAGTTCTCATCAATGGCAAGGTGGTGAATGGCGTCTACCCCTCAGATAGAAACGTGGCCATGGTGTTCCAGAACTACGCCCTTTATCCACATATGAATGTTTACGACAACATAGCGCTCAACATGAAGGTGAGGAAGATTAAGAAGGAAGAGATCGATAGAAGGGTCAGAGAAGTCGCGGCAAAACTTCAAATAGCAGAACTACTCTCCAAAAGACCAAAAGAACTCTCAGGGGGGCAAGCCCAAAGGGTTGCACTGGCCAGAGCTATGGTAAGAAATCCCAGCGTATATCTTATGGATGAGCCCCTCTCTAACCTCGACGCCAAACTCAGGGTGGAGATGCGCGCCGAGCTCAAAAAGCTGCACCGAGTGGTGGAGGCACCCATAATCTACGTCACACACGACCAAGTCGAAGCGATGACGCTCGGCGATAGGATAGCTGTCATGAACAAAGGGGTAATACAGCAAGTAGGCACACCCATGGAGCTCTACACTCATCCTAAGAACACCTTTGTGGCTGGCTTCCTTGGGACACCACCCATGAATATTATTCCAGCAGAGGAGTTAAGCGGTTTAGATGGGCTGGAAAAGCTTTCACCCACTGGTTCCCTTAGTGGTTTGAGTGTTGGGTTTAGGCCCGGTGATGTTAGCGTAGGCGAGGGGCCGCTCAGCTTTGATGTTGAAGTCGAGTACGTTGAGCTTTTGGGTGACGACGTGCTTGTCCACGCGAAGAAGGGGTTAACAAAGATGGTTATACGCACAGCTGCAAGCGGCTATGTTGAGCAAAGCACGCTTAGGGTTAGGCTTGATTCATCCAAACTCTATTGGTTTAACAAGGATGGAGAAACTTTGGTGCGGGAGGTAAGCTAAACGAACCACTCAGACGGTGACTTTACTCGTACACTCGACCTCCTCGGTCTCACACCAATGGAGGCCGCCGTATACCTCTACATTTTAAGGAGTGGTTCGGCTAAGAGCTCAGAAATAATATCGGAACTTAAGATACACCAGCCACAGCTCTACAATATTATACTCTCACTCACAAGGAAGGGTTTTGTTAGATCTACCGGTAGCAGGCCAAAGCTATTCGTTCCCGTTGATCCGTCCACGGTGTTTGAGGAGGCGATAAGTGAACTTCGAAGCGGTGAGAAGAAACTCAGAAACCTATATAGAAACCCATCCGTAAACAGTGAAGTATCAAAGCCACTAGCCTGGTTCGTTAAGGGCCGAAGGAACACTGTGAGAACATTACAAAGCATAATCGAGGAGGCATCATCAGAGATACTTCTCGAAGAGCCCCTATCACTATTGAATTCAACGCTTGGGAGACTCCACGCAAAATTCAAGCGTGGTGTTGATGTTTACCTCCTACTATATGGAGGAGAATTAACTGAGGCACTGAAGCGGAAGCTTGCGGATAGCGGGGTTGGCGAGGTGCGCCTAGCGGGTTTAGGCCACTATCTCCTATGCGTCGCAGACCAGGCAACATGCCTTTACGCCCCCCGCAAATTATTTTCAGGGAGTGTTGTCGACGCGAACCAATCGAACACCCTGGTGTTCAGGGAGAAGGAGATCGCCCAGTTCTTTAACCACAACTTCTTCGTAGCATGGTTCAAAGCCAGGGAGCTCATTTCACAAATGGGCGAATACACCAATAGGGTGTACACAAATCAGAGGGTCGCCCTGTATGTTCTGTCAAAATTGCTTGCGAGAGGCGTCAACCCCAAGGTTAGGGTTCAAGGTAGGAACACGAAGACCGGTAAACCCGTTCGACTTGACGGTAGGGTTTTGGATGTGCGAATTGAGGATGAGGTGTACAGTTTCACCCTTGACTCTGAAGGCACGCTTCTCGAAGTTGGTGGTGATAACGCTCTTGTAGAGACAGTGATGGCCGAAAAGGTCGAGATATTGGAGGGCGGTCAGAAACGTATGTAAATAAAGAAGTTCTCAACTTGGGTGACGTGTACACTGTCTTGAGTAATGGTGAGGTGACGGGTGAACCTCCAACAGGCGTTTATTTCGGGGATACCAGGATTATTAGAAGTTTAGAATACACGCTCGACAGCCAGCGAGTGTTGCCAAACACCGTGAGAAAGGTGGATTTCAGCCTTGTGTACAAGTATGATACACCATGGGGAGGCTTTACAAGAAGGGTTGAAGTCGGCTACGGCGGTTTGATTGAACGTGTGAATCCAGCCCCACCCAACCTAAGACTCAGGCTCACACCAGATTTCTCGGACATCTTTGAGGTTAGGGGGATTGTGAGCAGAGACTCACTCGGTTTGCCCAAACCCAAACCAAGTCTCACCAGGGCGGGGGAGGATATAGTGGTCC
>JAVZKQ010000088.1:0-5917 GCA_038884175.1 Thermoprotei archaeon | reverse complement strand
GACACATCCTTGTTAAGGCTTAATCTAGCTGGGCCACCACCAATTATAAAGGCCCCAGCTTGCTGTAACAATGCGGCGTCGGCGTCTAATCGGTGTATCGACGCCTCGTAGCCAAGTTCGGTCACCCTCCTAAATATGAGGTGATTGTATTGTCCTCCTGGTGCCAGAATGTATACTCGGCCCACATGTGATACTCATCACGCGTAGGTATATGGTTTTCTAATTACCCACTTTTATGGCGCGTCATGCTACAAACAACAGGATCCCAATAAGTGCACCAAGAAAAGATGCTGCAATGTTTACCGTGTCGTTGTCTAGCTGCTTGATGCCACCAATCAATGTACAATTAGCATCACAGTGTGTAGCTTTTTCAGTCTTCTTCGAGCAGACACGGCACACATACTTGGCTTGTAGGGTCGCCCCAAGCAGGCTGTCAAGCAATGCCCCAAAGAATCCGCCTAGGCTTATAGCCAAGGCTTGCTTTGTGACCCCGCCAGCGGGTAAAAAGGGGTCTTGTGGGGTAATCAGCCTAATCTGTTGAAAACCATATATGGCGTGTACTATGTAAAGCCCTATTATACCTATACTTATGGCGCCTACAACTCCACCGATTAACCCAAAAACCGTCACCCCACCAGAGACCCCCGGCTCAACTGTGGAAAGATTGGTTATCAGTTTTGGCTTTGAACCGCTGAGCAGACCAAGCTCTGTTGAGGCGGTGTCGGCAGAGGCGGCTGCGATTGCACCCATAAAACCCACAACAAATATTTCCCCATGAAAGAAGATGCTGAGAACCGCGAATATTGTTGCGGGTAAACCGTTTGCAACAACACTCCTCCACGTTCTCGCCCCACCCTTAGGCTCAGCCGCACCAAGCAAAGCTTTTTTGACGTAGCCAACCCTTGTAAACAGGCTATTAATAGCTAGGAATATTATGAGCACGCCAAGGAATATTGGGCCCATGGTGAACCCCACCGCTAGACCAAGTATGGACGCTGTTATTGTGCCAAAGCCGTCGAGAAATCCCACCCGATACGCGATGGGTGCAAGCCCACAAACCATTAATGCTGAGACCAAGGGATATACAAACATTATAGGTATAAAACTGGCACACATATTTTTTTGTTATGATAAGTCGACCTCCGCAAGGGTCTAACCGTGCGGCAATATCTCCCGTGCGTGGCGGATAAACCGCCGATTCAGTTTAGCACTACGGAGCGTGGTAAAAGGGAAAACTTAATTTTTTGTTTCACATATGTTTCATGGCGATGACTGCTCCGGCCTAGCTGATTTGGTGATGTGGATCTTGAGTGAGCAGAGCCCTAATAATGTGTATGCGCTGGCTACATCGAAGCCAGGCGCCTCCCATAAAGCGATGGTCGAATTTTTCGACTTGGTTATCCTAAGTGGGTGCGCAGTGTCTACGAAACTATCAAACAGTTCCAACACAGCGTTTGCTGCGGAGTTGTCTCACGGGTGTGTCAAAAACCTTAAGACGCTTGTAAAAAGTAGGGGTGTAGAGGAAATAGCCTCCCTAAAAATTTGTACAGGACCATATACTACTATCGAACAGTTAACATCAGCGATTGGTAACAACGTTTTCTCTGTGCACTTTAGGGAGAGAGTGAAAGGTTTTGAAGAATTAAAACAAAAGTCCGTTCGACGCGCCAAACTAAGCGTAGAAGTCTTCGGGGAACTGGCCTTCATATGCTGGGAAAAACTGGTGTAACACGCAAAAAATGTTTATGTGCGCCCACAAAACCTAATTCTATATCTCATAGCCTGCAGAGAATATCAATTAGGGTTACCCGAGACTAGTGGGTGCCCGGTTAAACAATCCTAATTACGTCTGAAGGTATATTGCTAATTATATGTTCCTTCAACGGTTAATACCGAGGAGCACGGTTAACCTCCATAGAATCAGTCGAGACTACCTTCCACCCACACTTCCATTCAGGGAATTGGAGTTAAGGTGGCTCGGAAGGGCGCTCGCACCATTTGCCAAGCTCGCTGACAGAAACACGGCGATAGTGCTTGTTGGTGGTAGGGGTGTGGGTAAAAGCGCTATAACCCAAATGGTTACTAGGGTTGTCGCTTCTTCGACAGCTATGAATGGTGATAGAAACACATGTATTGTGTACTCCGCGACCACCCCGAGGAGTCTACACGGTTTTCTCTCCGAGATTTTGAACCACCTGCTACCTTTTAAGACAACGGTTGGTGTTTCGGATGATGAGCTTGTTGGAATATTAGGTAAAGTTCTTGTTCAAAGCGATTTGCGCCTTATAGTTTTACTGGACTCCTTAAAATTGTCGCAGGGAAGCGCCTCTCTCCTAAAGCGGTTTATTGAATTGAAAGATAGTGTGCGCTCTAAGCCGATTTGTCTGATTGTGTCCACGCGTACACAAACAGCGGAACTGGAGGGTTTTGGTTCGAGTTCAACCCTTGAAGTCAAATCTTACAGTAAATCGCAGGTTGACGAAATTCTCACGTATAGGATGCGTTTAGCTGGTGTCGAGGGCATGGTTGAAGGCCAAGCCAAAGAGTACATTGTGGAGCAAGCCGGTTTAAATGGCGATATGGGTTACGCGATCGGGTTGCTTGCAGGAGGCCTCGCTGTGGCCACACGACTCAAGGACACTAAAATAAGACTTGAACACGTTGCCCAAGTGGGCGCTTCGTACCTAGATCCCTCAGTCTCCTTGTCCATAAGGAAGCTCGAACCCCACGAAAAGCTCTTTCTGTACTCTGTGTGCTCCTTCCTACAACAAAACGATCAAACGATGGTTAGTATGGGTGAAGTCGAATCAGAATACTCCAAACTGTGTTTGCGCTTAAATCTTAAACCTAGGATGCACACACAGCTATGGTGTTACGTACAGAAACTCTCCGATTTGGGTATTATTGACGCTTGGGTTGACGGTTCCGGTCGGAGGGGTAGGACCACCAACATATCTGTGCCTCACAGGTTGAATCCCATAATGGATGAGCTTGGAAAGCAAATAAAAAATATCTCGGCGCATGTGTACATCCCATATGGTTAGACAGATAACCGGCAGATCCGCTGAATTGGAGTTTAACGGCAAAGTGTATTTCCGATTATTCTATGACGGTGTGCGTTATAGAGGGTGGTCGAAGCAGAAGAGTGGGCTCACTGTTCAAGCTGTGCTTGAGCGCGCCTTAATGGAGACTGGCTGCGAGCTTGGACGGCTAAGGGCTTTTAGCCGAACGGATGCGGGTGTAAGAGCGCTATCACAAATAGTTGCACTTGAGGGTCAATCAATCAGACCCCTGGCGGTCAACAGAGTTCTACCCGATGATATGGCTATAACCCACTATACCACCCGTTTGGGAGAAGTGTTATCCAAGACCTATGTGTATGTTAAAAATGGTCGTTGGCTTCATCCCAAAACGGTTATCAAAGCGTGTGATGAGCTTTATCGGATGGATGTGTCAAATATGTTTTACAAAAAAGGGGGAGCAAAACCCTCGGGCCCCCTTAAAACCGAGTTTATCTCAACACACACCGATGAGTTTATCTTCTTTAAGGCCAAGGGGTTCGGTTACCAACAACTAAGAAGGATTGTTGGTTATCTAACGTTCGTCGACTCTATAGGGGAAATTCCAAAGAGGTACTCGAACATTCACCCAGCCAGACCGGAGGGGTTAATACTGCTTAATATTGATAGTACGGCTGACTGGGTGGAGCTGGCCGAGGGCTTAGCGAAAGTAAAACGCTACCTTTCATCCAAAATCTCAGAATTAGAGTGGTCGCTATCAGTGTACAGATTCGTATTAGCGTGCTTTTAATAATTCCACTAGTGTCTTTGCGGCCTCTGGGCCGAATCGGCGTTCGAACCACTCATAGAAAATTTTGCTGGCGCCTGCAAAGAGTGCTATGTAAGGCGTGTCGGAATCGTTTAAACCATTTTCAGATTTATGGAGATAAACAGAGAGTGCTGCTGATAGTGAGTTAAGCTTCATCCTCATCTCTCTACTTCTCGAAAGATACTTGAGTCTAAGGGGGAATTCGAGTTTTCTGAACGGTCTCTCACCCAAAAGCTGAGGGGCATAACACACGAAGTCCTCAGCAAACTTTTTCTGTTCATATATGCGAAACCTCTCAGCGCGATAAGCGTATATGCTAGCCACACTGAGAGCCTCACAGCATGCATATATCTCTTCAAATGATTTCGGATAAGCTGGGAGGTTCTCAACCAGCCAAGCGTAAATAGTATCCCAATCTGCTACCGTATTTTCAATAATGTTTTTTGCAGTATAGATGGATTGTGAGCGTATAAGGTCGAGCACACTCTTATAAGCATATATCTGTGTATCCCTCCTTGTCGCCCAGTTTATATCTGTGCTCCGCACAACTTGCTCACCTGTACAAACAGCTTGTAGGTCGTTTATGGCTGCTCTTAAATCACCCATGGAATTCTCGGCAATGTCTTTTAGCACCTCTTGCTCCACACCTATACCCTCTAAGCGGCAAATCTTCCCTAAACAACTCTGTATTTGATCTGTTCGAACCCTCTCAAACTTTATTTGTTTGCACCACTCCTGTCTTAAGGGAAACAGTTTACGGTTGGAATAAAGCGCGTCCTGGTCGTTCATTGTAAAGACGACAGGAACCCTGCTGTTTTTAAGTACCTCAAAGAGGCGTTCTGTATCAGTATAGGCGCTCAGCGTAACTTCAACCTCCTCAATTAAAACGAGTTTACGTGATTCTCCGAAAAGCGTGGCTGTAGTTGAAACACTTTCCGAAAGTTGTTCAACGCTCACACCTATACCTATGTTCTCACGGTTTACCTCTATAACATCCATGCCAAACGTCTTAGCCGCAAGATAGACTAGGGTGGTTTTACCCACGCCTGTGGGACCTATGAGTAAAGCCCATCTACTCTTAGGTGTCCACTTACTGAGCCACCCAATGAATTCAGTCTTAGCCTGCCTGTTACCTACAAACTCTTCGAGGGTTTTAGGGGCGTGCTTCACAGTCCACATAGCAGAACTCAAGGCGGAGCCTACCTTTTAATGGAAGCCATTTTTGCTAGGAGGGCGTTGAGTTGAACTTCACCATCAGAGCCTTGAACCAATCTGAATTCGACATCACCCAGATAGCCCAACACCTCAACCTTCACTTTATCAGGTAAACCACTCTTAACTATTTCTCGATAGATTTGTCTTACAACATCTTCTGGGGGGATCGCCTTCAAGTAGAGCACATCCTGAAGCTTCCTACGCGCATCGCTGAACTTCCCCTCAAGTGAAAGATCGATTATCTGACTTATATCAGTCGAATAAATCGAGCCTAAAACTTCTAGCACGCTTTGCTTATCCACCTTCTTGTTGAGAACCGCGAGGCTTTGGAGGGTGTTTATACACATTCTAAGATCCCCCTGATGCTCATCATATATCGCTTCCAAACCCTCTTTGTCGTACTCCAACCCTTCTTGCTCTGCGATATACTTGAGCCTCCCCACAACGTCACTCTTCGATAATCTTGTGAACCTGAAAACCGCACACCTACTCTGTATGGGCTCAATTATTCGGTTAGAATAGTTGGCTATAAGAATGAACCTACACACATTAGAGTATATTTCCATTGTTCTACGAAGCGCCTGCTGTGCTTCTGGTGTCATGTTGTCGGCCTCATCCAGCACTAGTATTTTAAATGGTATCCCACCGAATGTGGCTGTCCTAGCATAGTCTTTGATTTGGGTTCTGACGACATCAATCCTGTTGTCCGAGCTGGCGTTGAGCTCCAAATAACCTTCCCTATAGCGTTCTCCAAGTATATCCCTTGCGAGACAAATCGCAGCCGTGGTTTTACCGACGCCGGGTGGACCTATGAAAAGACAGTGAGGCATGTTCTTTTGGCTCGCAAATTGCTTAAGTCGGAGCACAACAGCGT
>JAVZKQ010000087.1:0-5997 GCA_038884175.1 Thermoprotei archaeon | reverse complement strand
GGTACAGACTTCCAACTATTACACAGCCTCCAAATGGCTATCGACCTCGGCGCGGACATTGTGAGTGCGAGTTGGGGTTCGGCTGAGACAAGCCAGCTACCAGAGCAAGACCCATACTATAAACCCATAAACATAATGGTGCAGCAATACAACATTATCTTTGTCGCAGCGTCGGGTGACTCTGGCCCAGGTGTGTCACCCTCGACGCCCGCGGCGGTGCCTGACGCCCTTTCAGTGGGTAGTATAAACGCTGTGGGTAACCAGCAGTCAGCGTTCGGCCCAGCCGGTGAGGTGTCGGGTTTCAGTGGTAGGGGGCCAACACCGTGGGGTGCCGTCTACCCCGACACGGCTACCTATGGCGCCATAATTGATAGTGCGATAACCGGGTGGATGCGTGCATCCTATGAGGGGGTACCCCACGAATATGTTGCGATAGCGGGCACATCTATGAGCACCCCCATCGCCGCGGGCCTCATCACACTTATGAGGCAGGCCTACAAGGCGAAGGTTGGCGGCACACTCACAACAAGCGAGATAAAAACCATGCTGTCAACCACAGGCCTACAATACTGGAACCAGCGATATAAAAACAATGATGTTGGATGGGGGCCAATCAACTGGCCAATATTCCAACAATACATGCAGGAAAAATATGGTGTAACAGTGTAAACACTATCGTCGTAATATTGTTGTAGTTATCCGACGTGGCGGATTTATCTGGCGTGTCGTGGTTGTTACACGCGGCGACGTCGGGACACTCAGACCTTTAACCAAGGATGGGGGAGACGTAACATTAACACGTCTAACCGCGGTCGGTGATGGTGCTACGAGTCGGCTGATTGGTGCGGGTACACATTGGTTACCGACACGGATCATGCCTGGCGGGCATGGTGTTGTCGTCGTTATAGTGGTGGTACGTGTCGGTACACGTGAGGGGGACGGGATCGGAGGCAACCGGGCTGGCGTCGGCTTTGTCGTGGTTGGTGTCGGTACACGTGAAGGTGACGGGGTTGACGTCGGTACACGTGGCGGAGACGTGACACTGACACGGCTTATGGGTGTCGGTCTGACTAAACTTGTTGGTAGGTGTCGCGTGGTGATTATCGGCGGTGTGGTTGTTACACGTGTCGGGGTTGGTGGCAGTATGCTTCTGACACTTGGTGGGGATGTGACGCTGCCAGGGCGAATTATTGGTGGAGGCAACGGGGCTGGCGTCGGCTTTGTCGTAGTGGTCGTGGTGGTCGTGGATCTTATTGGTGTTACACGTGGCCTTGTGTTTACACACTCTACGGCCTCGACTGTTGTTCCCGGTGTGAATGTTGCGCCAAGCTCGTTGTTATCGTACACTATTGATTGGCCGTTGTTATAGGTTACAATTGTTTGGGTTGACCCGGGTTGCACGTTTGCCACTGTGAGTGTTGTGTGGAGTGGTAGCTGTGGGTTGGAGCCGTGGCACAGTATATAGTCGGCTCTCGGGGTTATTTTCGGCAGGGTTATTGTCGGGCAACTTGGTAGTCCTAGTGCTTGTGTTAGTGAGTTTTCCGCTGATTGTATTTGGCTTATGGCGCCACCCAGCTGGCCTAGTGTTGTCTGTGCGCTTGATAGTGCACTCTGTATCCCTGTGAATTGTGAGTTTAGGGTTGACGCTGCCGTGGATGCCTGTGAGGATAGTGTTGATAGGTTGGCTATGTAGCTGTTAACTGTTGACTGGATGTCGGGTGTTAGCCCAGATAGTGTTGATAGTTGTTGTAGTTGTGATGCTAGGTTTTGGGTTGCTGACGCGTCGTTTTGGAGTGTTTGGATCTGTGCTTGGATTGATTGTGCGTTAAGTGTGCCTACAGCTGTTGATAGCTGGTTTTGGATTGATGTGATCTGTGAGGATAGTGTTGACCCCTTTGAGAGTAGGCTTTGGATTGAGGCTCTTGCCGCCGATGAGAGGCACTCCATGCCGCCTATCGATGATGCTGACGCCACAAATGATTGTGCGGATGCTAACAGCGTCCTAGCCTGGTTTACGAGGTTGGATATGTCTTGGGATGATGGTAGCGACGCTATCAGGCTGTTCGCATTCGCTATGTCGCCCTGCACTTGGGACTGTAGTGATGCTGCCTGGCTTAGCGCCGAGTTTAAAGCCTGAACACTGCCCTGCGGTAATGTTGGTATCGACGGTATAGTTACGGTGGGTGTGGGTGGGGCTGTTAACCCAGTTGTCTGACTGATATTCTGGATCTGTGTGTTGAGCGCCTGGACCTGTGCTGACAGCTGGTTTAATGATTGTTGGAGTGCTTGGATCTGTGCCTGCTGCTGTGCGGATGGCGGTTGTTGTTCTAGGGTGGTTAGCGCACTCTCTATTGCCGCCAACTGTTGTGCTAGCTGTGCGTTCGCCTGTGATGCCTGTGTTGTCGCTGTTGCCGCGGGGCTTGACGGCGATATACTGCTCAACGCTTGTTGGAGTGCTTGGATCTGTGCCTTCTGCTGTGCTAGCTGTGCTTTTAGCTGTGCTGTCTGGCTTCTGGCTATACTTGGATGTAGTCCGAGGGCGGTGAGGAGGGGGAACGGGTAGCTTGAAAGTATCTTTGACAGTATACCTTGACTTAAAATTGATGACATATTTATCCACCTCTAATCCTGGTGAGTGTGCTCTGTAGTATGCCTCTGCCGGCCGCTTGTTGTTGTGGTATCACTGATGTGGCGATTTGTGGTAGACGTGGTGTATATGATTCGCTGAACCTAGTCACCGATGATGGTAGATAGAGTGTCCAGAAGCCTTTACGTACGAATACTGTGTTCAGCTGCCTTATAGAGCTACCGAACGCCCAAATACTCATTGTTGGCGAGTCCGCGTATTCTGGCGCCACAAATAGGTTGTTCCACGCTATAACTCGGCCTGGCACAACGTAGCTCAGTGTACCCCCATAGATACTCGTCAGCGCATTCATAGCGTTATATGTCTCGGTTATACCGAAGTGAAGTGAGACCATGCCTAGTACCCTATAATACATTTGGAAGATCGCTTGAGCTATTAGCGCCTCCTGTGCAGTTGTTATTTGTTTACTCATATGCCTTAATTACCATGTGGTGAGATATAACATTTTTCATTAGTGTGGTTATCCGCTGGCTAGTCGGGTGTTTCATATTATTCAGCATAAAATTTATAATGGTTTATGGTGGTGTGTGGTGGGGGCTGTGGTGGGTGTCTTCGAGTGTTAACATTATTTTCGTGGATACGACGTTACCTGCGTGTGCCTCACTCCTCGTTTATCCTCCACCGCCAAAGGAGGTTGTCGGCGCCCAGCTTGTGAGCCCTGTGGCCAGCCTGCTTGTCGGTACTACGGCCACACTTGTCCACGTGTGTGACCCGTCAACCCCCTCAGTTGTGTTGGGTACCCTAAACCTCACCCTCACATATTCGGATGGGTCGCCTGCGACTGGTGTGGGGCTTATCTTCTATAATCCGAATGGTGTACAGGAGAGGGGTGCAACAGATCTGAGTGGGGACGTGTCCTTCGATGTGTTGTCGGGCGGTGACTGCGCTATCCAAATACTTTTACAGGGTGTTACACCGAGTGTTACCGCGGTTAGCGGCGACTTTGTTTTCCTCGGTGTTGACGTTAACGGTGTGATCCATGGTTTCATCAGTGGTTCAGCTGAGCTATCAATCGTGGTCTAAACGAGGGGTGTGAGTATGGTGCCCCACATGATTTTGTTCATTACTGTGTAGTAGGCTATCCCACTTATGATTATTGTTAGTGCTAGCGGTATTGGTGGTGAGAGTATGCCGAGTGGCGCATATATTGATACAACCTCTGTTATGGCGTAGAGTTTATTGTTTCTCGCACTACCCGTGATTTTATGGTTTAGGTAGGTGAATAGTGGGAGTGTTATTATTAGTGTTGTGATCCCCGCTGTTAACCCTCTTATAGCCGTGTATGTTGTGGCTAGCGCTATTGTTTTGGCTGTGGCCGTGGTGTATGTGTAGATTGTTGCCCGCCTACTCATCATGAATTCTTCGTTTGATAGTGGTTTGACACCGAGTTTTTTGAGGAGGCACATGTGGTCGACAGATATGTCTTTAAGGTCGCCCTCAACCGATATCTCGTAGAGTATTGTTGTGAATACGTATACTGTGACCGCCACGTATGGTTGCGGCGTTTTCAGGAATGAGAGGAAGAGTGTTGTCATCGACAGTGATATTGGGATTGAGCCGTACGCTGTGAGTTTCGAGAAAAAGTCGTTGTAGAAGTGTCCGAACACCACGTATAGTAGGAAGAATATGAGGTTGAGTGGTGTGAACCACATGTAGATGACTGTTGACGCTATGATTGCTGTTATTGCTTGGAGTGTTAACACCGCCGTTGAGGCTGATGATAGTGGTATGCGTCCCGCTACGATTGGGTGGTGTGCCTTGTGTGGGTCGTTTATATCAAAGTAGTAGTCCATCACCGAGTTGTGGCCGAACCCAGAATAGTGTATGAGGCACGCTATAATGAATAGTAATAGTAGGTGTGTTGGGCTGCGCACACCAGACAACATTGATGGTAGTAACACGAGCGCCTGTGTTGCTGGCGCCGTATGAGCCCTGAAAACCCTCAGATAATCCACGACGGTTTGACTAAGAGACATTATGGGCTGACCACACATTTGAGGAGTTTCCTAACCATAGCCTCATCTATGTTAAACGTGGATGCGAGCGCCCTAGCAACACTGTTGATAACCTCGTCGGTTTCACCCTTAGTGACCGCGACGATTGCCTCCGCTAAAAACCTTGCAGCATCAGTATGGCTGGTGACTGCTTGTGGTTCCCGCCGTGCTGGTGGTTGCACTATCGGTATCCGTGGTTGGGGTGCTGGGACAGCTGGGCTCTGTGTTGCTACTACTGTTTGTTGTTGTGGTGTTGGTTCCCAACACTTGTTTTTCGCGTTCGACCACCATGGCGCCACGAGTTCGCCTGTGTTTAGCCTGCTCGGCTTCCCCGTGTCGCTTGGCGTATCACACTTACCACATATTTCGTGTAGCACGCCACCCATACCAGTATCACCGCTAATTATCCACCCGTCGCCGGGCTGCATATCGGTTTCCAACCCCACCATTTCCGCCGATAAACCAAGTGTTACTGTGTCGAATATGTTGGGCGACATATCCCCACTACTATCTGGGTATTGTTCCACCGCATAGTAGATCGGTCGCTGTCTATCGCCGTTCCACGTGTGGTAGCCGTGGAAATCGGTGCCCATTGTTTTCCCGCCCAGCTTGAATGTGACATCTGGTGGTAGGAATATTATGTAGGCGCCCAACCCGTTTAGGTTTGGTAGGAACTTTGTGCTCACACTATTATTCAACCACTCCTCTAGACCCCACCCGTCCAATTGGTTTGGTGGGTCCTTTGCTATTGTGAATGAGCCGAAAAATGCGCCTTTCCCAACGTCGTATTCCGATAGCCCACCACTATATGTGTTATCCGCCTCTATGTGTTCTAACGCGGTGTTTATTTTGACGACTAGGTCGTGGCGTTGAACCCACCATTGCCCCCAATAAATATTCATAAACCTGTAGCCTTGACCCCATATGGGTCCAGACCCGCGTATGGCTATACCGCTGTTGGGATTATTGCTGTTTGTGTTCGCCTCATCCGTGGTGTAGCCACATTTATAGTATCGTTGGATGCGGGTAACACCACCATGTAGGCGGACAGCGATACGCTTCCCCTCATCGTTACTGTCACCACAATTTGGGCAAACCATACACCCCATATATAGTAATGGGATTTAAAGTTTATCACATGAGTAAAACCAACAAATTTATATACCTCTTACACTGTTTATATTTAACTATGATTAAACTAATTTCCATCAACAGCCTACTACCACACACAAAGCGCAAACGCCGTAACAGTCCCAAACTAATCTACGAAATATTAAAGGCCAGCACAGGGTTTGCAGTTAACCGTTAACATATCCGGGGAAAACGAAACACCCACAATCGTTAACGAAAGAGTTC
>JAVZKQ010000086.1:0-6250 GCA_038884175.1 Thermoprotei archaeon | reverse complement strand
ACCGCACGTAATAAGTGTTTTCATTGGATTGTCAAACAGGTCCGCTTTGTGCTAAGCCAGACACACTTAATGCGGGGTGTAAGGATATCAGTGTGTGTTGGGCAATATTTAAGGCGGCATGCTTGGGCGCTAGGTGGAGGGTCGACTTGGCTTCACCTCTTGTACTTGCGCTTAGGTCCAAAACTTGGGCTCAAAACAGCGCTCATAAATGGGTATGGCCACACTTGGTAGCCATGGGCCGCCCACCCTGTGGAGCTGGCACGAAAGCTTGGGAACCAAAAACCATGGCACGCCAACCCAAACACTAGTGCAGATGTAAGGGTTGCCATACGCTAAGCCGATCTTCGCTGTAAAGCTCAGCCCTTCAGCTCAATAAAAATTTATTTAGTAGGGAGTGTTTTAGAAGCGGTTTCTCTGGATAAAGCTCTAGAGGGTTTGAGTAATATGTTGAAACATCCAATCTTTAATAATATGTGCGCGTAGCGGTTCACTTCACCCTATCTATGGCTCTCCTAACCACAGGGTCGGATACCACGTATTTACCGTTGGTTTTCACTACGAATCCCCTGTCCACAAGGGTGTGTAGAAGCTTGGTGAAGTTCTTGTCGTCGATTGTTTCACCGCTCGCTTCCTCCACAAATCTTTTGGCCTCAGCCCAGCCTCTCTCCTTTTTTAGAGCGCTCAAAAGGGTTTTGTGTTTATTACTTCTCCTGTTACCCAGAAATTTTTCTAGCTCACTTAAAGATAGCTCTGTGGCCATCTCAAAAACTTCTTGCGGGGCTTTCCCCAGTTTGACGCGCGCATACCCATAATACGTGAGCCACCCTATTATCCCGTCGAGAAAACCCACTGCCTCCCCCAGTTCCCCCATATCGACTTTGATGTTGTGTTGGGTGAACCCACGTCTGAGAAAGTCGAAGGCTTGCTCCCCACCCAACCTCTTAGTGGAGATCTCGGCCACGAGTCTGCCGTATAGAGGGGACCTCACACTTTCGAGGTCTAGGAAGTCGTCTAGCAAACCCACTTCTGAGCCTGTCAACACGATTCTCACGTGCTTTAGGTTGTCGTAGACCGATGCGAAAACCCTTTTGAAGTCTATCCATTTAATCTTCCTCAACTCCTGCGCTTCGTCGAAGGCCACAATTATGGGCACACCCCTCTTCTCACCAACTTCGTCTAGCGCGGAAAAAAGGGAATACAGGCTAAACCTCTTCTTATTCTCCCTCCACCTTATCTCCACTGAGGGGGGCGACAGTGATATCCTTATGCCACTAACACTAAAAGCGAATCTATTCTTTTTTACGAAGCCCTCTAACCCAGCCTTTATCACGTTGACGAAATCCACATAGCGAGGATTCTCTGAAAACCTGGTGTCAAAATATATGTATGGTAAGCCTGACTCATTTAACCCAGTCTTCACCAGAGAGGTTTTACCAGTCCTCCTCAATCCTTTAACAACAATGATCTTAAAATCTTTAAGGAAACCCACAAAATCGCTGAGCTCTTCTTCAAAATCATATAGATCCTTCCTCCTCTCTTTAGGTTCGGGATTAAAATACATGGACTAATACCAGCATACTGGTAGTAATACCAGCAATTAAACCTTCCGCAAAAAACCCAACGCTCGCTAAAATTCCAACGCCAAACTATGATGCTATTTAAACCACCACTCTAAACATCGATGGTAAACGTAAACCCAACATCACACTATTATGGGGAAACTAACCCATGTGGCCACCTTCAATAATCGACAAAGATGGATGTAGCAATCCGTAGGCCCCCTCAGAATATAATCCATCAACCGAAATCGACGTTGAAATCCTTGTAGAACCGCAGTGGAAACCCGTTAGCTGGTTAGCCCTTCCGGTATTAGTCGGGTTAATATGAGTTGGGCAAGCCTTAAAAATAGAGGGTCGACGCTTCCACGTGGATGAACTACGACAATGCTGAGATTGAGCTTAGCGGCCTTATGTTGGACTACAGGATCGAGGGGGTGGGTCAACCCCCACTAGTCCTCTTACACGGTTTTAGAGCCCATTCTGGCACTTGGAGAAAAAACGTTCCAGTCTTCGCCAAACAGAGAATGGTCATCGCGCCAAGTCTACCACTATATGAAGAATCACCACACCAACTTGCGCGCATCTATAAAAAAATACTAGAAGAATTCTTCGTAAGAATAGCCGTCACGTCATTCGTCCTAATAGGCAACTCTTTGGGGGGATTAGTATCAATGCTTTATGCTTCTGAAAATCCCAACCAAGTTTGCGCCGTGGTCCTAGAGGACAGCGCGGGCTATGAGTCTGAGGTCCTAGAAAACTTTTCGAAAAAAGGGATACCGACACTTATTGTTTGGGGAGAAAAAGACACACTGATACCATTAACCTCGGCATACATTTTCAAAGAGAAGATGCCTCAGAGCGAACTTGTGGTTATTAGAGGAGCAGGGCATGTGCCACACTGGGAGATCCCTGAAAGCTTCAACAAAAAAATTATAAGCTTCTTAAAAGAAAAAGGATGCTAGCCGGGCTTACCCTAAAAGTTAAAAAACACAGGTTCTCATCGTTAAAATTCGTTCCTCGGATAAATGGCCTCCCACACATACACTTTAATTTAGTCTGCTTTATTACCATTTATCGACTGGTTAGACCATCACATAACCGGCTTCAAATGTATCAACATTACACGAGCTTTATATAGTTTATAAAAGGAGTAGCCATATTCTGTGTGAATGTATAGGGTGTTAGCGTTGAGCAAGAGATTTTGAGCTATTGTGGATGTCCAGAAGTATGCTTTGTGTTCATTCAAAAATAATGGATGGGAAAACACGCTGCACGGTAAGCCGAACAAGGCGTACAATTATAATGATGATAGGGGGATGTCTGCAATGTTTCATATAGACGTGTACCCAAAAAGAGGAAAACTCGGAGGCTGCTATGATGGTCAATAAAACAGAGCTGGTATATGTTTGGGGAAACAATGCTGTTTCAATACCTGCCATATATCGAAGAACTTCTATAGCTTGTAACCACATATTTCGAAACCGATTCGTCAAAAGATAGTTCAGTCGTATTGATTTGGTTAAGCGATTCCAGATATTATCTGACGGTGATGATAAAATAAAGAATGTGGTGCACGCAATCTCACGTAAATGGTTGAATACGTGAAGTCAAATGGACAAGTAATGTGAACGGTTGACATGGGTCCTTGAAACACTAGAGTTTTGTGTACAACCCGTTCAACACGCTCATCTTCAATGTTGAGGATGGGTTAGTTGTCATCCTCGTTGGCGAGTCTTACGCGAACAGGTGTTCCTTGGATGAGGAATTTATGTTGCACTAAGACACATATATGGGTAGAAGGGTTAAAGTAGGGATGTTCACGACGTCTAAGGGAATATAAACACGGGTCTCAACGCTACATACAACATGAAAGGTTTTCCTCGAAGCTTTTGTGGGTGGGGTAGAGGGCTTTGTTAGGTTACAACCATCCACGGAGTTTAAGCATACGCTGGCTGTTAACTTCTAAAGGTTTATGTCAACCATGGTTAACATAACCCATAGCCTCCACATCAAAGCTGGATTGAAACTGGGCTAGTATGGAAACGTGTGCTTAATATAAGTGTGTTATCAACCAATTTATATAATCCTAAGTGGTTAAGTTGCAGTCGATATGGGTTCGCCAAGCGCGCAGAACCTAGATTTCTGCCCTGAGCTTGGAGTTGTACATGCTAGAAGGGCTCACATACACGAGATTGTGAACCAGGTGGTCGTGAACGATTTGGCCGATGTCACATTAAGCTTTGGTCGCTCACCCATAATATCTTATTTGGAGGACGAGTTGGAAGAGATTGTGGTCGCCCCCTCCGCTGTCTACCTCAAAATCGCCTCGCCCGAGAGGGACCGTGTTAGGGTTATGTCAGGTGTGGCAAGGCTTGCTGAAAGGTTTGGTGTGCCCTTTGCGTTCGACCCTGTTGGCGCCGGGTCTACGAGGCTTAGGACCCAGCTCGCGTTGGAGTTGTTACACCCGCTATGTGGAGCGATCGTCGAAGTTGACGTGGGGAAATGCGCTTGCTCGTGGGTTGTGGGGGCGGCGTAGATGGGGTTAACTCCCTTTTTGGGTGGTGTTTAAGATGTTCTCGTGGAGCTCTCAGAGGTATGAAGTTGCAGCCGCAGCGAGCAAACACCGTGTGGCTTATGGTGTGAGGTTGGGTGCTGTTGGGGGTGGTAGACAACTCTTCAAGCTTGTCTTAGGCGCAGGGTGTTTGCCCGCCTCAACCGTGTCAGCCTACTTCTGCGTCCAAAGGGATTTTTCATGGCGTGTGTTGGACGCCTCACCACGTTTAAGTTTGTGGGAAGACTTTAGGTGTAGCCATGGTTCTGGGTCGTTCAAACCGGGACTATTCGACGCATCATACAGCTTTAAAAAAGAGGATTACACCCCTGTTAGGGTTGAGGTGGGTGGCGGATGAGTTTGTCTGAGCTCCCAGAGGGGGTCTACGGTATAACTTCGGGCGACTTTCACTATACCCAAGTTGAAGTCGCTAGGATCCTTCTTAAAGCGGGTGTGAGAATAATCCAGTATAGGGAGAAGAAGGCGCCTGCAAAAAGGATGTATAAGGAGGCGCTTGAAATAAAGAGGCTGTGCGCCCAGTATGGGGCGAAATTCATCGTGAACGACCGTGTAGATCTAGCGCTAAGCGTAGAGGCTGACGGCGTACACATCGGCCAAGACGACCTGCCGCTTACGGCTGTAAAAAAGATTTTCCCAGGTGGCTTGATAGGCGTGTCCGCTCGAACGGTAGAACAGGCTTTGGAAGCTGAGGCTTTAGGCGCAACCTACTTGGGCGTGGGTTCAATATATCCCACCACCACGAAGGGGGACGCGCAATACACTGGTGAAGAAGGGTTGAAAAACATATTAGAGAAGGTGAGCATACCGGTGTATGCGATAGGGGGTATAAAGCTTGAACACGTGTGCAGGCTTAAATCGTTCGGTGTGAGGGGTGTCGCTGTGATATCCGCTATACTGGGTGAGCCAGACCCGATGCAGGCTGCCAAAAGGTTCGTTAAAGAGTGGGTGAGGTGTGAGTGAAGTTTGGGTTGACCATAGCCGGCTCCGACTCTGGTGCGGGCGCAGGCGTGCAGGAGGACCTCAAAACATTCACGATGCTTGGCGTCTACTGCGCAACAGTAATAACGAGTATCACAGCCCAGAACACATATGAAGTGATAGACTTGTTCGACCTCCCCCCGAAAAGTGTGGGTGCGCAGATAGACGCGGTTATGAGGGATTTCCCAATAGTTTATGGGAAAAGCGGGATGCTTGGAAACCACGAAATAGTTGAAGTTGTGAGCTCGAAAGTTGATGAATACGGGCTCAAACTCGTAGTGGATCCCGTGATGGTCTCCAAGTCGGGTGCAAAACTTCTAAGCGAAAGGGGGATCGAAACGCTAAGAGACAAGCTTCTTCCAAGAGCGCTCATGGTGACACCAAACATCCATGAGGCCTCAATCCTTTCAGGTGTGAACATAAAAAGCCGGCAAGATATGGTTGAGGCGGCTGAACGTATATTTAAAGCCGGCCCGAAATACGTGGTTGTAAAGGGAGGCCACTTGGAGGGTCCACTCGTACACGACCTACTATACTCATCTAGAGAGCTCAAATGGTTCGAATATAGGAGGATAAACACTAAGAACAACCATGGCGCCGGCTGCACCCTCTCCTCCGCCGTTGCGGCGCGCCTTGCGCACGGAGACCCACCCATCGAAGCATATACGTATGCGAGAAGATTCCTTCAGCGGGCGCTCGAAAACAGTTTGAACATTGGTAGAGGCCACGGACCCCTGAACCCCATGTATAGGCTGAGCGCGTTTAGAAACCAAGAATGAGTGTGGCGGCGCTCTAAATTGGGGATGGTTGAATGATGGGTGGTGCAATCCACTTTAGACCATTCACCGATTGGCGCCCATAACACGACTTGCGCACGCCCACAAACCATCATATTCCAAATATTTGGAGCCAAATCAAAATCTGTATATAGGGCTATTGTGGGTTACTTGTTATAAGTTCGAGTGGTAGCAGTGGGGAGGAAGAGATAGTGAAGGGCTTTTCGCAAGGTTGATTGAGGCTCTCTCCGACAAGCACAGTCAGCTCGATGTTCGCCTTCAGAATGTGGTTTTGAGGATGCCTGGCTCAAGGCTTGGCTTGGAGATAAACGGCGCGATATCCTTCGCGGTGCATATGCGTGACC
>JAVZKQ010000085.1:0-6456 GCA_038884175.1 Thermoprotei archaeon | reverse complement strand
CTCCACATGAACGATGCGAAAAGCTATGTAAGGGGGCATGTAACCTCAAAAATAGTTAGAGCCGATCTGCTTGACGTCTACAATGGTGTGAACCCGAAGCTGGTTGAAGACTTTCTGAGTGTTTTCTATTGAGGCTTAGAGCAATAGTGAACGTTGATAAACTTGCTAAACAGTTTAGATCTATCCTATATGCAGTATTCAAAGTGGATTAGGGTTGTGAGAAACTATAGGCCAAGCAGTTATAGTCGAGGAAGATGAAGAAGGTTTACCTCTATAGTTCGGCTCTTGCGCTATCCCACAACACGCTGGAGAAAGGGCAGATCTACGAGCCTGCCGTTGCAGGAGTATTAAACGCGAAAAACCACTGAAGGCAGGATGGCAGAAAGATTGATTTTGCTCGCAGGGAGCCTTTCTATCTTACGAACTGAAATGTGGCGAACACGTGTCACCTGATGAGCTACAAAGCATCAGGTATTTCAGGTCCAAGTTTAGTTGCAAGGAAGGGTACGTGGTGTGCGATGATCTCCCTACGTAGCCCGATGGCCTAACACTTCTGCCGTTGGTCACTCTACTGGATGGCTAGATGAGAGACGTATTCGCTTATCGTTATTTCCGTTTTTGCCATCCCTATGCTTCAAAGGAAATATGTGATCGTTTCAGTTCAGTTTGGCATTGTTTTAGTGTTACCTTTCTATTTGAAATGCCGTGTAAGAATTGTTTTGATTTCACTGGCAGCTTTCGGAAGTTTTTTGGAGATAATACTGTGCAGTAGGTGTTATTAGGGTTTGATGGGTACCCAATGGAAGTGACAAGGCGTTTCCTTCATATCACTTTTTTTTTGCTGGAATGAGCGGGCTAGCTAGTTAGTGCTTACCGACAATTCAATGCACTCGAATCCCTTGTCTTTACCCTCTTCCTTAAAGACACAGGCATTTTTGGCAGTAATGGTTGTCGCATTTTCCAGAACCTCGGCTTGTCATTAGAGCAAAGCTGGTCTCCAAGTGATAATGTGATCGAAACAGTCACTCAGGTTTAGAAATACCTTTCTAACAAAGAAGCCTGACTTCAATATTGAAATCGCGGTCTGCCAGTTCGGACGTATGGTAAGAATCATGTTTCCATAGACGCATTACGCTGTATAGAACAGTCATACTTTTGTAGAATCGGGTAGTAAACGGGTTTGAGGATTGGGTTATGGGAGAGCGGCCAAGTAAGCGGACTTGCTTCACAAGCAGCATTCTCCGTCGATCCACAAATGTGATACCCATCTATTTTCATAAGCGGCGCTTGCAATATCCGTAGATATGACTGATCGACGCGTATTCCGTATTCTACGCATATTCAAGAGCCTGTCCCATGCTCCTAGCTTGTAAAAAATCTGCTGAGCTTAGAAGTGGGCTGGTCGGTGTTCCTGGTGGTTTGATGTAGACTTGTTCGGCGGCTGCCTGATATCTGTGGTGTTTTGTGGGTGGGCTTTTGCCTCTTGAAACGCTTATAGAACACATTCGCTATATTTAGAAAAGCTAATAAGCCATCTCGGTTTTATCCATGCAGATGAAGATCGGGGTCGTGGGTCTAGGATATGTTGGCATCGTCACGGCGCTCGGCTTCTCAAAGCTCGGTCACAGCGTAGTAGGCGTCGACATTGATGAAAGTAGGGTTGAGGCGCTCAGGAATAGGCGACCCCCTATCTTTGAGCCTGGGCTCGAAGAGCATTTGGCTGAGTGCGACGCACATTTTACCGTGAAATATTCCGAGCTTCTAGACAGGGATATAGTGTTTATCACAGTTGGCACACCCCCCACATCCGACGGTGGACAGGATTTAAAGTTTTTAGGGGTGCTGTGCTGAGCCTGAAAGAGGTTGGCTACACAGGCATCGTTGCCCCAAGAAGCACAATTCTTCCTGGGACAACTGAGCGTGTTGTAACGCCCCACTTTGAGCATGTTGAGTATAACCCCGAGTTTCTCGCTGAGGGACGTGCTTTTAAAGATTTTTATCGGCCAGATAAGGTTGTTTTGGGCTTTGGTGACACGCGTACACTCGAGGTCCTCCGCGGTGTCTACTCTAACATTGACGCCCCAAAACTTGAGATGAGTCTGAGGGCCGCTGAGCTTGTAAAGTATGCGAACAACGCTTTCCTCGCAATGAAGATAGCCTATGCCAACGAAATCGGCAACATAGCAAAAAATATCGGAGTCGACGTCTACCAGATTATGGACGCGGTGGGGTTGGATAGAAGGATTGGGCGCGAATTCCTGAACGCGGGCATCGGCTTCGGTGGCAGCTGTTTTCCGAAGGATGTTTCCGCCCTCGCACATTTCGCGCGCACCCTTGGCTACGAGCCTCTAATCCTTGAAGCCGTTTTAAAGCAAAACGAGCGCCAACCTCTACAGCTTGTGAAACTTTTAAAAAATAAAGTGGGGAGCCTTCGAGGCGTCAAGGTGAGCGTTCTGGGCCTCGCTTTCAAACCCGAAACAGACGATGTGAGGGAGGCTCCAAGTATAAAGATTGTGAGAGCGCTACTAGAGGGGGGTGCCGAGGTGCACGCGTACGACCCACGAGCAGGCGAGAATTTCAGGCGCTTCGACCCCAAGTTCACCCAGGTGGTCTACCACAAAAGCGCCAGGGAGTGTGTTGAGGCGGGAGAAGTTGTGCTCATACTCACAGAGTGGGAGGAGTTCAAGAACCCCTCCCTCTATACAGGTAAAACCGTGCTTGAGGGTAGGCGAATCCTTGGTCGGGAGGGTGTGTGCTGGTGACGCCAACCTACCCGGATAGGCGTGTTAAGAAGGCCGTCATACCCGCCGCTGGAGTGGGCACGAGGCTTTACCCCTTCACCAAGGTGCTCCCAAAAGAAATGCTTCCACTGCTTAACAAGCCCATCATCCACTATGTTGTGGAAGAGGTTTTGAGCGCAGATATAGAAGACATCCTCATCATTGTGAGTAAATACAAGGAGGCGCTCATCGACTACTTCGACAAGCCACCCAGCGGCCTCGGCGACAACGTTTCACACATCATTGAAAAGGCCACCATCTACTATGTGAGACAGAGGGAGCCGCTCGGCTTGGGTGACGCCGTTAGCTACGCTGAGAAACACGTTGGAGGCGAACCCTTCGCACTGCTTCTCGGAGACACAGTGTTCGACAAGGCTGTTCTACCCCACCTCATCGATGAATACATTCGAACTGGGCTTCCAGTTATCGGCGTTGAATTCGTTGAGCCGAAGTCGGCTTCAAAGTATGGTATAGTCGAAGGGCGCATAGAAGGCAACATTATCCATGTTTCAAATATGATTGAGAAGCCCCAGAATCCACCCACAAACATCGCCATCACGGGACCATATGTGCTCACAGCCGAGATATTCGACTACCTCAGGGCGACTAGACCAGGTGTAAAAGGCGAGGTGCAACTCACAGACGCCCTCAACATGTATCCAAGAAAAATCGGCTACTTCATAAAGGCGAAGCGCTACGACATCGGTGATGTAGAATCCTGGCTCAAAGCCAACATAGAGCTAGCCTCAGCCTTCAACAATTCCCCCACACACACGGGTGGCTCAACACAACTCGACTAGGTGAAGCTGGTTTGAGGATTCTTATAACAGGCGGTGCAGGGTTCATCGGAAGCCACCTAGCAGAGCGGCTCGTCGAACAGGGCCACAGTGTGATCATCATGGATAATCTCTCCTCTGGAAGCCGCGACAACCTAACACGGGAGGGCGTCGAGTTCTTAGAGTGGGACATCACAAACCCATTCGACTCGAACGCCGACTGGATCTTTCACCTGGCCTCCATGGCCTCACCAGCCTCCTTCGAAAAACACGCGCTTGAGATAGCGCTCACCAACTCGCTTGGAACACTCAACACACTCAAAACAGCCGAAAAACACGGCTCACGCGTGCTCATAACATCCACTTCAGAGGTTTACGGCGACCCCCTAATACACCCGCAGAGCGAGGATTATAGGGGGAACGTCGCCACGATGGGTCCACGCGCACCATACGACGAATCTAAGAGGTTCGCTGAAACCCTCGCATACATTTATCACAGGAGGGGTGTGGATGTCCGCTTGGCGCGCATATTCAACACGTATGGCCCACGCATGAGTCCATACGACGGCAGAGTTATCCCCAACTTTATAACCCAAGCCTTGGAGGGCAGACCACTCACAGTGTATGGGGACGGCCAACAGACACGGAGTTTCTGCTATATTGACGACATGGTGGAAGGACTTCTAAAACTAATGACACGCGAAAATGATGATGTGAGGGGGATCCCCATAAACCTCGGAAATCCCGAGGAACACACCATACTCGAACTAGCCAAAACAATACTGGACCTCACAGGTTCAAGTTCACCCATAGTGTTCAAACCGCAGCCACCACACGACCCCAAAAAGGGGAGGCCCGACATTACGCGTGCTAAGACGCTGTTGGGTTGGGAACCTAAGACTCCTCTAAGAGGGGGCTAGAAAAAACAATAGAGCACTTTACGATGAAAACGCGAAAACGCTAGCAAACCCCACACCCGAAAGGGTATCCACGCCCACAGCTTCTAACCAACATCACAAGAGCCAAACACTTACGGCGGAAAGATTGTAGTGTAGATCTAGCGTAAATCCCATATTCCCAACATCACCTACATAGCAACCCATAGAACAAGGTGTCAGGTCTTCAGGCATCGCACATATAAACTTTTATCCGAATCTGTTCAGCAAACAAGGTCTGCAAGACAAAATATTAAAAGGTGCACCACAAGTTAGCCGATACGTGGGGTCTGAAACACTTGAAGATACTAATAGTGGGAAACAAGTCAAACCACAACCTCGAAGACTATTACTATAGAGCCTTCACACTGTTAGGACACACCGTCCACTTCGTCAACCAATATGAGGGAGTTCCAAAAAACAGCGTATTCAGAATATTCCTACGTAGGCTGAGCCCAAACAAAACAATACTAAACATACTACAAGTAAACAGAAAAAAATTCATGGGAAGCTATGATGCCATCATAGTATTTAAAGCAGAACTACTCACAAACCAAACCCTGAGAGCCCTATCAAAGCTAGGCCCACTCTACCCCTACTACCCAGACTCCACAAGATACCCAAGACTCCTTAAAAAAAGACCAGAACTATTCAACGCAGTGTTCACCCCAACACCAAACAAGAATTCTACTATAGGCGGGGCGCAAAAAAGTGTATCAGCTACCATTCGCCTGCGACCCAAAAATCCATCGCAAACTAGACACACCAAAAAAATACGACACAACGTTTATAGGAACATTCTATTTCAACAGATGGCAAACCCTAAGAAAAATCAGACCTAAACCCCACATCTTCGGACCACTATGGATCCTGAAAGCTGGAATCCACCACCCACCCCTCTACGGGGAAGACTACGTCCAAGTGATAGGCGCCACAAAAATAAACCTCAACATCCACCACAAAGCAGACATAGCCTCCAAGACGCTCAACATGAGAGCATTCGAAGTAGCAGGATGCGGAGGATTCCTTATAACAGACAACAAATACGCAGCAGCCAACATACTACCCGCAGTATTTTACGACAACACAACAGACCTACTCCAAAAAATTAACTATTACTTAGAAAACGAAGCCGAAAGAGAAGAAAAAGCAAACAAACTACAAGAAGAATGCTATAAAAAACACACCTACCAAAAAAGAGTGGACCAACTCTTAACACACATCAAAGGAATCTAGAAAACAGACACCAGTGGAATATTGCGATTCGAAAAGCCCAAAACCTGAAGTACCACCGTAACCAAAAAGTGAAATGTTAAAAACGATCCATGTTTCCTGTTAAGAGTGGCCTTAAAGCTTACCTGAATTTAGTGCAAGGCGTGGATCTTCTAGTGTTGAACCACAGGGACCCCCACCATCCACAGGCGGGCGGCGCCGAGGTTGTCCTGCACGAGGTGTTAAAACGCCTTATAAAATATGGTGTGAGCGTCACATGGATGAGCGAGCGCTTTAATGGGGCCAAAACAGAGGAGGAATTGGACGGAATACACATAAAGAGGGCTGGGGGAAGCGTGTCACTACACGGCTACGCAATCCAAGAAGCAAGGAAACACGATGCGGTGATTGACAGCGTGGCCCACGCCGCCCCATTCCTCTCATACCTAGCAAACAACCACACCATCGCCCTAATGCACCACGTCCACAAGATGTCCTAAGGTTTGACGTAGACCCATTTAAAGCCGCGCTTCTAAGAAGTTTCGAAAGACTAGTTAAGCATTACCCCAAAATCGTAGCGGTTTCACAAACAACCGCCAACCAGCTAACCACACGCCTAGGTGTCAACCCAAACAAAATATTAGTAATTCACCACGGTATAGACCACGACAAATATAAGCCGGGTACAAAAGGCGTGCGGCCAACAATACTGTGGATAGGGCGCATGATGAAATATAAAAACCCGCTAGACAC
>JAVZKQ010000084.1:0-6545 GCA_038884175.1 Thermoprotei archaeon | reverse complement strand
ACCCCTATACCCATACCTTTAGGCAAACCCAGTCTACTACCTATGGCGTCCTCCAACCACCCCCCAAACCGGCCAAGATTCACCCGCCATACAACTTTGGGGTTTCCATGTTTCCGGTTTGCCCTTGTTTCAAATAGCTCGATTAGACATCTATATATTCTCATGATACTGTGGGTTTTTTGATGTGTTGGACAAGTGTGTTTCCACGTGATCCTTCGAGCAGACTCCACACCTTCCTTTCGTATCCGAAACCCACTATAGGAGTGGTGATGTTGACATTTTCTGTGTCTTTGAAGGTGGCGGATTCCATATCTTCAACCATGCTGTTCTGGTTCATTTGTCTACAAAGCGGGCGTAAAACAGATTATCACATTTGTGGTGGCGAGCCCCGTGATCTTCAAGAAAATGCAACAGTCAAGGGTGTAATACAGGTCCTACCACCCTCATGCTGGAAAATATTATGAGAAACCTGATTCACGAAACATAGTGCACATAGTGAGCTACGGGTTAGGCATCCAACAATGCCGCCAATATGCGACAAACCACAAATGATCGAGCACACAAGTTGTAAATCAAAAGGCTCCAATGTAAAAACACTGTAATCAAGGTATAGGAGAAGCTAACTCATTTACTTGATCCTCCAATACAAGAAAGATTTACTTAATAGAATCCAAGAATGCAAGCCAAGATATAAATAAATTTTATATATAGCTTTTAACATGAGTCCTTATGCGAACGCTGAAAACGAAGACAGCTGTTAGCACAACAAAAATAATTTTAGTCGTGGCAATCATTTTGATCATAGCTATTTCGGTAGGCGTTTTACTTTCACGCAAGCCCCCATCAACAATCCCATCAACACCCACATCGACAACATACACTTCACCTACCCCAACCCCATCAATCACCACGAGTAACTTTCAGCTAGAACCACCAAACAAAAGCGTGCTAGTCGACGACGTTGGAATACCCTTCCCCGGCGACCTTGCACCAGACGCACTCGACCCCGCAACAGGCTTTAGTGGACCCGATACTGCGGTGTTCAACAACGTGTTCCAAGAACTCGTTGAGCCAAACGGTTCAAGCATATACCAAGTGGTTCCAGTTTTAGCCTCAAATTATACCATTGAAAACAACTATCAAACCTATGTGTTTTCCATAAGACAAAACGTAAAGTTTTCTAACGGCGACCCACTCAACGCCTACGATGTTTGGTTCAGCTTTGTACGCGAGCTATACTTGGGGCAGGCGGTGGGCTCCTCCAACTATGCTGAGCTCACCTTCAACCCTGAAAACGTGAGCGCCACAGATATGACCACTCCGTGGGGACTGCTCCACGCGCTGCAATACGCCACGGGTCTACCCGCAACCACCAACTACAAGCTCGCCTCCCAGATTCTGAATCAAATGCTCTCACATTTTAACCCCGATAACGCCACACAGCTAGCAGTGATGGAGTATCCACGCCAAGCGTACGTTGTGCTTGGACCATACACCTTCGAGGTAAACCTGCTCCACCCATACAGGTTCTTCCTGTTGGACATAGCACTGTGGTGGGGTGCCATTGTGGACCCCACCTTCGTGGATGAGCATGGAGGCGTCTACAACAACACTGTGAACGCATATTTTGACGCCAACGGTGGACCCGGCACAGGCCCCTACGAGATAAGATCCGTTGGCGTATCATTCTCCTCCATAGTCCTCCAACCCAACCCACTATATTGGGGGATAAACGCAACCAACGTGCCCGCCGTGGCGCAACCTCCACACATCCCCATCATAGTGGTAAACTACGGTCTACCCCAAAACACCAGAATAGAGGACTTCGCCACAAATAAGGCACAGATAAGCCTCGCAGACTCACCCAGCCTCTTCAACGAATTCTACGACGCCTACCAATACAAACAATACTATAGCTTCAACCAGATATTCAAAATTCTCGGCCCGAACCCCGGCTTCTACTATATTTCAATGAACACACAGAAGTACCCCACAAACAACGTGAACTTTAGACTCGCCATTGAACACGCAATAAACTACACCCAGATACTCTACGATTCACTGAGTTTCAACGGAACACTTCTCGGCCAACTAATACTGGGACCCGTAACACCCAGTTTCACCCCCTTCTACAATCCAGGAAACCTCCCCCTATACTCCTTTAACCTGAATCTCGCCGCATACTACCTCAACCTAGCCGGTAAACAAGAAGACTTCTCCGTGACCATGCCCAACGGAACAGTATTGGGCAACACCAGCGCCCCACCTCTCGGACCACTAACAATCTACTATCTAGCACCAGAGAGCCAAGTCACACGAATCCAGCTTGAAGTAATACAGAACGACCTATCCCAGCTAGGATTAAGCGTGGGTTTCCAAGGATTCACCTTATCCATGTTCAACCAGTGGACAACCCCTCAAGCAACCCCGAATTTCGTTGACTTAGAATGGGGACCAGACTGGGCGGACCCCATACTACAATTAATAGCCCCCGCCGTCACGACAACCAGCTACCTCCAAGCGTGGATGAACCTCTCAAGCGTGAACCAGATAATGGCCACCCTACCCTTCCTAACGAACCAAACACAGCAAATACAACTTGTAAAACAGATCTACAATATCACATATAACTACGCCCCATACATATGGCTTCCAAACGCCTACGTATACGTTTTCCTCCAACCATACGTCAAAGGATTCGTATATAACGCCTTGTCGGGCTACCGCTACAACACAATATACTATTCGAACCAATAATCCAACAAACCATATCCCCAATACAACCTAAGACACAAATCTTTTCAACAAACCCTATAATCAAACCGTTACCAAAACTCGAACACACCAAGCAAACACAACCAAACATCTAAACCCCTCTACCCAGAGTCTCACACCGGCTGGCCCATGTGAGGCTGCTTTTCAGACCACCCTACAGGCACACTGAGGGTTCCCCACACATACCACTGTGGGGCTCGTCGAGGTCGGAGGAAACCAAACCACCCCGATAACATAAACAACATGAGGCTAGCAGAAATATAGGGTTAGACATCTAACCCCGCGGGATAACAAAAACGCCTATACCAACAATTCGAACACTTCGACCACGGCTGCCTAACATCGGGGAACTCACCCGTCAAAATAATTCTCTTCAACTCCTCAACACCCCTCCTCACACTATGTTTAAGCCCCTCGGTGATTTCCACAACCACAACCCTTTTCTGCACAGCACTATATATCACCCCCCTCTTCACCACCAGGGGGCTTATCGAAGAGTCCCCCACACCCCTCTCCACCAACTCATCACCCAACACAAGATAGCCATCCTCCAATATCAAAGCATACGCCACAAGCTGAGCCACAAACTGGAGACCCACCCTCCCCACCACACTCCCCGAATACTTCACCTCAGCCGGCACCACCTCACCGAAACCCGTCACAAAAACATAATCCGGCACCCCATCCAACCCAAGCCCAACAGAACGTATCCGCGGCGACCGAAACATGAGCCTAGGCTTAATCTTCCTCAAAAACGCCTGAAAGGGATCATCAAGGTGTACATCCACCCCAGCCGCCATCGTCTCACTACTAGGCTCCACCGTGTGCACAACATAAATATAGTAAGGCTCCCTCTTACAATAGAAAAACTGTCTCACCGCCGTCACAGGCAACAACTCCACCCCATCATATTCAACCAAAACAATCACACCCTCACCACAAAAACAGGCCAACCCACCTCAAACACAAGGGAAAAACCCAAACACAACCACACAATCAAATATAATTCGGGTTCCCATTCAGAAACCACGCAACATACGCATCACCACCAACCACCAAAAACTCACCCGTCATCGTCCAGAGACCCGCAAGCCTCCAATCATGCTTATTAAACACCACCGCAGGCTGCTTTTCTATTATACTGAGAATTCCTGTTCTCACACCCTCATTAGGCGGCTCACACTTAACCCCACCATATAGCAGACGCGGTGCATCACGATAATCAGAAGTTTTCACAAATAACCGAATTTTCGGCGGATTATTATTAATATCCTCCACCACGAGGAATCTTTCCTCCAACCTCATCTTAAGCGGAATCCTATAGCGTTTCTCAATTTCCTCCCTAGGCTTAACACTAAACACAAGTTTGGGGAGCTCCCCAAGCGACACATAGTCAAACAAAGGCGGATCATATTTAGTGAACAAAGCCGGCAGACTACCAAGCGTATTCCTAAACGAGATCATATCCACCAACCGGAACGTGCACGGATCAGGAGAATCTATCATTTTCTTTATAAACGAATAAACAGTACTAAGATGGCCGGGCACATAAAACCTCCCCATCTCAAGGAGTTGTTTCAGCTCTTGGGCCGCTCGACCTTTACTCCCACCATGACCCCCACCAGCCGGCCTCTGCAGCGCCCAATTCAGGTAAACAGCGTGCAACAACGGCGCAGCCTGCTCACTAAACGGAAACTCAACATAGCTCTCATACGCTCTCAGTCTAGAAGTCAAGATCCCCACGAACTCCGAATATTCAAGCTCAGACCGCCCAGCCAACCCCTTCATTAACGGTTCCACATAGAGTTGGGGTATAAACGCGTAGGCTTCACATTCAGAGTGCCGAGCACCCCTACCAAACCTTTGAATAAAGCTACTCGAGTCACCCGCCTCAAAGATGAGCGACGCAGTATCAAAATCCACACCAACCTCAACCGCACTCGTACCCACAACAATGGGTTTAAACTCGGATTGGTTGTGAGGCCTCGCCTGCGGGGGCACAAGCCCATGTATACCCGTGACCTCCCCAGGAAACTCTTTTTCAAGCCTCTCCTGCAACGCATAGCACCCAAGAACACTATTCAAGATAACAAGCACCTTCACCCTCTGCTTATCGTCCTTATGTTTCTCATAATACTCGCAAACCTTACCCACTAGCTTATCAAAATATTCCTTAGACCCAAAACCCGGAAACCCATCAATTGTAAGCGTGCACCCAAACCTAACAACCTGCCCCTCCACACTCGGCTGCGCCTCTATCCGGTCAACCCCATCACCCACAATTGCCCCAACATTTATCGGCGTAGCACTCCCAAAAATAACCTGATCAAAAAGATCCCTCATATAGCCAAACATATACGTGAGCATAGCGAGCGAATACCCGTAGTAGAGATGCACCTCATCCAACACAAGAAGGTTAGGTATATTCTCCTTGAAAAGCGCCGAAAACAACTCCTCAGAGGCTGCAAACCTATAGAGAAACATATAGTACAGGATATCAGGATTAGTCAGCACTATCCTCGTCCTATAATCCCGCCTCAAAATCTCCAACAACACCCTCCCCTCACTCCTCCCACGTCCTTTCGAAAGCGCCAAAAGACTCTCACCATTAGCAACCAAAAGCAACACATCACCCACACCACCCACACCACCACTAGCACCACCCAACGACTCCTCCCCAACAACACTCACCTTAAAACCAAAGTGGTCCACCAGCAACCCCTCAATCGCACGAGCCTGATCCCATATAAGCGCATTCGTAGGATACACCATAACAACAGTTTTAAACGGCTCGCCACCAACAGGTCTAAAAGCCCTCACCAAATACCCCAAAGTTTTACCGCTACCCGTCGGAGCCGAAACCAACACATAACGCGAACACGAACGCCTAACCTCAGCCTGATACCTCCTAAGCCTAATCGAACCAACACTGTCACCCGGGTCCTCTGACAACGCCAGCTTGACGGGTCTAATATACACCCCGAACACCTAAATCATTTTGGCAACGCGAGCATCACATATTTTTGCGGGTTAGGCTTCGCAATATAAAACTTCTTATCACCACGGGCGCACACATAGTGTCTACCCCTAAGCCTAGCATTAACAAGCAGCGGGTAACCAGCCCTCACAAGCTCACCCCGAACAATACTACCAACACCGAACCCCTCCAAATCCATCGGGTTCACCGGGTGACTGGGCTCAAATTCACCATCCTCCTCCCCAATAAACTCAAGCCTCTCAGCATACACCCTACACGCAACCTGCTTCTTACCAAGCCTAACAACCCCACCCGGCTCACCACCCAACACAAAGAATACATAAGCATTCAGGGGAGGAAACTTACCTTTTCTCCCAAAAGTTGGAAAATTACTCCTACCAGTCTCCGTCGCCTGCGTTATCGTATTCACACTATTATATGTAAAATAAGTGAGAGGAGCACCCTCCCACTCTATTTTATTCCCACAAAGATGTATATACGGAGATTCAGCCGGCCCAGCCGGGGTACAATACAACAACATCCTCCCCAAGTCATCCTCATAATGAGGCTTCGTCCCCGAAGCCACCCTCTGAACAGCGGAAGTAAACCTGTTTAACGCATACATAAGCGCATAGTTACCAATATACCTACTTGGAGACGTATCCCTCACACCAAGAGTGGTAAAAAAGAGGTAGTCGTGGGCCACAAGCGTACACCTATATATTTCAGGCCGACCCACACCACTCACCCTACCAGCCAACTCCAACCACCACTCACTCTTGCTTTTCCTTAG
>JAVZKQ010000083.1:0-6989 GCA_038884175.1 Thermoprotei archaeon | reverse complement strand
TTGATAAATTAGTATTCCGCTTCTATAAAACAAAAAGGGATTGCCCCACATGGGTGCAAAAGGTTCCCTCCACGCTATTTCAAATGACCTCAAGCCGTGCTCCAACCAAGACACCCGCCTCCGCTTTATCCAACACCCAAAAACCGAGTTGTGCGTTGCCTACACCGCTTCCTACTTTACGAATAATTCTCAGATGGTTCTAGACGTTGTTGGCTTTACGAAGTTTAATGGGAACAAGCGAAGATGGGGTGGAACCACCCACTTCTACGGTGTCTTCAAGTTTTTAAGCGCGTGCACAAGCCTGACGACCGGCCCACAGGACTCCATGGATCACTTGTGTACCAAATCCTCCAATGTCAGGGTTAGTCTAGTATATGTCGTAGACGTAGTCGTGGGCCTCTAGTGCGCTTTTTGGGAGGACTCCTGACTGCACAGCTTCAACGATTTTTCTTCTCGATGGCTTCCCGTCTGGCCCCCTGAATATGGGTGAACCTTGGGCGTCAATGTAGTACACCGCGTCGAGTATTTTGGCTGCCTCCTCAGGGGGTTTATCCGCTATGGTGAAGAGTACTCGTGCGCTGTGCTGTATATAGTTAGGGCACAGGAACTGTCTTTTGAGCACATCCATTATGATGGGCGCCTTAGACCTGTCGAATCTAGGCGCCGAGGCGGCCACCTCGGCTGCGAGGGTTTGGGCTTCTCCTCCTATGAGGTTTGCTATTTGCCGGCCCGCTTCCTGCACGCTGAGCACTCGGAGGTAGCTAGGAGGCGCCCCATAGGTTTGGGCTAACACCCGTTTTATTTGGGGTAGCTCTTCCAAGTGTTTCAAGTCAGCTTCAAGCTGTTGTGTGGCGCAGCCTAGCAACTTGGAGAGTTGTAGCGTGATTTCATGGATTGGTTCGCCTTTGCGTAGGAGCGCGTTGAGTAGCTGCGTGACTTTATCTGTAAGCAGCCCACCCCCAGCCGACCCCACGTGTTTAGAAACAAGTGTTGAGGCTAGTATCCTTATGGCCGCAAGCCGGTCGTATTCATCGAAGAAGGCCCTCGTCCACTCTTCGTGCAGCCTCCACAACTCGTTAAAGTGTTGGTTGCTGAAGGCTGTGCCAACAAGCACCCTGATCTCTTCCTTTGCGGGTATGACCCCGTCCTCAGTGAGTTTGGGCGCACACAGCCAGCCGTCTTTTGTCACAGTTGCACCATGGTACAGTATGGTCCAAAGCCAGGATACAAATATCCTGTAGGTGGCTAGATCATTCATGAACCTCACTACGCGGCCCGGGTACAGTTTGTAGTCGTCTATAGCCGCAGCGAGGTTGCCGTTCAACACTTGGAAGCCGTAGTTTGCGGCCATATAGAATGCATGCTGGATGTTCTCCACAGTGATCTCACCCCGAGGTATGTCGTAGAGTGCGCCCCAAAGGTTCTTGTCACCCCAAATATTGGAGAAGAGTTTTTCAGGTGTATCCACACTTTCCTCTTTTACAACCCACGGGGTGATTCGCCCATTCTCGTCCAAAAGGCCGAGGGTGTTCAGAAGCCTTTTTTCTGTCTGTGTGAGCCCGCTGTCAACTTTGGGGGCCATGCGTACACCATCAACAACTTCCCATTCTTCTTGCGCGTCGAGTAGCGCTTGGAGCGCCTCTATTGGGGTTCTGAGAGGCTTGTTTCCCGCAGCCACATACTTTTCGTCGGGTGAAGCCACCCAGCTCTGCCTATAACAGTCGTAGAGTCTGCCTTTGACGCGTCCCTCCAAGATTTGTGTGAGCGTGATTCTTTCATCCCTAACGCCTTTTTCGGGCACAAAAATGAGGCCGATGAGACGTTCGCGAAGCTTGTCCATCCACATTGAGCGCAGGGCGACAGCGTTGTGCCTGGCCCTGCCGTATGAGTCTGTTTCGGCGTAGAGCATAACAGCGTTCATACCCCCTATGGGCGCCCCGCAAACAAGCTCCCCACGGTAGACACCAGCCATTAGGTTTATGAGCGCGTTGTACTTCTGGTAGGTCATCATGTGCGGCGCGACCATACCCATAAGCGAACCGTTCTGAGGATCTGGTAGAACGCGTTCATTCTTCCACATCTCTATGAGACTTGCGGTATAGTCCCAGCGCCCAACGTTTGTGCCTATGAGCCAGTAGCGCCACATCCACATTATCACGGGTAGAAACCTGCCAGCGTTGGCCTCCTCGTAGAGCGCTTTGAGCTTTATGAGCGTGCCCGGCCTCTCGGCTCCCAAGGTGCGTTCGAGCGCCCACAGAATCTTTGCGACGACAGCAGCCTCAGAAGGTGTCTGAACCTTGGGCTGGTAGAAGTAGAGCATGCTGCCTCTCCGCCTGAGTGGTTCGAAGTCGTTGAGCGCGTGTATCACGTAGTCAACTATTATGCTTGGGGCGGGCTTACCGTTCACCTTCACGTGCGGCGTTCGAAGGTGCATCCCTGGAACCCTGTGGAAGCTTGTGGGCCACTCGTCCCGAGGCTTCAGGATCCTGTACACCCTCTGCTTCCCCTTCTTGACCGCCACCGCCTCACCGACACTACCAGAGAGGAGGAGGTGCTCGTTCAGCCTTGAGGCGAACAGACCAATGTCACCGCCCTCTGAGCCATGTACCAGATAGTCGGGGGGCGCTGCATCCTCATTGTCTGGACCCATCGTAGCTGACACGTCCGCGTTAATCTGTTTTACAGCCATGTCTAAGGGGTGCCATGGTCCTGTCAGCTCGAGACCAGGGTTCTTGAGCGGGTTGGCCTCATCGGGTATCGGTGCGTTTTCGTTGAGCCGCCAAGCGAGAGGAGTCTCCCTTCCAAGAAAGTTGTCTATGAGGCCCTGCACTATTTCACGGAAGCTTCGAACACTACCATCAACAGGGTGGCGAAACACCGTGTCCCAGCTGGGTAGAGAATACTTTGCACTCACAGGCTCACCCG
Source organism: Thermoprotei archaeon (assembly GCA_038884175.1). GTDB lineage: Archaea > Thermoproteota > Thermoprotei_A > Marsarchaeales > Marsarchaeaceae > ECH-B-1. Next base: position 4,064 of record JAVZKQ010000083.1, on the reverse strand, counting down.
AATCCAGCAGCGATCTACGCTCGGCTAGCACTCTCTCAATCTCTGGCTCAAGCTCAACGGTTAAGGCGCCTATTGTTTCCTCGACGCTCAGCCTATGGCCATTAACAACTTTTTCACCGAACAGTTCACCGAACCTCTTGGATACTTCTTCGGCCACATAGACCACAGGCTTCTGAGACATGGAAGACGCCTTAAACCACAATGCCTTGAGGGTTCGTTTAAACCCAGTGGGTGTGCGACTGTTAGGTCCATTGGGGTGTTGTGTTTCAATATTGGGGGTATTATCAATGTGGATCAGCAGCCACTTAGATGGCCGCAGAGAATGTTTGCAGTACGATTCAAGGTGCCAAAATCCCTAACGCTTTCGCTATAAGGTATGCACGGTCTCCATGCCGCTTGGGTGATAAGCGGTCGCCCACATTAAATTACACCTTAAGTTCTTTTGATTATCCTGAATTAGGTGCATAAATTTTAATACAGACAATAAATATACACAAAAAATTTTATTAGGAAGCCGAATATTGGTTTGGTGTGTATGTTTAACAGTTAAACCCTACAGGCAGTGTTGCTTTGACAATACTCCTCTCACTCGTACCACTGATAGTATTGTTTTTATTACTTATTGTGCTACGTATGACCGCATGGCTCGCCTCACTCATAGGAGCCATAGTGGCTACACTCATAGCGGCGGGTGTGTGGGGGACCCCTATAGCCTCCGCCGCGGAGTCCTTCCTTATAGGCGCACTCACTGGGACGTGGGCCATATCTTGGATAGTGTTCTGGGGGCTCACATTTTACAACACACTAGTTCTGACGGGGAAGTTTGACGCCTTCAAAGCATGGGTTGTAAGGAATGCAACCGAGGACTCGAGAATCCAAGCTATACTTTTGGCTTGGTCTTTCGGCGCCCTTTTCGAAGGGCTTGTTGGCTTCGGGTATCCTTGGGCTCTTGTGTCACCCGTGCTTATAGCCCTAGGTTTTGGGGAGTTAACCGCTCTAAAGGTGACCGCCCTAGCGAATAACGCCCCAGTCTCGTATGGGGCGCTCAGCACACCTATAATCATCCTTTCGGCCGTAACGGGTCTCCCCCTTATATTTGTTTCCTCCTCTGTGGCTAAGGTTGTGGCGCTCCTCGCCCTCCTCCCCCCATGGGTGCTCGCCTACCTCGTGGACAAATGGAGGGGGGTGAGGGATATTTGGCCATTCGCGATTCTCGCCTCCCTCTCCTTTATTGCTGGGCAATACCCAATGGCCTCTTTTGTCGGCCCCTACTTGGCTGACATAAGTGGATAAGTGGTCTCTTTCATTATTCTTCTAGGCTTCTTGAGGGTTTGGCGACCCAGGAGAGTAGTCAGTCAGGCCGCTAAGGCAACGCCTGTGGGCGACCCCAGCCCAGAACAAAATCGGTCGGGGGTTCTAAGATTCTGGCTTGCTATCGTGGTGATGATAATAATTGTGACACTATGGCTTGGCCCGTGGTCCCCCCTCACAAAAACCACTATAGCCACACTCTCACTCAAAGCCTACTCCAACTTGTTACATAAGGCTGTGGCCGTCTCATTCGGTTTCAACCCCGCTGTAGCTGGCACAGCGATACTTGCCTCATGGCTGGTCACGCTACCAATACTAGGCGCCAAACCATCAATCGTAAAGCGGGCTATTGTGATGTCATTCAGACAGTATTGGGGTGGAATACTCACTGGTGTATTCGTGGTTGGACTGGCGCTCGTATTCAATTATAGCGGTATGGCCTACTCCCTAGCGTGGAAGGCAGCAGACCTCTCAACGCTATTCATAATCGTATCATCCATATTTGGCTGGATTGGATGCGCCCTCTCTGGTAGCAACACCTCGACAAACGCCCTCTTCGGCGCGTTCCAAGCAGCCGTTGCAAAGGTGACAGGACTGCCCGTCGGTCTCACACCGTCACTCAACTCGGTTGGCGCAGAGGTTGCAAAACCAGTTGCACCGCAAACCCTTAGCGCGGGGGTTTCAACCACTAGCTACGTTAGGAAAGAGGGTGTCGTGGCAAGGAACAACCTGCCTTGGACCATACTTGTGCTCGTGTACCTGATAATCATAGGTGTGGTGTACTACTTGGTGGCGCCACACCTATTTGTGCCGTGAAAACCGCCAATGGGGAAATGTGTTACCACCACAAACGAGCCATGGGGCCTATTAGTGAAAAAATTGTGGAGGGATGTGTTTACGTTTAAGTTTTAACCCACAATCTGCGATATTTTCTTGGCGAGGTCGTTCTCTACGTGCACCGTCCAGAGCATCTCGGGTACGTCCACTGCGAGGAATAGTGTTGATAAAAGCAGTGCTTCTGCGGCTGCAACGCCGATGTTTTGGATCCACTTACCAATACCGATGTGTATGGTGAAGTCGTTGGGTTGGCCTGCTATCACTATTGAAAACGCCCTATCAGCGGCCACAATATCCCTCAATATACCAGCTTTCTGCGCCTGAATAATTGTACCTAGCGGAGCATTCCTGATCTGCGTCTTATACCCGTCAGCCTGAAGCTGGGAGACTATCTGTTGTGCCAGCTGGTTTAGATCCCTGTTCTTACCCTGAAACCTCAATACCTTCTCTGCTACCATTTCCAAAACCAGTTTCAATTAGTGTGTACACACTGATAAACCTTAAGATGTTGGTTATGCCAACCCTGACCTATCAGGCCTTATTCGATTTGACTTATCAAGCTTATTGCTCTTCCACTATTCCCGTATGTACTGGACTTTTTTGTGAATCAACCTAAGTGCGTCGGTGTGCTGATTATATATCCGAGCGCTAAGCTTAGTAAGGGGGTTATAATCCATCCCGCAACTATTATTAGATAGGGTTTTATGCGGAGATATTTGAATCGGTAGCCGAGCGCCGCGCCGAAGACCCCTGATGATAGGGCTTGGGTGTTTGAGAGGGGCACCCCGAGTAATGTTGCTGCTTCGACGAGTAGTGTCGTGTCGAGTAGCGTGACAAGTGCGGGGGTGTACCTTAAAGAGTAGAGCTCGCCGCCCACCCTTCTGATTTCACCACTGCTGAGTGTTATAGCTCCCAAAAAAGCTGAGGTCACACCGATGAGGAGAGTTGTAGGGGTATACCCTGTGAGGGCCACGAGGAACCCTAGGGTGTTTGAGCCAAGTGTGTATGAAGAGGTAAAGGATAGGACTACAAGTGTAAGCCTCATCGCCGCAAGCCTCCTCCAAGGGTTCTTTATAGAATGGGTATGGGCTACTCTCACCGCCGTGTACGCTGTGAAAACAGCAATCACCGGTGTGATAAACCACATAGTCACGGTTTCGATCATGATCCCCCTATCGATGGAAACACCGTTTGAGAGTGAGGCACCCAAGAGTAGGCCGACGAGCGCCATTGTGAGCGATATGGGTACACGCGTTACTTTGGCTAACACAAATATTATCACCGTGACGGCGAAAACCTCTAGTATGAATTCTCCACTCGGTGTGGGCAGTAGTAGTTTCACGGCTTTGGTCATACTTTTCCCCTGTAGTGCGACACCTAGTGAGTACCCCAAACCCCCCAAAAGTTGCGCCTTCCTAATACTTATAACCCTTGCCCCCACAGCCGTGGACACACACGCTGAGAGGTTGTTGCCCGACACTAAGATTACGGCTAACGTGAGCCCTGCGTAGGTGCTTAGTTGCACTGGGTTGACCACTAAGATGACACCGAAGAGGTTATCTGCACGATTAGGTCGGATATGTCTTCGCAGGCGTCGAGTATGTCATCAAACTTGTGTAGCAGCTCTGTGTAGTGGAGGAACTGAGTGTAGTGGAGGTTGGGTGAAAGCGCGTAGAGCTTGTCGAAGCCAGCATCCTTCATGTTGTCGGCTTCCTCTTCAAGCTTCTGAATCTCTCGGCGAAAACTCATTTCCCCAAGTGAGTCTTCAGCTCCAAGCATACTGTAAACCATATCAAGCGCCCTATCCGCCAACTCAAGCATACCAAAAAGTGTTTCATCCAACTCTCTAACACGCACCCCGCCGGCCAAGGCGAGGCCCTCCGCCCTACTGATCTCCCTCGCCGAATAGTGGTAAG
>JAVZKQ010000082.1:0-7204 GCA_038884175.1 Thermoprotei archaeon | reverse complement strand
GGCGACAATTACAGCCATATTTTTACTGAGGGCGGAACGCCTGTGCTTCCACATTACTCCAAAAATAAATCATCAGATCAAATAAAGATGTTGGTTAGCGATGGCTTTGGCTTCTGTGTGGGGACAAGTTCTTGTTGAGCGCCTCTTAGCAAATAGCCAACCTTCCCTAACACTGGAAAAGTCGTTGGGTATGACGTAAATATGTCTGGCACACCTCAGTGTTAAATGAGACCTAAAAGCATGGCGGTATTATTGCCATTAGACTACGTCCACCGAGGTTCCGCGTTTTGGTTTAGGTGCACGCTTATAAGCGAGGTTTTGCTACACACCCCTGCAGAAGAATCAACCCATTTTTCCCACCAAACTATGGGTGTTTCAAGCTCCTTCCCCTCATAAACTCGCTATTCACATTGGTTGGTGGGAGTGTTGCTACCACCCTGAAAGCTTGAACCAAAAGGTGATTAGGCATCAAACAGCTACCATCCGCGCAAAACACGTAGGGTCTGCAACAACCAAAACAGGTTAATAAACGCACAGCTCATCATGCTATAATTACGGTGAACCAAAGGGCCGCATTTTGCGGAATTCACGCTTCTGGGTGTCGCCCGCAAACAATCTTTGTTGTGTCGTTTAGTGTGCAAGTCGTATGGAAGCCCTTTCGTGTGTCTCTAAGTGTCATATGGGGTTAGTCTCTATTTCTTTCAGCCTTCGCGCAAGTCCTGAGAATAATTTATTAATTTCTACGGGGTAGTTTGATGAGTTTGTGTGGATCAACAGGTACAGAAGAGGCTTAGATTAATTAGGGATGTGGTGTATAGGAACCTTATAAAGGATTACGTGCCCTTCCCACTCGATAAGAAGCTTGGGTGCAGCTGGGCGGAGGGTTTGAAAGTGCCGCGTGGGGGTGGAACACTGATCTATACTTCGTACATGTATCAGATGGCTTCAGTGTTCAAGTCATATGCACGCTATGCTGACATGTTTGGCTCCTTGGCTTCCTCCCAGATCTTGGCGTCTCTGGGTGCGAGGTTTGTGAAGCCAAGCAGAGAAGACTTGGAGCGTAGTAAGCGTATTCTGCAAAACATCTATAGGATGGTTTCACGGGAAATTGGTGGTCTCGGCTACTTGTACGAGGAGGAACCATATAGTGGCGCACTGCTATACGAGCTGGGTTTCTTAGATGAGTTCTACGAGTACGGTGAAAAACTCCTCACCTTTTTTAAGTCTAGGAGGGTCGAAATGCTTGTCACAGTGGACCCCCACACTACTGGTGCGCTCGACGCCCTAAAAAGGGAGGCGGGGTTCGACATACCGTTTAAACCCTACCTAGCCTATGTTAAGAACGCTAAAGGTGGAGGCGAGTTTGTGCTTCACGACTCGTGCCTCTACTCGCGCTTCCTAGGCATGTATGATGAGGTGAGATCGACCATCAGGGGTGCAGGCGTACGTCTCGTTGAAGACCCCCGCATCACCGGGCGCGGCTCAAGCTTCTGCTGCGGCGCACCCATAGGCTCGGTGAGTGAGACACTCAGCGAGGAAATAGCTAAGCAAAGGGCTGAGGCGCTCGTAAGGGTTGCGCCCAACGTGCTTGTTGCCTGCCCACTGTGCTACGCCAACCTCTCCAAACACTGCACGGTCAAAGATATAGCCGAGGTGATAGTATGAGTTGGACCAAACTCATCGGACCACTATCCGAAGCCAACTATTTGTCGGTTGAGCGAATCCTCGAAGAGCATCCCTACCTTAGGGATACGGCGGCGAGGCTGAGGGAGCAGAAGCTCAAAGTGATAGACAACTTGGAGGTGTATGTCGAGCAAACCTTGAAGAGCGTTGAGAGGGTGGGGGGACACGCCCACCTAGCCAAGAACGCCGAGGAGGCTAGAAAAATTGTGTCCGAAGTAGTCGGTGAGGACAGATTGGTTGTCTTCTCGAAGACCAATGCGGCGTACGAGGTTGGATTACGCGAATACCTTGCGGGTTTGGGCAAGGAGGTCTGGGAGACCGACCTCGGAGAATTCCTAGTGCAGATCTCGGGAGGTTGGCCAACCCACATTGTGGCCCCCGCACTCGGCATGACTAGGGGGGACGCAGCCCAAAACGTGTCCAAAATCATCAGCAATGTCAACAGCGACTCCTCTATAGAGCAGATCGTGGCCGCCGTGCGCTCATTCCTGATAGATAAGTATTTGAGGGCGCAGGTTGGTGTGACGGGTGCTAACGCCGTGGCCGCTGACACTGGCTCAGTTGTACTCGTTGAAAACGAGGGCAACATTAGGGTGGATACGGTGTTGCCGCCCAAACACATAGCCATCGCTGGTATTGACAAGATTGTGCCCACACTTAGGGATGCACTCGACGAGGCGATGGTGCAGGCGGCGTACGCTGGGCTCTACCCCCCAACCTATATGAATGTGACAAGCGGACCAAGCAGTACAGCGGACATCGAATTAACGAGGGTTTCACCCGCAACGGGCCCCCGTGAATTCCACCTCGTCCTAGTGGATAACGGGCGCCTGGAAGCAAGCAAAAACCCGGACATCAAAGAGGCGCTCCTGTGCATCAGGTGCGGGAGGTGCTATTTCTCGTGTCCAACTTACAGGGTTCTAGGCAGAGAGTGGGTCTCAACAAAGTCGCCTTATAATGGTCCAATGGGTGTCATGTGGAACTATATAACCAATGGGGACCCGCTACCAGCGGTGTACTGCACACACTCTGGGGGTTGCAGGGAGGTGTGCCCCATGAAGATAAACATACCCGAGGTGATAAGGCGCATCAAACGTGAGGCAGTGAAACTCAACAAAGAGTAACGTCTAAATACACACGCAAAATCAACCTCTACCACGTCTTATGATTGAACCACGCATGTGCCCAGTTCAGAATAGCGCCTCAAACCCAGCAATCAACCACGTTTAAACATCTCCTTAAAGTGTGTTTCTACACTTGGAAGAGTTGAACTAGCCGTGTTTGTATTGAACCAGAGCTATTACACAAGTACCTATCCCAACCCTATTTGAGGGTTTACGAATGTTTGCGTCGCAACAATTTGTAACGCTTTTATACGCATTTGGCGGCTCTCTTCAAGCTCAACGGTATAATCGTGTTTAACCACAACACACTCTGCAGTGTTGTTGGTGAGGCTTCTTGCACCACGGGTACACCAAACGATGCACCCCACATAATGGGGGCTGTGATTGGCTCCATAGATACACTATGTTTTGGGCTCAGTTTTGTAACTACAAGGTGTAGTGGTGGTCACAGAACACGTATGGTTTGCGTTGCTCATATATTGTGCAGTATCCAAGAAAACACACCTCTAAGCGTGGATAACTGTTAGCCAATATAGAAAGGGGGAATAATTGTTTTCTTAATATTGCACCACCATGAATCGGGGGTGTTGAGGAATCTTTAGTTGGTCTCGTTTAAAACCTATTGTGTTAAAGTTATCGGTGGATAACCACTGTCACACATGATTGTGGGTTTGGAATAGTAATAAATATATATTGAATAGTAGGGGTTTGAATGTGTTTGGCTTGGTGTCAGAGAAAGAGGCAGAGTTTCTCAGGCGTCACGAGGTGTGTGCGTTCGCAACCTGTGTGGAGAATGTTCCGCACGTCACCCCGGTGTGTTACATCTATGTTGATGGTTTTGTGTGGATAGCAACAGATTACGACACGAAGAAATATGAAAACATAAAGAAGAATAGTAGAGTGGCGCTCACGGTCTTTGACTACAAACCTTCAAGAGGCATCATGATAAGCGGAACAGCCGAAATCGTGGAGGAGGGAGAAGAGTTCAGGGAAATCTACAAGAAGTTCTATGAAAAGTTCGATTGGGTGAGAAGGAGTCCTTGGAGGGAAAAGGAGGCACCATTCATCAAAGTGAAGCCGGATAAAAAGGCTAGCTGGCTCATCTAAGTCGTGGGCGATAAGCGCGTTTCCCTATTGAAGTCTTTAGGCCAAAGACAGGTTAGTTATACTCGTTGTGTTAGAGGTGACACCATAAATAATGATTCTTTTTGATATGAGCCCCAAACAGCGGTGTTTAATGTTTCGTGTTGGGGGCGATGTGTGTAGATCTACTTGAATCGAACTATGGTTAATATTTGGCTACGGTGTTTGCTGTTTGGATGTATTCAGAATACTTTGATTCCCCCATAGGTCGTTACCGAGTTGTGTGTGATGATAGGGCAGTTGTGAGTGTGCAACACACCGTCGGGGGGCGTGATTCGCACCCCAATGATTTGACCCACCGTTGTGTGGAACAGCTTAGAGAGTATTTTGAAGGTGAAAGAACAAGCTTCGACCTACCAATACAATTTCAGGGTGGGACACACTTTCAGAAGAGGGTTTGGGGGGAACTACTAAGGATTCCCTACGGCGAGACGAGGAGCTATAAGCAGGTGGCGGCCTCGCTTGGCACACAGGGTTATAGGGCTGTGGGTGTGGCGTGTGGGAGAAACCCAATAGAGATAATAGTGCCCTGCCACAGGGTTGTTGGGTTAAACTCGCTTGGAGGCTACTCTGCGGGCCTAGAGGTCAAACTATATCTCCTAAAGCTTGAAGCACGGCGTAGTGGGCGCACTGAACACATATTAAAACTCTAGCCGTGGAGTCGGGTGTGGGCTCCCTATTTGGGCTCCACACATTCTATATGTTGTCTTCACACTTTCAGCACTCGAGTTTCATAGTGAAGAGGGCTACAATGGCTGTTATTGTCTAGCGTATCTGGTGGTAGGGTTGAGGTGGTTGGTTTGAGGGTTATTGTTGCAGTATTGAGCCAAGCACGTTTCTACCTGTCTCCAAGGTTTGGAAGTGTAGTAGTGGCGCCCGCGCGTCCCTATAGTAACGCTCGAGGGGTAGCAGCCTACTGTAGCCATGGGCACCCGTTATACGTAGGGCTAGATCAAGCACTTTTAGCGCGTTCTCAGTCACAAATCCCTTGACTTTTAGTAGGTCGGGGTAACTATCCCTCGCGAGGGCGTCCAGTCCAAACCTTAAAGTGTGTTTCATGGCCTCCAGTGTGACGCCCATCTCTGAAAGCATGGCTTTCACACCCTCCCTCTGGCCGAGCGCCTGACCCCCAACCAACCTCTCCTTAACATGCCTCCTACACACGTCGAAAGCGGCCTCCGCTAGGCCGAAGCTTATAGCGGCCGCCCCAAGCATACCCACGTGGCCGCCCGAGTTTATCGCGCGCACCCCGTCTGGGATCATGTTCTCCTTGGGTACCTCACAATCGTTGAACACGAGTTCCCCCCAACCTATACCCCGCATACCCATCGGCTCAAACCTCTGCCCAACACTGAAACCCTTAACACCCCTCTCAACTATAAAAGCCGAAAGGTTCTTTGGGAATGGTGCGTCAGAGTTCGCCATCCTCGCCACCACTATGAAGGTGTGCGCACCATGGGCCCCAGTTATAAACGATTTTGTACCGTTCAAAACGTAAACGTCACCTCTCGGCTCAGCCTTAGTCTCCATCCCAGCTATTCCCGCGCCAGTGGCAACCTCAGTGGCCGCAAGACCCATCAGCCTCCCCGAATCAGCTTCGCGTAAGAAGCGTTCACGCTGAGCTTCTGTACCACACACGTATAGGCTCTGAGTGGCTGCGCAGTGTGTGACGTAGAGCCACGCGGTAGAGGCGCACGCCTTAGCCACCTCCCTTACAACATCCATGTAAAGCGGGAACCCAAGTCCGAGGCCGTAGGGTTTAGGCGTGAACGCCGTAAGATACCCATTCGCCGCAAGCTCCCCTATGTTCTCCGCTGGGAAAACACCTTCCCGGTCAACTCTGTCGGCTCTCTCAGAGAACCTCTTTGTGAGCTCGCCTAGACTCTTAAGGATAAGGGACTCCTCAGACCCAGTCATATGGGTAAGCGCACACAGAGGAATATATTGTTTTTGTCTGCGGACTATACCAATCTAGCAAACTCCTGTAGCTTGGGGATCGAACAGTGTGTGTTCAAATTGGGCTTAAACGCCAACGCGACCACACTCAAGGTTCACCACCATATTCACATGGTGGCTTCGATGCTCCTGGAGCCCGGTCCAAGGAGGATAATGTTGGTGGAGGCTGGTTTAACAGCGTAGGAAAAACCCGTGTTGACCTGGCCTTTAAGCCCACTGTTAGTATTGGCGCAAACCCAACCAAGTGCCTTATACCCAATAATTTAGGGGGTAATGCGCCGGCGCTCTTTCTTTTGTGTGTTGTGGCATTTAAAACACGCGGCGACGCAAGCGGGCTTTATAGCGATTTCTACAAAGAATATACCAAATCAAATATTTTAAGTAGGAAAATCTTTTTATACTTGTATAGTATAACTGACTAGATATATATGGTAGGGCCGTTACCTCCCATATCGATAGGATTCTTTGGGTTGGGTGTCGGCTACTATGTCTATGGTGGCTGGGAGTTTTTCAGGATCCCCAAGGAGACCACGGAAAAGGTAAACAACGCCCTAGGCCTATGGGGCATCTGGATGCCTGGGTTTATGCAGTTCCTAGTGGGAACTTATCTATTCCTCGGGCTGACAATATTTAACGCCTTTCAGGCTAGCCCAGCGCTATACATGGCGGCCACAGCGTTCACGGCCTATGGTGTGCACTGGTTCGCACTTGGGCTAAACCGTTTTTACGGTGGGGATCCAACGGTTGACGGATACATGGCCATCGCCTTCCTGTGGATTTCAATCGTTGGCGCTTTTGTGTTCTTTAAGGTCTCAGATGTGCCTGTTGGGATCCTGTTCGTCCTACTCGTACTAGTCTACATCTCGGATATTCCCGCCAGCCTAAAGAAATCTGCAACTTGGACTAGGATAAAGGGATTCTGGCACCTCGTCACCGGAACATGGCTGATGTACTTGCTGTTCGCCTCAGTGACCACGTTCGCGCTTGGAATGCACCTACCACTCTAATCCTTTTCTAATCTTTTTTTAAAAAAATGGTTTGGGGCTGGTTAGTGGGGGGAATAACATATAATCTTGTGTGCATACGATCTCATTTAATGACGCCCTATCCCTACAACCGTATATTATAATTTTTCCCATGAAGAGTATAATAATTCTGATGGGGGTACATAGCAGTTTTTGGTGATGGCCCAAACCACGCTATAGCGGTTTACTATTAGCTCTGTTATTTCATATCACAATAAACACGTGTTCAACAAGTGTTACACGTATACGTCAAAATTAGCTTGAGATGGTGTG
>JAVZKQ010000081.1:0-7208 GCA_038884175.1 Thermoprotei archaeon | reverse complement strand
GGGCAAGAGCCCACCCATTGCAACCGTACTATACCTAATCGAGCCCGTATTTAACTATTCAATACAACCATACTTTATAATATCACCTCTAGCCCCAAGCGTGAATTATACTTCAAGTCAACTCTCTACACCATATTTTAACATTAGTGTAGAGAGGGTTCCGAGCTATGTGTATAGGTATGGCAACATTGACTTCAATGGGCCTGTGATTCAACAGACAAATATTTATAGTCCACCACCATCACCCAACGGAAAAGTGACAATCAAAAACTTCTACGTGTACGATGCAAAGAGCGGTCTACTTATCTATTGGACAAACACCACACTTTACCAGCTCCCCAAAAATGCTGAGGTGAATATAACGACCACCACATATCTAACACAGACCAACATAGTTAGTATTAATCCCGCAGGCGACGCAAAACCTAATACCCCATCAGTTATCACCACACCCTCAACCAACTTTATTCAGTCGCCTGTATTCGTCGTACTCATAATAATCATTGTCGCACTCGTAATACTCGTGATAGCAGCCTTTGCTAGGAGAAGGTGATGGACAAACGCGTCGATCATACCACAACCCGATAGAACGCTGGCTTTAAAGCAGGCACACAACCCTATCTTGTAGGGGCCGTCGGCTAGTCTGGCAGGCTGTGTGCCCCGGGCGCACACGACTGGAGTTCAAATCTCCACGGCCCCACTGACTTGGGTGACGTGGAAAACACTGGTTTAATGACCGCCGACCCAAAAACTAATTCACATCACGATTGGCCCAATGGGTCATTTTGCCGCTGAGTCCAAGACACGGTTTACTGGGGCCAATGACTCTGACAACTCGTGTTTCGGAGCGCCATGGTGGGTGTGCGAACCACATGTGTTTTTGACTATGCGCAACTATGTTAAACTGGTCTTTAATGGCGCCTCCTATCTTTAGAGGCTCGTCGACCTTATCTGAACAACCAATTCTCCTATGTGAGAGTTTTTGTCGCTCTTTCACACCCAAAACATTGCCGCTAGAAGTTTTAGTCTTCGCCCCCAGAAGTGTTCTATAGCATGCAAACCCCAGCGCTATGTGCAAATCATATTTTGGACACTTGGATACTGTGGATCGTGTTGGCTGGACCAACCATTTAGCTCCAACCGGGAGCATGGGGATTAAGTTTTCCATATATTATGTGATCCTTAACATCCTCATATAGAGGAGGGGTCGTTAAACTCGCGTGTGTTGGCAATCGCCTTAATGTGAGCAACAACGCTTGGGCGAGTGGATTTAGGCGTCCTAGAACTTTGCGGTACACCCGCCACCCTCGACTCCAGTTTACCTTTAACTATTGGGGTAAGACACGTTGTTTAGTTGGCCTGGAGGCTCGGTGTAATTTAAGGTGTTTTAGGCTTCGCATATTCTTATTCTGTTAGCCTATTGCTTCGGTGAACACCTGCTCGATGTCTCTCTTTGCTAGGGTTTTGGGTGAGAGGCCTAGGAGTCGCTGCTGGAGGAGTGTGCCCTCAACAAGTTTGGGTACATCGCTTTGGGTAAAGTCGAGCTCTTTTAAAGCGGTTGGAACCCTCAGATCGCGTAGTAGATGCGTGTAGTACTCGAAAATAGCGTCCCCGATCTCACTTATCCCCATCCCATCCACGTCTATCCCCAAAAATTCCGCCACGTTCGCAAACTTTTCATGGTTGTAGGGTGCTAGGTATCTGAAGGCGTATGCTGCGGGTATTGCTGTGGCAATCCCATGTGGGGTTATTGGATAACCAAACTCATAATCTTCTGGGTGCCATCTGCGAACCATCCCAGCGATGGGGTAAGCCATAGCGTGCGGTAGATGCACCCCCACGTGGCCGAAGCCGATGCCCGCAATGCTTGCGCCAAGCATCATGTAGTACCTCGCCTCCAAGTCGTAAGGCTGAGAGTACGCCCTCCTAATGTATCTGTGCACCCATCTTATCGCTTTCTCCGCGAATAGGTCGCCTATCGGCGTGGCCCCAGAGTATACCGCCCTCTCCTCAGGGTTCTTAAGCGCCGGCCTCGACGTGTAGGAGCGCGTGGTGTACGACTCTACAGCGTGGTTCAATACATCGAGTCCAGTGGACGCTGTGACCATGGGTGGCAGGGTAATCGTATTCAACGGGTCCACAAGCGCAATGGAGGGTCTGAGGTAGGGATTGCTTATCCCTGTCTTTACTCTTATTTTGACGACATCCAATATCGCCACGTTGGTTGTTTCGCTGCCTGTTCCCGCCGTGGTTGGTATGGCTATGTGCGGTTTGAGTGGGCCTGGGGGACTCACACCACTTCCCACGGGTTTATTGATGTAGTCGTTGAGGTCTCTGGGGTATGTGTAGAGTAGGTTTAGTATTTTCGCGGTGTCTATGGTTGATCCTCCCCCAAGGGATACAAAGCCATCTATTTCTTTATCTTTGATCTCTCTGTATGCGTCAAGAACCGCTTCGTCCTCCGGTTCCACCCTTACACGCGTTAGAGACTCAACCTTTACACCTTCCCCTTCAAGTGCGGATTTAACCGCCTCTGGGAGGCTGGTGTCCATGAGCCTGTTACCAACAACGAGAAGAGCCTTCTTTATCCCCGCCCTCCTAGCCTCAACGCCCACTTCCTTCGTGACGCCCATGCCGAATTTGACCGGCGGGATGTTTATCACGAACACCGAGTCGTTACGCGTTGTGCTGACGAGGTATCCAGCGTCCATGGCGTACGCCTCACTCTAGGCTCTGGGGTGCTTTGGGGAACTTTTCCCAGAGCTTGGGGTCGTGGCCCACAACTACCTTTGTCCCCCTAGCTTTGACCCTAGCCTTCAATTTCCTGATATACGCGTGCCATTCGTCCGCGTCCGAAAGCAGCCAGCCTTTGGCCTCTAACTCGTATTCCTGAGGTAAGTGCAAGTAGTCTCCAGTGAAAGTGTACGAGTTGCCCGCCTTAGTTTTAACATTCAGAACCTGGTGACCCCTAGTGTGCCCCCCGGTGAATTCTGCTTCGACGCCCTCAACAACCTCGAACCTCTGGTCGTCTATTGGCGTCCAGTTGGCGCCTACGAGGGGAAGTAGGTCGGATAGATCGTACGCTCCACCCTTGCCTTGCCAGAGCATGTAGAGGGCTGCCTCAAGCTCCTTCTTTTGTACTATTATTGGAACTTTTGCGTCCTTGAAGGGTGTTGCTTGACCTATATGGTCGAGGTGTAGATGCGAAATCACCACGAAGCTAATATCCCCAGTCTTCATGCCTATCTTCGCAAGCTGCTTCTCAACCCTGTTCTCCTCCGAGATCCTCGTGATTGGGAACACCTCCATAAGGCCTTTTGCATGGGTGCTCATCGCATCCAGCGCTATACCAGTATCAAACAGGACATTCCCATCCTTGTGCTGCACCAATACCCCACTCACAGGTATCTCAACCCACTCCCTTTTCGGATTCTTGTTGCTGTGAGTCATAGCGCCCCCAGCGGCACCAGGAAGGAACCAGCCAATGTCGCCGCCGAGCCAACCATAATCCAGCAAATAAACCTTGTCGGCAAACATAGTTTAATCCAATAGCTAAAGTATTTAAGGATTTTTTTCAATCAGTTTATTGCTGAAATACTATGAGACCACTAACTATTGGGTCGACATAAGAGCGCCACTGTTTTAGATGGTAGCGGGGGTGGCTATGGTGGCAGAGTCACTGGGGACGTCTACAAACGGTTGGACAAATAAACGTCGTGGATCGGTGAGCTGAAAATCGCAGATAATGATTGACGTGGTTATAGTGATTAAAATGGTGCAGACCACAGTATAAGTACATGACATATTATAGTATTCATAAGTTTTTATCACCATTATATCTTTTATTGATTGGATATGTCAATGGTTTACCCGGTAAAGTACAAGTTTTGGGCACCTTGAGCGGGCGCTGTTTGAGGCTACTGATAAATGATTGTCGACCACGCACTTGGCTGATCGTTAGCGCAGCGTTTTAAGCGGGTAAACGATAAAGTTATGAGTTACTCGCGGGGTTTTTGATGTATGAGCTATGAGTTTAAGCTTCCAGATATTGGTGAAGGTATTAGTGAGGGTGAGATTGTCAAGTGGCATGTAAAAGAGGGGGAAATGGTTAGGGAAGAGCAGCCGCTCGTCGAGGTTATGACCGATAAGGTCACAGTCACAATACCATCACCTGTTTCGGGAAGGGTTTCCGAGATACTTGCACGGGAGGGTGAGAAGGTTAAGGTTGGCCAGGTTTTGGTTAGGTTGGCCACAGACGGGGGCCACCCAACACAAGCTGCTACAAGCGTGGCACAGCCCATACCTGAAAGCGTGTCGTCTCAGCCGCAGGCTCAAGCCCCCCAAGCTGAGGGGGGGCAGAGGCGTATCCTAGCCCCACCAGCCGTGAGAAAACTTGCAAGAGATCTGGGTGTGGATATCTCCAAGGTTGTTGGTACTGGTGAGGGGGGTAGGATCACGGAACTTGACGTGAGGAACTATGCCAACCAAATAAAAATGCAGGCGGCACCTCAAGGCGGCGCGGCGATTGAGGCGGTGCAACCGAAGCTTCCCAGCGAAGCCAAACCCTACCCCCTTGCTGACACGCTTGAGGAGAGAGTTCCCCTGCGCGGTCTCAGACGAACTATAGCGGATCGGATGGTCAAATCCATGTACACGATACCGCACGTAACACACTTTGATGAGGTGGATGCAACAACGCTTAGTAGGCTTAGGGAGCTGCTTAAACCAGCGGCAGAGAAGAAGGGTATAAAACTAACATATCTACCCTTCATCGTTAAGGCGTTATGTGTTGCTCTAAAGGAATACCCATACATCAACGCTTCTCTCGACGATGAGAAACACGAAATAGTGCTCAAAAAATATTATAACATAGGTATAGCCACAGCCGTGCCTGAGGGGCTTGTTGTTCCAGTTGTCCACGACGCGGACAAAAAGAATCTTTTCGAGGTTGCCGAAGAGATAGCCAGACTCTCAGAGGCGGCTAGGCAGAACAAGCTCACACTCGAAGACGTGCGTGGGAGCACTTTCAGTGTCACAAATATTGGTAGTATTGGGGGGGTTTCGGCTACACCTATAATAAACTATCCAGAGGTTGGGATACTCGGTGTATATAGGATGGTAAAGAAACCTGTGGTTGTGGGTGAATCAATAGTTGTGAGGGAGATTCTGCCAATAACACTCACATTTGATCATAGAGTACTAGATGGGGCTGTTGCAGCATCATTTGTGGGCAGGCTAAAACAAATTTTGGAGAGCATGGATGAGTTGGTGGCAGCCGTACTCTAAATCGGTGAGGCCAGTTGAGTTCTAGATATGACTGCGCGGTTTTGGGTGGGGGTGTGGGTGGGTATGTGGCGGCCATAAGGTTGGGCCAGCTTGGGAGGAGGGTGGCGCTAATAGAGAGACACCGCTTGGGGGGCGAGTGCCTGAACTATGGGTGTATCCCTACAAAGACGTGGATTAACACCGTCAAGCTCGCTTACGCCGCTAGCCACTCAGCGAATAAAGGGATCACAGGTGATGTGCACGTCGACCTTAAGCAGCTTAAGACATGGAAGGACGATGCTGTAAAGAGGTTGGTGAACGGGATCGAAAGTCTTTGCAGGTCGAACAGGGTTGACGTGGTGTATGGTGTGGGAAACATAGCCGGTAAGAACGCTGTTGAGGTGGTGCAGGGTTCCAATACTAGGATTATTGAGGCTGAGAACATAATTGTGGCCACAGGGTCGAAGCCAATAGTTTTGCCTGGTTTCGAGTATGACCATGCCAACATAGTGGATAACCACGACGTACTAGAGTTTACAGATGTGCCAAAGAGCCTTTGTGTTATTGGTGGTGGGGCAATAGGTTTAGAGTTCGCCTTCCTATTCTCCAAGCTTGGTTCCAAGGTTACTGTTGTGGAGCTTATGGACCAGTTGTTGCCGGGGACGGATAAGGAGGTGGCCGCACTCATCTACAGGTCTGCGGTGGCCCATTCAATCGATGTGCACCTTGAGGCTCGTGCAAAGTCGTGGAGCCGGGTGAACAATTTGGTAAGGCTTGTGTTTGCTGAGAAGAACGATGAGGAAAAGTGGGTTGAGTGTGAGAAAGTGCTGGTCTCTGTGGGTAGGAGACCGAACACTGATGGGTTGGGGTTGGAGAAGCTTGGTGTTGAGAGGGATAAGGCTGGCTATATTCGCGTTGACAGTAGGCTTAGGACAAATGTGGAGGGGGTTTTCGCTGTGGGCGATGTGACGCCTGGGCCCATGCTTGCGCATAGGGCTAGCCGGCAGGGTGAAGTTGCCGCCGAGGTGATCGCTGGTCTAAACTCTGAGTTCGATAATGTGGGCGTGCCGAACGCCGTGTTCACAGACCCTGAGGTGGCGACGGTAGGCCTCACGGCGGAGGAGGCTGCGAAGGCGGGTTATGATGTTAGTGTGGGTCGCTTCCCCTACTTAGCCCTCGGACGGGCGGTAAGCGTCGGTGAAACCGACGGGTTCGTAAAGGTTGTGGCTGACGCTAAGTCGGGAGCCATCTTGGGCGTGCAAATAGTTGGATCCGAAGCCTCAGATATGATAAGCGAGGCGAGCCTAGCACTAGAGATGGGGGCCACACTAGAAGATATAGGTTCAACAATACACCCACACCCAACATTCCCAGAGGCGCTGTTTGAGGCTGCAAAACACGCTCAGGGCAAAGCGATACACGTGGTGAACAGGCCACGTGGTAAATAAACTTGAAACGCACTTCGGTGGTGGAGTGGACAAGATAGTATTAAATGATTATAGTATAGACCCTGCGAAGCCTTATATGTTTCACACGATGTATTTGTGATGGTGAACGCCTGTGGTTGACTTAAACGCTCAGGCCCCTGACGTGCAGCTTGTTGACACAGACCTGAAGCCTGTCAAGATATCGGATTTTAGGGGGAAGCCAGTTGTCCTTGCATTCTATCCGGGAGCATTCACTTCGGTTTGCACAAAGGAGATGTGCACCTTCAGGGATAATATAAGCAAATTCAACTCTTTAAGCGCCGTCGTAGTGGGTATAAGCGTGGATCCACCTTTCTCCAACGCAGCGTTCAAGAAGAGTAACAACCTTAACTTCCCGATACTGAGCGACTATAATAGGGAGGCAGTAAAGCTCTACGGTGTGGCCGCTGAAAATTTTGCTGGTCTAAAGGGGTATACCGCAGCTAAGAGGGCGGTGTTCATACTCGACAAGCAAGG
>JAVZKQ010000080.1:0-7282 GCA_038884175.1 Thermoprotei archaeon | reverse complement strand
CTTTAGAAGAGAGTTTGAGAGAAGCGTGTACACCGTGTTCGCCTTCCAAGCCCCAATAATGTTGCTCACACCAACCGCCATAGCCAACCAGCAGTGGGAGCAGCTCAGTGTGTACGTGGGCGGCAGCCTGATGACAGCCATGTTTATTTATGTTTTCGACTATCTATACAAGCACAGAAAGCTCAACGCGGCTTTCGGAGACTATGTGTTCAGGGTAATAGTGGCCTACACATTCATGATGAGCGGGCTCTTCCTTTGGATGGCGTACCATCAACTAGTGCTCTTCGACGCGTCCATAATCATGGAGATGCTTATATACTTTGACACTGTGCTTTCACCCCTACGCTACGCTGGGAGCGCACAACGCCAGTGGCTCCTCGAGCCGAATTGGACATTTAGAATGCTTGTAGCAATATTCGCCGCCGAGTTCTTTATGGGAGGCGTGTTCGACCTCGAATACTATGGGGTACAACCATTCCTGTCCACACTCCAACTGGCGCCCCTGACCGGAAACCCTCTCAGCGTGCTTGGAGCCGCAGCCTATAACTTTATACAATGGTTCAGCCTCATAACGGGCTCAGCGTGGTACCTTATAATGATGGGCGCTGAAATGGGTTCACTCGTTGTTTTCAGGTTACGTGAAATCCACGTCCGCGAAACAAAGATACGCCTAACACTCATGTTGTTAGCGTACGCGGCCTACGCGGTGCTCCTACCATACTTTGTGATACCGGGAAACCAGCTACCAAACATACCCTTCGTGGGCCAAGCCATGGGTATAGGCACGGCTAGCCCCGTCGCACCCGCCTTCGCATTCGGCCTAGTCACAACATACATTGTTTACGGCGTCCTATCATTCCTATTCGGATCCCGCGCACTATGCTCGGTTTTCTGTACGGCGGCAACAATGTATCAGGGGACGTTTTACGATGTGATGAAGACCTTTAACAGGACGACCAAGACAGGTCGAAAACTATTGGGCTCTAGGATAACAAAAACATATAGGGTTGCGTCAACACTCGTGTGGGCTTCAATTATAGTGGCGGCAACGATCTCATATCTTAACGCCACCGGCAGAATAAGCCTAACAGTGTTCGGAGAAGACGCAGCACAATTCCTATACTCGTTCTACTTTAACTTCCTCTGGTACATAGTCTTCCTAATGATACCCTTCATAGGGACTTATGGATGTGTGACAACGGGTATGTGTCATTGGGGTATGACCAACCAGTGGATATCACGCCTAGGCTTCTTCCGCCTAAAAGTCAAGGATAGAAACACGTGTATAAGATGTCCCACTAAAGACTGCTCCAAGGCGTGCCCAGTGGGCCTAACCGACATGCCTGGCCAATTCATAGCTAAAGGCGAATTCAGAAGCTCGAAGTGTATTGGTGTAGGCGACTGTGTCGAATCATGTCCCTACGGCAACATATACTTCTACGATGTGAGGAACTGGATACGTGAGAGGCTTGGAATAAAACCTAGGCAACCACAGACCTAGACTCCGCAAGCCCGACCACAATACAGCGTGAGGGTGACAGAGGAAAGGTTTAACGTTTTCAACGCATCACTAATATGGAAGTGTGGTCAAAAGGCCAATACATCAGGTTAGAAACAATTGGGAGGAAAACCGGTAGACCACACTCGGTGATTGTAAGGTACATCACGTTAAATGGCAACATCATTGTGTTCCCCGAAAACTCTGGCAGCCAAGACTGGGTTCTAAACATATTAAAAAATCCATTCGTAAAAGTGTATTCAGAGTATGGGATATTTGAGTGCCAAGCCAAGTATAAATCTGTTCAAAATCTATCAGACCCGCTACTCTCAATATTCACGAGGAAGTATGGCACCACTATCGTTAGGTCAAGGTATTGGGGCCAGACTAGGTACGTCGAGCTAACACCAACCAGGAAAACGCTTGGTCCAAGCTACGAGCAGCTCTTCTACGACGACATCGAAGCAGCCTTTGACACCATAGCTGAGGAATACGACCAACACATTTTCGGAAACCCTGTTAACTCTTGGCTCAGGTCGGTCTCAGTCGGCCTACTCACCCAGCTTTTCAAGCCCGGGGACACAGTGCTCGAAATAGGGTGCGGAACCGGAACTGAGACAATTAGCCTACTCAAGAAGGGGATTAACATTATTGCATCGGATATATCGGTGAGAATGCTAGACGTGCTAGCTAGGAAGGCAAAGGAGCTCGGCGTAAGCGGTAGGTTAAAGGTGGTCCACGCGCGCGCAAGTCAAGTTGTGGAGAAGCTACTCGAGGCGGGGTGCACACAGATTGATGGGGTCTACTCAAACTATGGGGCGGTGAACACTGAACCCAAACTAAAGGAATTAGTTGGAAAGCTCCACACGATTATTAGACCCGGGGGAATACTCGAACTTGGGGTTTGGAATAAGTATTGCGCAATTGAAATCTTGGGTTACACCATAAGGATGCGGCCGTCTATGGCTGTGGCTAGGTTCAAAAGCCCCGTTCCAATAGGTAAATCAAGATTCTGCGTTTCAAGCTGGGCGTACAGTGTGGGTGAGCTCGAACAAATCCTTAAACCATACTTCACCCTTGAACGGGTTCAGGGAGTTGTCATCGCGATTCCTCCTTCAAACCTCACAAGGTACCTCCCACCAAAACCTTGGTTTGACACACTCAAAAAACTGGATATAAATCTGGGGAGAATCTATCCAGTCAACAGGTTGGGCGACCACTACCTTGCCGTATTCAGGAGGAGGTGACCTTTGAGGCTTGACGACCAGATAACGCTGTGTGTGTGCACCTATAACTCGTCAGCCACCCTTGAGCGCTGCCTCTCAAGCCTTAGAGCAGTTCTCCCAGACGCTAGACTAATAGTGGTTGACCATGAGAGCAGTGATGGTAGCGTGGAATTAGCCCTCAAATACAAAGCCGAAGTGTACACGGAACACGTTGGCCTGGGTTGGGCTAGACAACTATGCATAGACTTGGTGTCTACAGAGTACTTCGCGTTTGTGGACAGCGACGTCGAGCTTTTAGATGCAGGGTTTTTTCGAAGAGCCATAGAAGCATTAAAGGATTCAAATATAGGTGCGGTTGTGGGCACCTCCTTGGGACACAGATTCGCCTTCGGCCTACCCGCAAGCCTCCTAGTACTACGCAAAAGAGATTTCAACGGGAAAATCATACCGAAGTGGATAGACGCGAGAGAAACCTTCTACATACAGAGGAGGCTGGATCAACTCGGACTCAAAACAGTTTACATACGTGACGCAATGATTCACCGTTCACAGTTCAGGAGGTATAAGCCAGAGTGGGAGGGGGCAAACACAAGGCTACTCCACTCCAACAAACTTAGAGAATTACTGTTCAGCTTGGGGGTCATAATTCTAATCAGCCTCAACAGTCGAAACATTAAGAATATCGCGTATATACCCATCTTCTACATAAAGTTCCTGCGCGGCTTCGCCCACCCCGCTAGGTGGGCAAAACTCGTGAGAAGGGTTGGAGGAGCTCCACATGTACAAACTAATATTTGAGAAAACATTCATCAAGATATTAGTAGAAAAAAGTGGAATCCTAATAGGCGTTACAACCCGTAGCCGAGCCTACTTCTTCTTTATCACAGCAAAATACACGGGCATCAGACTGGGACCCACAACCGATCCATACCCAGGCATAGTCGAAATGTGTGACTACGATATTGAGAAAATACTTACAATGTGGAGGGAACTATACAGATATAGGGCGAGTAAGCCTAGGGTTCAACATCAAAAAACCTTTCAGCGTACCTAAACCCACAGCACAAACCGTTCTCTGCAGCCCTTCGCCTTAACTCATCCGTCACATTCGTCTGGGTTAAATAAAGTCGGCTGAAGAGAAGTTTCAATTTGAGCTGGTCATCCCTAAGAGGTATATACCGCATCCTCAGCCGGCCAACCTCCTTAGCCAACCTTTCAACCAGCTCCCAATAGCTACCAACGCGGGCCGCATAGGGTAAATCCTCGTAGAGAACAAGCTTCGGCCGCCTACCCAAACTATACCACAGGTGAAACGCAATTTTACGCGTGGCTACATGGTTGGGGTGGAGGCCCACCCCCAATGGGGAATATATTGAGACAATCTTTACAAGAGGCCTAACACGAAAAAGCTTACTTTCTAGTATACTGGTGTCCGGCTCATCCAAATAATAGCTTCTAACCCCAAGTAGTGTGAAAACCAGCCTATCCTCAAGCTTCCTGAGTGCTGAAACCAGTTTGGGTGAACCAAGACCCCACTTTGTGAACCTAGAAACACTGAAAACCGTGACCACAACCTTATTATTAGGCGTGTTCGTGATCGTTGAAAAAGCCGAGTACACCACGTCGTCGGGGTGGGGTGAAAACAAAAGAGTGTATCCCGGCTTCAGAGGGTTGGTGTTAGATTGAGGGATAGGCTTCGCCTCCTATTCCCATGGTATAGGTTTCCCCCCTTCACAGATAAAAGCATCGGTGGGCTGTCCACTACACTTTGGGACAACACAACGTGGCTCGCTAAGCTAGGCCACGACGTGATCGTGCTTGTTCCCGCTGAGCGTGAAACAGATAGTTTGGTTAGGGGTGTTTTGGTTAAGGGCTCGAGAACCGGCAGAACAATAATGCTGGGGGGCGAACTTGACTCTGAGTGTCGAAGATGGCTTAGAGACTTTGATGCTGTAATATCCGTAAACAACTATGGTGCTCCCACACTAAAAAAAGTGTTGGGCCAAGTAAACGTGGTAAGACAAATACACACACTCGCGGCTGACAGAGCTGTGAGCACTTATTTACCGCTGAAATGGAACATGTCACACTATATTAAGATTGTTTGGGAGAAAGCTCGGGAGGAGAGATTTGAGAAAGCATTGAAGGGTGCGCCAACAATATGTGTTAGCAGGTACCTTCTAAGCAAGGTTTTGGAGCACGGTGTGGAAGCCGAGGAAAACACGGTGTTCATCCCGAATGGGGTTGACACAGAGCTCTTCAACCAAAAAAATTCCACAAAAAAATACGACATCCTCTTCGTCGGGAGATTCCAATATTCTAAGGGACTCGACATTTTACTCAAAGCCATCAAAAAGCTTTGGTCCGAGGGTCTCAAACCCACACTGGGCATCGCCGGTGGCTTTACACAAAGAGAAAGGGACTATGTTCTAAGAGCCGCAGGCCCAGAGCTATCAAACAACATCAGTTTTTTGGGTGTTGTACCGCACGAACTTATGCCCGAGGTCTATAATAGTTCAAAGCTTCTGGTTGTGCCATCCAGATATGAAACATTCGGTCTGCCCGCCTTAGAGGGCGCCTCGTGCACCATCCCAGTCATAGCCACAAATGTGGGTGGATTAGCCGAAATCCTCGACTATGCAAAACAGATGTTAATTGGAAAACCAGACCCCCAACTACTCGCACAAAGACTCGGGGAAATATTACCGAGAATAGAAGATTTTAAGGCGGTAACAGAGGTTGGGCGCACTAAAGCATTGAACTATTCAATTGTGCGCACAATGGAGAGAATCATCCGGTTTATACAAAGCGCACCAAAAAGAGCGCTTTAAAAAGCTGGAAAGATCTTTGTTGCCCACAAAAGCCCAAAGAATATAGGCGTATAATGTTAGAAACAAAAATTTTGTGACAATTATCTTCAACGTGTGTGATTTGTTTGGTGTTTTTAACATATCACCATGAGTATAGTCGCATGTATATAACACCTGAAAATATAAACACAACACCATACACATAAATTGGATAACTAATTTATATAATCTAATCCGCCAAACCCACACGCTGTTATCAACAGCTGAAAAATTGATGGATTCATATGGATCATTGTATACAAATGCGGGTAGTGCTCAGATGCCAGTGTGTCAGCAAAATCGCGGGCGTCAACCTGAATACCCATTCTAGTAGAGGGGATAGCGCCGGGTCAAGGCGCGTACCGCTCATAGCCCACACAGTTGGGTCATGTCTATAGTAGCGTATCATTGCTGGGTCGCTGGAGAGGTTTTCACCGGTTATCTCAAGCCCCATCCAAACCATAATCGGATGCGTTGTTAAACAATTAAAAGCACCCTACGGCATCCATACCGCAAGGGATTATCTGTAAATGTTTACCCCACCCACTTAGACAGCATTGGGTAAAGGGTTGGTCAACAGCTATACCACCCCCAAGAACATTAAAAGTTTCACCTGTACAATCCATAATTTTATAGGACTCGCTTCTTTAGATCAGGATATTCTCGTTTTAAGCCAAAAATACCGCTACCAAATAATCCATAATTTTATTCTATGAGCAAACACTCACAACTCTTTTTATCCTTCCCTAAAACAACTCTATAACACTTGTTAAACACTTAACACCTTTCTGGTTGATCATCACTATACCTCCAAGTATGAGTAGAGAAACAAAAATAGTGATGACACAAGATATAAACACTAAACACAGCCTCAAAATATTGGTTGAATCAACACCCAGTTGGGTAGAGCAATATTGAAATAGCCGGATATCCAGTCTTTTTTGTTGACGCTACTCTCCAAGAACGTTCCCACTATGATTACACTAGACGCATCATGGTGTGGAATGGATAGCCTAACACACAAGCTTTCCGTGGGATTAACACTTCTATAAGCGTCACTACACCTAGCCTAAGGCAAACTCTATTTGAGCGCTACTGTCATCCAGCCGCCACAACATACCCACATAATACACACATAACAAGGGCAAACAGTGACGGCTCGTTTTTGCTTACACACATCGTCGATCGAGCTACCAAAACGTTTCAACCCAACAAAGCCAATCAAGTGTGCCAACTAGGCAAACACAGAATCCCATCCATATATTGCGACTGAACACGAGTTTTGAGAAACCGACCTTAAACCCTAAATAAGCGTGGATTAACCGTTCTCACACAATAGTAGGGTAAACAACGCTTATTAGTATGATATTGTATTAATATATGCCGCCAAACCGGGAAAGGGGTGCATGAACCCATCCGTCGGGGTTCCGGGGTATGCCTCGGAGCTTAGGCCAAGTGGGTTCACGGTCCACTGTGGCGGGCTACGGTTCAGGGTGCACGGCCGACCGTGCGCATGCGGGTTACCCGCAAGGGTAACCAGTGTGTGTGCGGGTATGCACTCTGAGTGACCTGAGCCATGGTGGAAGGGGGGCAAACCAAGCGGTGGCCAAAGGGTTAACGGTGGAGGGGCTGCCGCAGGTGAAAGCCACATCTCCCCGAGGGTTGGCGGCCTTATTTTATTCTTCTATACTCTTCAATATCCTTCTGAG
>JAVZKQ010000079.1:0-7405 GCA_038884175.1 Thermoprotei archaeon | reverse complement strand
AGCGTATAGTTAAACTCAGCGTAGAAGTTGGTATAGTTGGGATCACCCAAGTTTACCTGTGGTGGGAGCTCCAAGTAGTTCAGGTGTTTTGCTATGGCTGCAGACTTATAAATAAATAGAAAGTTTATTTGACCCGTTGTGAGTGGTGCCACAAGTTGAGCTGCGTTGTCCGCGGTGTAGTTGGCGTGGTGGGAGATCATTGTTTTTGTGAAGAAAGTTGTGTTGTGCGCGTAGAGGTATCCCGCGGCTTCTAACACTATCCAAGCTCTGAAGCCAGCCGGGTCAGCGTTAGGGTTAGATATACCCACCCTGACATCCCCAGAGCTAAGGGCATAGAAGAAGCCATACCAATTCGCCGTGTTGTTGGGGTTTTCTACTGCAAGCGTATAATTCCTCAAAACATACATAGCATATACACTCTGCGTTGAGGTGTTTGTGTACGCGACCACCATTTGATCTGCGGCGAATGCAACAGCCCAGCCGGGTGCATAATTGTGCAGGTAGGTCTGTGTTACTGCGCTGAGCGCCACGGATATAAAGACGTCCACCCCCTCACCTGATCCTATTTCCTGCGCTAGGGTGAAGGCACCACTGGCAGTTATAAGCGGTATGGGATTATGTGTGGCGTTATGGAAACCTGATGCGAGGAACTCAGTTTCACCCGTGTAGGCATCCGCCGCGTAGATTGTAAGAGGACTTGAGGTTGTCCGCGTACCCGCGTAATAGGCGCCTACAACCACTATAATAATTATAGCCATAATCGCCGAGGGTGTTTTCCAGTTCATATGAAATCGATATGAACATGATAACATAACGATATTTAAGTGTGTCGTGCAACTAGACTAGAGTGATGGGTCAAGCAAATAGAGATCTGCAGCCAGCATTCAGATTATGGCTTGAGGGAAAGACAAACCAAGTTGTCTTCGATCAGGTGGACGCCATGCTTCTTCGGAGAATCAACGAGAATGGCTCACTGAGCGCTGCCGCAAAGATTGTGGGTTTATCCTACAGAGCGGCTTGGGGTAGGATAAAAAGGCTTGAAAACGCTTTAGGAAGGCCGCTTGTTGTGAAAAGGGTTGGTGGGAAGGGTGGGGGTGGGTCTAGACTAACCGAGGACGGCTTAAATCTGCTCACACAGTTCAGGAAGCTAAGAAAACACCTTTTCAACGCCTTAGAAGACCAAGATTTCTGGGCTCAGGTTGGATACAAGCTAAGTGCCAGGAATATTTTACCCGCTAAGATAACCGCAGTAGAAAAGGGCTCCATCGTATCCAAGCTTACTTTAGAGGTGGAAGCACCCATAAGGCTCATTTCGATAATAACAAATGAGGCAGTTGAAAGTTTGAATCTACACATAGGCGACGACGTGTATGCCGTCGTAAAGTCCACAGATATAATTGTTGCAAAGAAACTTACAAGCGTATGAAACAGGTCTACGACAAAAGCCACTCTGCTACTAGCACGAATCATTATCAAGATTTATCACGGTTACACCGTGGTGCCCACGTGAGGGCATAGAATCTAGTAAAAGATATAACTAGTGAGTGTTTTTGGCAAGTATGGCTCTATATTTGGGTGTGGATGTGGGGGGTACGTTCACCGACCTAGTTGTTTACGACGATGCCACTCAGACGCTAACAATTCGCAAGGTTCCAACACACTCTACGAGACCTGAAGAGGGTGTGATCCAAGCGGTTGAGGCTGCAGGTGTCGAGCTTGGCTCATGCAGGATTATCGTGCACGCCACAACAATAGCCACAAACGCTCTGCTCACACGCACAGGCCTCGGAAGGGTTGCCCTGATCACAAATAGGGGATTTAGGGATGTACTCGAAATCGGTAGGCAGCGGAGACCCGAACTTTACGACCCCTTCTTTACAAGGCCTAAACCCTTGGTGGATAGGGTTTACAGATATACTCTGAACTGCCGTATGAATCACGTTGGGGAGAGGGTTCTTGACCCTGCGCCCAAAGAATTAAAACGCCTTTGCGAGAAGTTAGTAAACCAGGGGTTCGACTCTATTGCAATAGTGTTTCTTCACTCCTACGCTAACCCCCAACACGAGAAGGATGTGGCGGATGCGCTCAAAAACGCTGGTTTCCGTGGGCAGATTGTGTTATCGAGTGATGTAGACCCCTATTATAGGGAGTATGAGAGGACGAGTACAACCGTGGTGAGCGCAGCCCTCGCGCCTCTTGTTTCATCATACATCCACTCTTTGGAGATGGCGCTCAGAGAGAGAGGCTTCAGAGGTGAACTCTATATAATGTGTTCAGATGGGGGTGCTGCAAACTGGAGGGAAGTAGCGGAGAGACCTGTGTCGATCATCGAGTCTGGTCCAGCCGCAGGTGTACTCGCCTCGGCCCACCTTGCGAAACGTATAGGCATCGAAAACGTTATAACCTTTGATATGGGCGGCACAACGGCAAAGGCTGGGGTTGTCCTCGGAGGGCAACCACAGGTGGTCTACGAGTTTGAGGCAGCCGGCAAATCGCACAGCGGGAGGTCCATTAAGGGTAGCGGGTACACTGTTAGGTATCCCTTCATAGACCTAGCCGAGGTGAGCGCGGGAGGAGGCACCGTAGCCTGGGTTGACGAGGGGGGCGGGCTTAGGGTGGGTCCCAGAAGCGCTGGAGCCGAGCCGGGACCAGCCGCCTACGGTAGGGGTGGGGTTGAGCCCACAGTCACCGATGCGAACCTGCTCCTTGGTAGACTCAACCCTAGAGGTCTACTGGACTCGAAGATGCGCCTATACCCAGAACTCGCAGAGAAAGCCCTTTCAGAGCTTGGGATTCGATTGGGGCTCGGGGCTGAGGAAGCGGCCATAAGCGTTGTGCGCTTAATCAACACGGTTATGGGTAGGGCGATAGAGCTTGTAAGCGTGGATAGGGGGCGTGACCCACGTGAGTTCACACTTATAGCTTTTGGAGGTGCAGGACCAATGCACGCCTGCGACTTAGCCGAAGAAGCGGGTATAACTCGGATAGTTGTGCCACCAGACCCGGGAGTTTTCTCGGCCTATGGGTTACTCACAACGGATTTAACGCGCTACTTTGGTAGAACCGTTATGTGTGACCCCCAGAGCGTTGAGCGTGAATTCTCCGCTTTTAGGGAGGGGGTAAAGAGCAAACTAGCCGAAGAGGGGGTAAAGGGTTATAGCCTGAGTGAATATGTGGATTTAAGGTACACCGGTCAATCCTATGAGCTCACCCTCCCATACACCCCCAACTTTATCGAGGAGTTCGGTAGGGCTCACAAGGCGGCGTACGGTTTCGCTGCGCCAGACCCAGTTGAGGTGGTCTCGATTAGGATTAAGGCAACGGTGAGTCTACCCAAGTTGAGTTTGGTCGACCAGCACAGCGTTGGAGAGAGGTCGGTGTGGGAACCTGTTGAGCGTCGGCGTGCTTGGCTTGGGGGCAGTTTTATGAATGCGCCCATCTATAGGAGGGGTGGGCTTGGCGGTGGCTTCGAGGTTGAGGGACCAGCCATAATAGAGGAATACACTTCGACGACGATTGTGAACCCGGGCTGGAAGTGTAGTGTGGACCGGTTTGGCGTAATTACGCTTAGGAGGTAGACTTCGTTTGGCTTCGTATAACGTTACATGGGAAATTGTGCGCCGAGGGCTTGAGAGCATCTCTGAAGAAATGGGTATAGCGCTACGAAACTCTTCATATTCGCCTAATATAAAGGAGAGAATGGATCACTCTGCTGCGATCTTTGACGCCGAATGCAGACTGCTCGCCCAAGCCGAACACATACCGGTGCACTTGGGCTCACTCCCATGGGGGCTCAAAAACATTGTTGAGGAGTGCACTAAGGAGGGGATTAAACTTGATAAGGGTGTAATGGTTGTCTGCAACAACCCATACATAGCTGGCACACACCTAAACGATGTAACACTGGTAAGACCCGTGTACTACTCGGCTAAGCTTATTGCCTACGTAGCCAACAAGGCTCACCACTCCGATGTTGGTGGTAAAGTCCCAGGCAGCATATCCGTGGACGCCAAAAGCCTATTCGAAGAGGGGTTGATCGTAAACCCCACACACCTAGTGATTGCGGACTCATTCGTCGAGCCAACACTCCGAGTTTTCGCATCCAACACTAGGACCCCGCACGAGAGGCTCGGAGATCTAAGGGCGCAGGCTGCAGCCAACTTTGTGGGTGAGAGACGGCTCCTAGAATTAATAAACAAATACTCACCCGAAGGGTTTAACCAAGCTGTAGAAGGCTTCTTGGAGCACACCGAGAAAACGGTTGAGGCCAGGCTGAAAAGCCTTAGGAGAGGAGTCTTCGAAGGGATGGATTATTTGGAGCACCCGAAAGGGTGGGATATCCCGCTCAGGGTAAAACTCTCAGTCGGCGATGAGGAGCTGAGAATCGACTATGGGGGTACACACCCACAAGTCGACGTACCCCTTAACGCGGTGTTCGGTGTTACGCTCTCAGGGGTGTACTTTGTTTTGAGATCCATACTCGGCGAGGACGTGCCGGTGAACCACGCCACATTCTCAAAAGTCGTGGTTGAGGCGCCCAAAGGCTCAATCCTCAACCCCATGTTCCCTGCGCCAGTGGCTGGCGGCAACGTTGAGACAAGTCAGAGAAACGCTGACCTATTATTCGCGGCCTTCAGCCAAGCCAGCGAGGGTAGGGTTCCAGCCGCCTCGGGAGGCTCGATGAACAACCTGATGATGGGTGGGGTGTACAATGGTAGGAGCTGGGCTTACTATGAGACAAACGGTGTGGGCTCGGGTGGTAGGCCATCCATGGATGGTGTGAACGCGGTGCACACCAATATGACCAACACGATGAACACACCGATAGAGGAGGTCGAGCGAAACCTCCCAGTCATGTTTTTAAAGTATGAGGTGAGGGCTGACAGCTGTGGTGCGGGGATGTTCAGGGGTGGGTGTGGCTTGATCAGGGCCTTCCAAGCCTTGGACACACTCACACTCACTGTTCTAGCGGAGCGGGGTAAACGTGGCGCCTGGGGGCTTAACGGTGGTAAAGCGGGTCAGCCCACCAAGGTGTATGTTATTAGGAGGGGGAGGAAGAGGCGTTTAAACGTGAAGGTAGCACTAACACTCAATAGGGGTGACGTATTCGAACTCCACACCGCGGGGGGCGGTGGCTACGGTGATCCTAAACATAGGGAGAGGACGCTCATCCTAGCGGACCTTTTAAATGGCTACGTGACGCCTTCATACGCCCAAAGACACTATGGCTTCAAACATAATGGTGCTGTGTGAGACTGCTCCACTACACGCGTTGGATAGGGTAGCTACCGCATACCCGCATCGACTCGCTCACTGCTGGCAACCTCTTCAAACACCTATCCACATTCGAATCCTCCAAACAACCCTCAAACTCGAGTAAAAAGTAGTATTGCCACACCGAACCCCGGAGCGGCCTAGAGTATATCATGGTTAGGTTAATACCCTCCTCATAGAATGGTTCCAAGAATTTCAGAAGTCCTCCGGGTTTGTGCGGCACCGTGGCCAAAAGCATCGTCCTATCACCAATACGTGATGGGTGCTTTGAGATGACACCAAACTTCGTTATATTGTTGTCTTCTTGCAGGCCGTCCAAGATAACCTTCAAGCCATACAACTCGGCCGCAACCTTCGAACATATCGCCGCCCCATATTCATCCTTTGAAGCGAGCATTGCCGCCTGGGATGTGCTCCCAACTGGGACGATCTCGGCCCCAAAAGAGTTGATCAAATCCCTTCTGACCTCCCTGATGGCGTGTTGGTGCGAATAAATCCTCTTAAACCCTTGATCGCCGGTATGCGATGCCAAGACGAGGTGTATTTTGTGCTCGACAACCCTATTCACAAACACACCTTTACGTACAAAAAGGTTGTCGAGTGTCTCGTTAACAGGTCCCTCAAGGCTATTCTGAATGGGGACAACGCCCACACGGTTGGGCACAGAATCCACAGCTTCAAACACATCGCTTATCGTATTCGTTTCAACAAGATTCGACCCTAAGCTCAAAGCCGCTTCATATGTGAAGCTTCCCTTAGGACCTAGACAGTAAATTCCAAGTGGATCACGTAAAAATAAAACAACTGAATATAAACTTTTCGAGCTCCAAATCGAGGAGCGATGAACTTAACACCACGGGAAATAGCAGCCAAAAACACCTTCCACATATAAAGGGTGGAAAGATTTCGATGTGATACCGAACGTGTTATATGGGCTCAGCCATTACCCACAAGGTCTCACGCCCTATACAAGTGATGGGCTATATGCGCATTTAGGCGTATGGTCTTTGGGGATCATACCTGAAAGCTCCAACGTGTTTCTAAACACCTACCTTTTAAGCCTCAGGGTTGAAGGCACCAGTGCAAGCAGATTAAACAAGCCCATCAGCAGGTACACGCCGCTCACACCCCGACCGAAAACCCTTTCGTTCAGGCCTCCTTCGACGGGTAATCCTGCGAATAAGCTCTGTAGCTCTGTCCTTGGAGCCACTGTTGCAAGCACAATGAATATCAGGCTTACACTGAAGAGGGAGCCAACATTGTAGATGAGTGTTGCCATACCTGATGCCACACCACGGCGTGTTGGTTGAACAGAGTTCATAATTGAAGCTATATTTGGAGCAACAAACATACCATTACCGGCACCCGTAAGAACCATGCCCACCACAAGATGGGTGTATGCGGGTGCAGGTGCGTATGAGTAGATTGCAAGTAATATTAGGCCGGCTGAGCCAACCACCAACCCCGCGGTCACAAAACCTGTCGGACCATACCTATCTGAAAGGTAGCCGCTTAGAGGGCCTACCGCTACAAAAGCCAGTGAGTATGGAAGCATGAGTATACCCGCCCTATAGGCATCATACAATAGGACACCCTGAAAGAATATACTCAGGCTTAGAGCCACACCTCCCCTCGCAATCGATGAGAAGAGGTTCGAGATTATACCATTCAAGAAAACCCTGTTTTTAAACAGTCTAAGATCCATCATTGGGTAAACGACCCTTGTCTGCATATAAACAAATAGGGCGACAAGACTCAGCCCCAGAGTAGCGATCAGCGTGTCGTATACACTCCACCCCGCGAACGCACCGAAGGTTAACGCGTAGAGAATTAGGCCTACTCCAGGCGCAAAAAGCAGGTTACCCAGCAAATCCATCCCCTCCCTTGCGAACGCCTTACCGCTAAGCTCTCTCAGCCGAAAGTAGGCCCAAATAGTTGAGAACCCGCCAACGGGTATGTTTATCCAAAATATCGAGCGCCACCCAAGCGTCTGGGTTAGCACACCACCTACGGTTAGCCCAACAACAGAACCCATTATCCCAACCACCTGGTTTATACCTATTGCCCTACCACGCTCAGTGGGTGGGAAGGCGTCTGTTAGTATTGCGTTGTTGTTCGCAAATATAAGGGA
>JAVZKQ010000078.1:0-7650 GCA_038884175.1 Thermoprotei archaeon | reverse complement strand
TGGTTTGCCCCACTTTTGGGTCTAAACTTAACAGTGGGCGCAGCTAAGTCACCAAAGCCATAAATCAATATGGAGTCAGTAGCCATGCAAATTGTCTGTTTTATTAAGACAATATAGGTACACAATGTTGTTGCGAACCTGTGGTGGGTCGCACGGAAATGAAGAAAGGTATGCTTAAATAGACAAACAATTAATAATGCTTCTAAGCGCAATTTTTACGGTTAACTAAAATGGACCAAACGTGCTATAAATAACGACAACAGATGAGCTATTCGAAAAACACCATACATTTCTATACAAAGGCTCTTCTATCCGCTATACACATAGTCGACCCCGAACAGGGATGAAATAGTGCTCCGAGGCGACGTGCTAAACCCCGTGAATCCTCCTCAGGGTTGTAGGTTCCACACAAGGTGTCCCTATACCAACCCAGCTTGTAAGGAACAAGACCAAAGCCTTGTCGAGGTGGGCAAATCACATTGGGTTGCATGCTGGGTGGCGGCCGCAGGCGGCATACCCACGTACAACCTTAACCCCAACCAGTAGTACCGCGACACTAACAGGGAAGCGGCTCACTCCCTTGTGCCCCCCGAGTACAGCCCCTTTAACAGGTAGTCTTGGGCCAATACGGCTATGATCATCACGGGCACCGCGAGGATTATACCAGCCGAACCAACTTGGCCCCACACATTTGCGGTCACGGTAGACCCGAGGCTTTGGGGGTCGAAGAGTGTGGCGAAGTTCGTCACGGTGAAGGAGCCAGTGGGTGGGAAATTATACTGGTAGGGTGTCTCGGATAACACTAGGGGGAAGAGTAGGAGGTGCCAGGAGAATATGAATGAGAGTAGGGCTGTCGCAAACAGTCCGGGCCTTGCAAGCGGCATCACCACCCTATAAAACGACTTGATTGGCGTGTACCCGTCTATCAGCGACGCCTCTTCATAGTGTTTTGGTAGTGTCGAGTAGAAGTTTGTGAGCGTCCAAACAGCGAAGGGTAGCGTGAACAATGGGTAAGTGAGTATTAGGCCGAGCCACGTGTTGAGTAGGTGAGCGTGGTAGATAATCGTGTACACGCCGAACACGTAGCTAGTTGAGGGGAGCCCGTAGAGGTAGATGCACATGAGTAGGAGCCACCTTTTGTTTTGGCGTGCAACGCTGAAGGCCGCGGGAGCCGCCATTAAAACCGTGAGTACCACTACACAAAGCGACACCACGAGTGTTGTGATCACGTATGGCTCCGACCCTCTAAGCGTGGTAAGAAACGTGGCGGGGTTAAACACCTTCGGATACATGATAGGTGGGTACACGAAGTTGAGTGAGCCGGGTCTAAAGGCTATGAGAAGCATCCAATATATTGGGAAGACGAGGAACAAGATTGTGAGTATACTTAACGCGTATGTGGTGGGCATAAAGACCCTGGAGAAGGCTCTACGCACCCCTCTAAGAGCCACCTTTCCCCTAATCTTACTGGGTTTGGGGTTGAATGTCAGACGCACAAGCGCATATGAGAACACGCTCACAATGGCTGTGAGCAGCACCCCCGCTGCAAGGCCCTGTGCCACAAGGTTCTGATAGAATATCTCAAACCACACGAGGAATGGTAGTGTGGCCATACTATACGAGTACCCACTATTCAGTATGTAGGGTAAGTCGAAGTTACCAAAGGCGAGTATAAGGGTGAGTAGAAAGCCCGTCAGTATTGAGCCCCTGCTAAGCGGCAAACCAATGTTAATATAGTATTCACCCAAACCCATTCCATCCATCTTGGCAGCCTCCTTTACACTTTTGGGTACAGATCTGAGACCTGCAAGTATGAGGAGGAAGGCGAGGGGGACACTACTCCAAACACTCACGATAGTTGTGCTATATATTTGCAGGCTAGGCTGCCCAAGCCAGTTGAGTTTGGGCAAACCAACTAGCGATGCTAGGTAGTTAGCCGGACCGAAAATCGGGTCGTATATAGTGGTCCAGATAAGCGCGCTCGCCGTGAAGGGTACAGTAAAGGGTAGATACACAAGGATGGAGGTTAGGCGTCCTCCACGCTTCAGGCTATCAGCGAAAACAGCTAGGACCAAGCCCAAAAGCGTAGCGAAGCCCGCCGTACCAAAGGAAAAAATCAGGGTGTTTCTAATAACGATGGGTAGCTGTGGGAACTCGAAGAGCGCCACATAGGATGAAAAACGAGTGTTAGGCGAAGAAAAGTACACTGAGAGGATGAGGGGGAAAACACCGAACGCCAACAAGTACGCTAAGGCTGGCGTGTAAAAAAATCTATTTGAAAGCTTTGAGTAGCCTGCCCTGCTCATCGAAGAGGTATACACCTCCCTCCTCCACACTGAAGCCAACGCTCTCACCCACACTTGGACACCGCTTCCCAAAGCTAAGCGCGCGCAACTCCAAATCACCAACCCTAATGTACACCACAGCCTCACTGCCAGAATATTCCACGAGTTCAACCGTCGCCCTATCCTCGCCCTCACCCAAACGAATCGCTTCAGGCCTAATACCAACCTTCACACACTCGCCGTTAAACTTCACAGGCAGCCTAAAAGGCAGCCCACCACGCACATCAACAACGTTGAGTGGAGGCACACCAATAAAGCTAGCAACAAACTCATTCATAGGCGCCTCATACAACTCGCGTGGGCTACCCACCTGCATAACCCTACCCCTACTCATAACAGCAATCCTATCACTAATAGACAAAGCCTCAGACTGGTCGTGTGTCACATATATTGTTGTGATCCCTAGATCCCGCTGCAACTGGCGCACAAACTTCCTAGCATTAAACCTGAGCTGCGCGTCCAGATTTGAAAGCGGTTCATCCAAAAGGAAAACATCGGGCTTCTTAACAAGCGCCCGCGCAAGTGCCACACGTTGTTGTTGGCCCCCCGAAATCTGGCTAGGGAACCTATCTAGCACATCCTCTAAACCCAAGCGCTTCGCAAGCTCTTCAACCTCACCAAAAGCCACCTCCCTCCTCACACCCCTAACCAACAGTGGTGAGGCAATATTCTCAGCAACGCTCCTATTTGGGTAAAGCGCATAATTCTGAAACACCATACCCACATTCCTACGATTGGGTGGAACACCGTCAACCAGTCTACCATCTATGTACACATGACCAGAATCCTGCACCTCGAGCCCAGCCACAATCCTAAGAAGCGTGGTCTTACCGGACCCACTCGGACCAACGATACTGAAGAGTTCGCCCCTCTCAACACTTAGATCCACATCGGAGAGAACCTTATTACCCCCAAAACTCTTGCTGACACCTTTTATAACCACACTCATCGGTGTATCCGCTCACCCACTTACAGCAGTCACCCACTCAGCCGCAGCAGTATTCAAAGCCTCCATAGCCGACTGGGGACTACCATTACCCTGGAGAAACGAGTACACCTGGTCATTGAATGTTGGTATGAGCTGGGGATACGTCTGCGGAATATTAGGTGGGTTGGCCCAAGCCACTTCAGCCGTCGCATACACCGTGGACACAAGCTCCCTCTGCCAGGCGCTCAGCGAAGTATTCGAAGTAATCTCGGCCACAGCCTGTTTAGAGATCGGGAACTCACCCGTCTGATAGTACAGCTGCGCATTAACAGAGGGCTCCAACAAGAACTGCACGAATTCGGCGGCAAGCTGCTTGTGCAACGAATACTTACTCACACCGAAGAAATCGGTGCCAGTCTCAGCGTACCCACCGGGAAGCGGGGCCACAGCGTACTTACCCACAATACTCGAATTGAGGAGTGTGGGGTTTTCTGGCGTGAACATTATTGCACCAGCAGCATTACCCTTCGCGAAGAGTGTGCCAATCGTACCATAATTCACCTCGCTGAAGGGCACCGGATCATACTTTACAAGCTCATAGAAAACCTCTAGCGCCTGAACACCATTAGAGTTATTAAACGATGGAAGAGGCGGCCTACCTGGGGGCGCCGAACCCATAAACATGATATTATAGTTGGTTATACCACCCACGGTACCCCCATTAAGTGTGTCGTTATGCATATACCACCACCCAAAAATCGCTGGGAAAGTGTCAATTATGTCGTGCGCCTGCTGCGCATCCACAAGTATCCCATATTGCGTTGTGTGAGTCTGGTTCACCAAGAACTCGTCCGCCCAAATCGCCTGTGTCCAATTCGTCCAATAATGCGGATCGAGACTCACATGGTACTGATCATAGAACGTTTTGTTCAGTGTGATATTATCAAAGATATCGGTCCTATAGAACAGTGTGAATGTTGAGGAATCATAGGGCACACCAATCATCTCAGTCGCACCCGAAGTGGTATTCCTATAAAGCCCACCGAATGAAAGTTGCGAGTAGGGTATATCAGAAGAGTTAACTGTAAAGTATTGTGAAAGGTTCACAAGATAGGGTTCAACCGACAGCGCAGAGGTGGATGTGAACCCGAGTATATCATACTGTGTTGACCCAGTCTTCTCAGCTGTCACCTCAGTCTGAATATAGCTCGAGAACGACTCGGGCACCACGTTAATAGTTACGCCAGGATGCTTCGCCTCAAACTGTGAAGCAGCCCACTTCATCCACTGATTAGCCGGATCGCTAAAAGTGATAAGTGTGAGGGTAACAGGCGCAGACGTATGCGGACGACTAACCAAAAAATAGCCAGCAACACCTACAACAGCGACAACAACAATAACTGCAACCACCACAGCAGCAACCCGACTCAAACCCGACTTAGCATTGCTACGAAGGGTATCCATAACACATCCACATGTGAAAGAGTCAACACTCTCTTAAGGCTTTCCAATATAGATCAAATAGACCACATATCCTAAGCCGCGTCCAACACCCATCTAAGAGGCGGAGCTTCAACCCTACCACTTATATCCGCACCGACAAGTGTGCTCCCCACCATGTCCAGGCTCTAAGTCGCACACGTGAGTCAAATGCCTACTCTTCGTCTGGGTGTGCGTGTCAAGAACCCTCACACCACACTTCGGTCTATCATAGGACAACTCGAATCATCAAACCTCCTACTCACAAGAAGATAAACCCAGCGTCCAAACTAAAGTCATCGCCCATACCCAACAATCTTACACGCTCAAATGGTTAAATAACTCTTAATTAACGCTTTAAGGATTAGTGCTTATGAACACCCGCTATGCCCTACTTGTGGTTGTGCTGGGCACACTTATGGCTGCCGTGGACACAACAATAGTCATACTCGCCCTACCAACCATCGCTGGAAGCCTGCACGCCGACCTCACCATAACCCTCTGGACACTCCTAGCATACCTACTCATAGCAGCAGTCTTAGCCACACAGATGGGCAGGGTTGGAGATATCTACGGCCGCTCCAGGATATATATAGCGGGATTTGCACTCTTCACATTGGCGTCAATGATGTGCGGCGCCGCTCCCAACATATACTTCCTAATAGTTTCAAGACTCGTCCAGGGCCTCGGCGGCGCCATGCTCTTAGGTAACGCGTCGGCGATAATCTCAGATGTATTCCCACCCCAAGTAAGGGGGAGGGCGTTCGGGTATACTTCACTTGGCTGGAACTCGGGTGCCACTTTAGGTATAGTGCTTGGAGGCATTCTCACAACATACCTAGGCTGGCGATACATCTTCTATATTAACGGTCCAATAGGACTAGCAGCCATTATACTGGGCATCAAAAACATAAGAGACACAAACAGGGTACACTCAAAACTAGACATATGGGGTGGACTTCTACTAGGCGCGATACTCGCACTCGAAGCCTACGCGTCAACCCAGATAGCGGGTGTGGGTCCCAACCCAACAAACGTAGCACTCGTCGCCACCGGGCTTATCCTCATACCACTATTCATATTTGTAGAAACCAGGCAACCGAGCCCAATAATAAACATCAAAGTCTTCGGTCAAAGGATACTCGCGGCATCTATAGGTGCAAGCTTCCTGCAAAGCATGGGCTACCTATCCGTAGCCTTCCTACTCATAATGTATCTCCAAGGGGTCAGGGGGCTAACACCCTTCCAGGCCTCACTCCTCCTAGTACCGGGATACGTACTCTCAAGCCTACTAGCCCCATATATGGGTAGACTCACCGACAAACACGGCGCACGCATCATGGCCACTGCGGGAATAGCGTTCATGATGGGGGCCCTAGCAGTCTACCTAATACTCGGGGCCAAAACACCCTACACAATAGTGATACTCGCCTCAATAGTGTCGGGGATAGGGGGGGCCATGTTCTATCCAGCAAACAATACAGCCATAATGGGCAACTCACCACCAGGCTACTACGGCTCCGTCTCGGGGCTAGCCAGAACCCTGGGTAACGTGGGAACACTCCTAAGCTATCTAATCACAATATCTATCGCCTCCCTCTCCGTGAGTCGCCAAGTGGCCTTCGAAGTGTTTTTGGGCACACAAAATCTGGTCGGAGACGTGTCAACCAAGTTTGTGGTGGGTATACACACAGCCTTCCTCGCAGCAATGGGCATACTTTTAGCAGCCCTCATACTCTCCGCCCTCCGAGGCCAAGAACCCAGGCTAAAACGGAGCGAGCGGGAGAGCGCCGCCCAAGGGGAGCGCAAAGAGCGCAGGGAGACAGAGGGTCTGGTTGCGCACAAAGCGAACAAAACCAGCCACATTATGTCACCGAGGGCCTAATCACCACTTAAATATCTTCCACAGGACAACACACCCCTAGCAGACCATACCCTTCCCACAGCGCAGCAAGCCTAGAAAGCAGGTTAACCAACCCCTCAGCCACGTCCACCGCCCACTACACAAAACAAATGATGTGACCTCAAGCTCCCTAGAGATTATTCTACCAACCACTCAAACACCATCTTCTTCAAGGGTGTTGTGAACCCAAGCGAAGCTGATGCTGATCACCCAACACGCACACCATCACATCAAGGGAATTAGTATGATCCCCTCATAAACTATGTTTGACTCTCTCCGTTGACTCGATCACTATTTGATAATCATAGTCAGCATACAAGGAATATGTTGGGTTCACGGTTTTTATTGGCTGCCGGTTAGGGTTGTATGGTTAGGGTACACCGCTATACTGCTTGGGGTTACAAAAAAGGTTTGTGTTGCAGTGCTGCATAGCGCATTGAGACGATGGAGTCAAAGATTGGATTAAGTGTTCGACAGGTTGACTATAAGGCGCTGGTTCACCTTTGCCACTCTCAAGCGAGACTTCGTCTAAAAGGATAGTGTCTGCACTCACAGAGGAGATAATCGGAAACCTTAGCTACCTGAGACCAAACTCACATCTAGAAGCACACTCCCCATTGATTTCAAAGCTACGCATCCAACCCTACACAACCACTCTTTGCCGAGATTCACATACACAGGGTTTCCATTGGCTCATTTGTCGACGATCTGGTGCAGTTTGGCCGGTTAAGGTTAACCTTTTCTCGTGTTTGCCGAGCACCACTTAGGCCAGTCGATCCCTTAACTAGTCGAAGCCACGCTTCAAATACGCCATGTCCGCCTTCAATCGCTTCTGCGGACAGGGCTAACAAATATGGGGCGCTCGAACGGCATATGGGACACAGCCAGCGACCAATCTACAGCTACCTGAAGCGGGTAATGCGCGCAATTAGTCCACGCACATTTCGAGGCAACAGTGTGCCGACTGGAAGCTGTGAACCCACGTTGACCATAGC
>JAVZKQ010000077.1:0-7738 GCA_038884175.1 Thermoprotei archaeon | reverse complement strand
ACCACGCCCGGGTCACGGTGGGCGAACGGTCTCATGGCGTTGTAGTTGTGTGTGACGTGTGTGAAACCAGACCTGAAACCCTCGACAGCCTGCTCGTAGGTCGCATCGGTGTGACCAGCCGAAACTATCACCCCACGACCACTCAGAGCCTTGGCCACATCCAGGCCTCCCTCAACTTCTGGGGCCATGGTGACCACACAGCGCATATCCAACCTACCCCCCTCTGCAAGCACGGCGTCCACAAGTGATTCAGCCACATCCAGAGTGGGTTGGATGATGAACCCACGATCTTGGGCGCCCGCCCTAACCTTGTTTAGGAAGGGACCCTCATAGTGGACGCCTATAACCCTCGAGCCACGTTCAGAGGCTCCCGCCTGACCGACTATGTTTTTGGCGGCGTCCACCATCCTCTGAGAGTTGGAGGTGGACAGTGTGGCGCAGAAGGAGGTTGTACCACGCGCGGCGAGTTCAACCCTCAGCCTATCAATACTTCTAGGTGAGGAGTCGTAAAAGTCCACACCGAATCCTCCATGGATGTGTATGTCCACAAAGCCAGGCGCAATAATATAGGGTAGCATTAGGAGGCGACCACCATCCTTCTCAGCCTTCGACAAGTCGTGTGTGACATCGGATATTCTACCACTATGGACCACCACTGCTCCATGCGCCAGCACACCGTTCGATGTCAAAACCACACCACCCAAAGCATAGCTATCACTCTCAGCTAGCCTGCGGAGATCATCAAAACCAGTGTATGCCTCCATACACGAGCAAAAGCCCCTGTTTCGCTATAAACCTATCGGCCGCTTTCAAACCGTGGAGATGTTGCGCTACCAGTGTGGGTCGGTGTCGTGCGGATCAGGTGGCTGCACCCGTTCAAACACCACCAGTTTGGGGGAGGTTTTAAATCCATGGGTGAGTTTTGGGTTTATGGGAGTTATAGAAATCAAACACTATGATGTGTTCATCGACTTGGACTTCGATGGCTTATCATATGAGGGTAACGAGAAGATAGGTTTATCGGCGAAGGGTGACCTCTCAATCGACTGTGAGGGGCTGAGTGTGCGCTGGGTTAGGCTGGGTGGGGTGGACGCAAACTGGGAATTGAAGGGTGATACACTACACGTGAGGTGCACCGAATTCAGTGGGGAGGTTGAAATCGGCTTCAGGGGTGGTATTCCCCCAGACTCCATTGTGGGCATCTACACAGCCCCCTATGAGGGTGGTAGGATTGTAACCACCCAGTTCGAGGCGATCTATGCGAGGAGATTCATCCCCTGCTTTGATAACCCAGCGTACAAGGCGAGGTTCCGACTGAGTGTAAGGGTTAGGGAGGGGCTTAAGGTTGTGTCCAACATGCCTCCCGAGCTTGTGGAGTCAGCTGGTGGTAAACTCACCTACCGATTCAAGGAGTCACCCCCCATGCCCACCTACCTGCTCTACCTAGGTGTTGGCGAATTCTCAGAGCACCACGACGACACAGATGACCCAAAACTCATACTCGTTTGCGCACCAGGTAGGGAGACCAAGGTTTCCTACCCACTCAGGGTTGGGCGAAGAGTTGTGACACACTTTAACGACTACTTCGGCGTGCCATATCCTTTACCCAAACTCCACTTTATAGCTGTGCCCGGAAGCTCTGTGGGTGGGATGGAGAACTGGGGGGCCATAACCTATGGTGAAATATTTCTGCTTGCTTCGGACGACTCCCCCGTCGAGCAGCGGATTGGGAGCGCCGAGATAATCGCGCATGAGGTGGCCCACCAATGGTTCGGCGACCTTGTGACCATGAGGTGGTGGGATGATTTGTGGTTAAACGAGAGTTTTGCAACCATTATGAGCTACAAGGCTGTGGGCAAGCTCTTCCCAGAATGGGACGCCCAAGCCTTATTCGTACACAATGAGATGGGCGACGGCCTCTTTGCCGACTCGCTCAGCACAACCCACCCAATACAGGCTAGCGTGAAGGAGGCGCACGAAATCGAGAGCATCTTCGATAGGATAAGCTACTCGAAGGGGGCTAGTATACTCAGGATGCTAGAGGCATATATTGGTGAGGAGAACTTTAGGCGGGGCGTGCAATCCTACCTAAAAAAGCACAGCTACTCGAGCACGGTAGGAAGCGACTTCTGGGGTGAGCTATCCAACGCCTCTGGGCAGGATGTTGGCGCACTTGCAGCCGAGTGGATAACCAGCGACGGCTACCCACTCATACACGTGGAGGTTGAGGGTAGAAGACTCAGGCTGAGGCAGGAGAGATTCACATTAACACCAAACACCAGCGGGCACGTCTACACCGTGCCACTCACACTCGAAGTGAACGGCAAACAAACACCACTACTACTCAAAGAGTGTGAGAGAACACTCGAATTCGAGCGTGAAATAGACTCAGTTAAGCTCAACACCAATCGTAGCGGGTTCTACAGGGTTCACTACCAGGATCTAAGCCGTGTTGCACCTATGAATAACCTCGAGAGGGGTGGGCTTGCGGACGACTACTATAACCTTTTTTTGGCGCAGCGTATAGGTTTGGAAGAGTATAAGACCGCCGTGGAGCACGCTCTACATGGTGAGCTGAACTACCTACCCACGTGGGAAGCGTCAAAACAATCCTGGGAGCTCTCAACAATCAACCCGAAATATGAAGAGCTGGCAAGGGACACACACAGGCGCCTACTGCGCGCATGGCTGAATAGACAGGGGGATATGTCAAAGCTAACGCGCGCCTCCATAGCTGAGAGGCTCTGCCGCCTTGACGAAGACTACGCTCTCGGTCTTGCTTCACTCTACGCCGAGTACGAGCTCGCACCCCAAGAGCTCAGACAGGCTGTGGTGTACGCTTACGCCCAAACCCAAGCGGACTTCGACGAGCTGCTGAGGAGGTACACCCAAACATCGGATCCAGAGGAGAAAACAAGGTTCCTACGGGGGTTGGCTTCGATCAGATCTGAAGAGTGCTTCAACAACCTGCTTAGACTCGCGCTGGAAGGCACACTCAAGGGAAGAGACGGTTGGCTCGTGATCTCCCTCACAGCGTCAAACCCCACCCAGAGACACGCACTCCTCAAGGCGCTCCAATCCTCGTATAACACATTTGAACAATACTCCGAGAAGCTAACGGGACACGGCTGGGCCGTGGCCCGCGCCCTAGTGGAACCACTATCCAGGGAGGCAGCCACAAGACCCAAGGAAGTTGTAGAGGTTGTGCAGAGAA
This sequence comes from Thermoprotei archaeon, assembly GCA_038884175.1. Lineage (GTDB taxonomy): Archaea > Thermoproteota > Thermoprotei_A > Marsarchaeales > Marsarchaeaceae > ECH-B-1. The sequence continues at coordinate 4,524 of JAVZKQ010000077.1, read as the reverse complement.
TGCGTAGAAAGGAGACGGAGAGGGAGGCTAGAGAAATACTCGAACTCATGGGGGTCTACTCCAAACTCTGATACACTAACACCACGCTTTAACCAAAGCTGTCAACCCCACATGGTGAGATGTAATAGTTGGATTCACGACTCAGAGCTATCCGGCCACTTGGCGCATGAATTCACTATACCTCTCCAACCCATATCTTCTAATGATTCCCTCGGCCTCCTCTACGCTCCCAAGCGCCGAGTCAACCTTCTCCTCCCCACACTCCTTTACAACCACCTGGTAAAGCGCCTCCTCGTTGGCGTTGTGCTCGAGAAGTATGCGTTCGAACTGTTCAAACCTCTCTCGTAATACGTCCTCCCCGAAAGCCCTACCCCTCCCCGTGATCGTGCTCCCAAGTGTGAGCAGCAATTTGTGGTCAGCCGAAAGTCTGCTCAGGGTGTTCGCTATGTTCCCACGTGCGCTTCCACTGCCAGCGCAAACCGCTTCGATTCTTGGGAAAGCCAGTTCGTCTTCTAGTGGTGTGTGCACCCTTTTCAAGAAGTCAACCAAAACCTCCATGTAGAGGTAGAACGATTCGCGGTCCTGTGTGAGAAGTGTGTGTAGCTCGCCTAAGGCGTGTCTGAGCGCCTTGTGCTGCGCCACTATTTCAAGCCAGACGTCCTCAACCACGCCATAAAAACAGGGTTACTGGTGTTAAAAACCCTTCGAAAACCACTTTCCACTATGGGCTGGTGGTCCAAACAATCACATTGTAAAGTATCGTAAACGATATACTTAAATACTATTAATGCTAATCAAATATCTGATGCATATGCAAAAAAATACGGGTGAACACTCCGAACAAAGCTTCATAGAACCACAAGGTGCCCCTAGAGGGCTTCTAACATACTATGTACTACACAAACTCTCAACCAAACCAGCCTATGGCTACGAAATCCTAAGGGACATAGAGAACAAGAGTGGGGGTGCGTGGAGGCCTGGCCCAAGCTCGATTTACCCACTACTTAAGAAACTCGAGTCGGCTGGACTCATACACGCAAGCGGTGTGGAGGGTGATGGCTCCCCTCACAGGGTTTACTCGATAACACAAAAGGGTGAAACACACCTAGCAGAAATACGTAGAAGATTCGCCCAAGCCGGACAGAAGTGGGAGTCGGTGGGCAGAATATTCGTAGAGCTCGTGGACCCAGCCGATGTGCCCTCCATGATCAGCAGGGCGTCAACAACCAGGTTCGAACTCACAAGGCAGCTTGTAGAGTCCAAAATCGACACACTACCAAAACCAGAGCTACGCTACGCACTCGAACAGTACAGGCTGGGTTTAAAGAGGCAGCTCGAGTGGGTGGAAGAACTCATGTCAAAGCTGGGCGAGCCAAACACGGGTAGAGGTGTTAAAAGTGTCTGACGGCTCTGACGGTAGGGTTAGCGTGGATGGGAAACTCATAATCGATGTGCGCGGCCTCACAAAGGTGTACAACGGTAGGGTTAAAGCCGTGGACAACATATCATTCGGCGTTAAGGAGGGTGAAATATTCGGCTTCCTCGGACCTAATGGTGCGGGCAAAACCACAACAATCAAGATGCTCACAACACTGCTTAGACCCACCACGGGAACCGCGCTGGTGGTGGGCCACGATATAACCCGGGAGCCAAACGAGGTTAGGAGGAGTGTAGGTGTGGTTCACCAAGAGTACACAGCCGATGAGGACCTTACAGGGTATGAGAACATAATTCTGATAGCCGACCTCTACGGTATACCCCGCGAGGTGTCGAAGAAGAGGGCCGCGGAGCTTTTGAGGCTCGTGGACCTCGAGTCGGCCGCAAACAGGAAGGTGGAAACCTACTCTGGGGGTATGCGTAGAAGGCTTGAGCTCGCGTGCGGGTTGATAAACAATCCCAGACTGCTATTCCTAGATGAGCCCACACTCGGACTCGATGTGCAGACCAGGGCTGCTGTTTGGGGTTATATCAGGAAATTGAAGGAGGAGCTGGACATGACTATCTTTATGACCACCCACTACTTGGAGGAAGCCGACAGCCTGTGCGACCGCATAGCCATAATTGATAGGGGTAAAATAGTGAAGGTTGGCACACCTGATGAGCTTAAGGCGAGTATTGGGGGCGACGTGATAGAGGTTGAGGTCGACAGCACAGGTGGAGAGGATCTAACCACGATTATCGCGGGTGTTGGAAACGTCTCTGAGGTGAAGAAAACTGGGGACGCCCACTATAGGATTAAGGCCAAGATGGGTGAGGAGGTGGCGCCACTTGTAATCGAAATGCTAAGGTCGCGTGGACACAGGGTTAAAAAGATCTCGCTCACGAAGCCCTCTCTAGATGAAGTGTACCTGGAATACACCGGTAGATCCCTGCGGGAAGAGGAGGCCGACAAGGATCAGCTATTCGCGCAGAGGGCCACACTGAGGAGGGCTAGGGGCTAAGGGAGGAGTGTGATGACATATGACCCAAACACTATTGGAAAAGACTTCGTCCAACCCGCTACACGGATTGTGGGCGCTCACAAACAGGGAGCTCAAAAAGTGGTACAAGGAGCCAGTCGTACTACTATTAAGCCTAATACAGCCAGTCATATGGCTCGGACTCTACGGCAAATCACTCAACTTTGGAGCGCTGTTTACAAATGGGGCTTTCAACATACCCGGCCTCAACATACCTAAGAGCGTGCTCGACCAGCTATCAAACCAGATAATGCTCAACACGTTCGGTACAACCGACTACTTCTCCTTCCTAGCAGTGGGTATGCTATCATTCGTCGCACTCTTCACAGCAATGTTCAGCGGCATGTCAATCGTATGGGATAGAAGGTTCGGCTTCCTCGACAAGATACTCACAACCCCAGTACCACGCGGCAGCATCATTATGGCCAAGGTGTTCTCTAGCACAATAAGGGGACTCATCCAGTCCGCAATCGTGCTCGTACTAGCCGTCCTACTAGGCATGGACGTCTCAAAGATAACACCGCTAGGCATAGCTGGAACATTCCTAGCACTATTCCTCATGGTACTCGGACTGTCAAGCATATTCGTGATGCTCGCACTACGATCAACCAACTGGCAGAGCCAGATGGCCATAATGAACCTACTCAACCTACCACTACTCTTCGCGAGCAACGCGCTCTTCCCAGCCAAATTCATGCCAACGTGGCTCCAATACGTCGTCAAAGTCAACCCAATAAGCTACGCCACCGACGTTGGAAGACAACTCCTCCTAGGCTCACCGGGACTCAACACACTTGCATTCGACTTCGCATACCTAGTGGGCTTCGCAGCCGTGTTCTCAGCCATAGGTATAGCCCTCTCCTGGCGCTACCTATCCCGCTGAGCCCATAGACCCGACAAACCCACCTTTTTCCACTTTTCAGGTTTCACACGTCTTACCGCGTACACCACAAACCCTAGATTATCCGCGCATCGCTCACCTAGGCCACGAAGTAGAGCACCAATGTGAACAAACCATAGCACACGATGGGCCTACGGGTACCCCACACCTTCCTAGGGGTTAAACGCATGCCACACTGGGGAGCGCCCCCGCAACCCGTGATACACTTGGCTGTTGATTTGGTTCCAGTTTATGGCGTGTACTATAGCTTTGCGCAGAGTCGTTATATTAAGCGGGTATTGTTGGACGTCGAGTGGCATCCATGCATAGGTATTACTGATTCCGAAGTTAGGCAACACTACGCCTGGCTACCATTAATTTTGGCTACGTCGGGAGTATCTATTACCACAACGTCAGCTGCACCGCTCAAAATATTCTCTTCTCTTGTTGTTTCACTCGGTATAAAGTATATAACCACCTTAGAAAGTTTCGGCGTTGGAAAAACTCCTCCCCCTGAGCCACCACAGTAGTGCGGATTCCGTACAAGCACAACATAAGAGCCTTACACCCAAGTTTGTAACACAAATGGACCGGTGCCTATTGGGTTAAGGTTAGCCCACGAATTTTGCTGGCCGACTTGGACGCCGCGGTGCAGTTCTATTGCGCGGGGGTCAACTATCTTAGCTGCGGACATCCAACCAAATATGTCCGGGAACGGTTTCTCCAAGTAGAAGACCACTTCGTAGGGGTTGGTAACAGTTATGGTGTTTGACGAATTTGTCAGTAAAGGTATAAGAGATTGGGGAGGGGCGTTTGTGGAAGAGTTTAGCTCGTTGAGCTCTTGCGCAGTTATGCCTGAAAGATTAAGTTCAACCGAATAAAAGAATGAGCCGGCTTACCCATCACAGCGGCACGATAGTATGAGTACCAAACACAGTAGGCGTTAAACGGATCACCATTAGAGAAGTTTATATTGTGTCTTAAATAGAATGTAATAATTAAGCCATTTTGGCTTATCATGAAGTTTTGAGCCACCACTGGAACTATTTGATTAGAGTTCGAATTATAGTAATAGACTAGCGGCTGCAAAATATTACCAAATATTCCAAACCCCACTATTTCGACGTCAGTAGCAGGGTCTAGACTTCCTGGACTCGATGTGTAGTTGACGATTAAAGTTTGATT
>JAVZKQ010000076.1:0-8102 GCA_038884175.1 Thermoprotei archaeon | reverse complement strand
GGACGGCTGGGATAAGAGTCAGAAAAAACTCGACGTAAAGGAGATGCTTCAAGACCTGGTTAGCAAAGTGAGGGAGACCTCTGTTGTGCAGTACGGACCGGAGAAGCTCGACGCGGGGCCAGACGTGGACTCTTCCGACTCGATCATCATTGTGGAGGGTAGGGCTGACGTCATCAACCTTCTACGCTACGGCTACAGGAACGTGATCTCGCTTGGGGGCGCCTCTGAAAGGGTTCCCAGAACAATTATAGAGCTCTGCAGGACAAAGGAGGCCACGGCGTTCCTCGACGGAGACCGTGGAGGCGACCTAATCCTCAAAAGGCTTTTAGAGGTTGCTGAGATAGACTTCGTGGCGCGCGCCCCCCAGGGTAGAGAGGTCGAAGAGCTCACCGCTAAGGAGATTATGAAGGCGCTAACAGGTAAAGTACCCGCACCCCAAGCGCTCCAGCAGGAAAGGCCTCAGACGGGCCACCAGCAAGCGTACGCCCAGCAGGCCGAAGAGGAGCAGCCGCAACAGCAGTCCCCGCAGACCCAGTCGCAACCGCAGCAGCAGACTCAGCAGAGGCCGAGGCCACCTGTTCCCGAGAAACTCGCCGGCTACGTCAGGACGCTTGGAGGCACACTTGAGGCGGTTGTGCTCGACTCAGAGTTCGCTGAGGTTGCGCGTATGCCTGTAAAGGAGTTGGCTGACAGGCTTCAATCGGTTGATCAGGGTAGGCCTTACGCGCTCGTGTTCGACGGTGTGATAAGCCAGAGGATACTCGACATGTCGAGCGAGAAGGGTATACGCTATGTTATCGGAAGCAGGCTGGGCAACGTTGTGCGTAAGCCCTCAGAAACGGTTGTGGTCACCTTCGACGAAGTAGTTTAGTGATGCGTCTTCTGGGGTTTGATAGGAAGACCAAGGCTGCAAGGGTGCAGGTCACCTCGGCCAACGACTTGTGGGCTCTCGAGGTGCTCCTAAACAGGGGGGATATTGTTACTGCGCGCACCACTAGGATGCTCAAAAGCCCAGATGGCACCGAACGGGGTGAGCGTGTCCAAACCACTCTGAGCGTGAGTGTTGAAAAGACTGTTTTCGAGCCGTTTGTGAACGCACTCAGGGTGACGGGGAGAGTTGTGGATGACCCCGACGACCTAGGCGTTCTCGGGTCATATCACACCCTCGTTGTTGAGACCGGGTCCATAATCACGATCACGAAGGATGAGTGGTTGGATGAAGAGCTCGAAGAGCTTGGAAGAGAGGCGCTTGGAGGTGAAGTGGTCATTGTGGCCGTGGATTATGAAGAGGTGGCGCTCGCAAAGCTGTGGGATTATGGCGTCCAAATCGTATCGAGCTGGCGTCTCTCAAAGCCTAGAAAAGAGGACTTAAAAGACCAGGAAAGGTTTGAGCGCCAAGTTGAGAAGATATCCGAAGAGTTGCTAGGCCACATTTCACCCAACACATTCCTGATTGTGGCTGGACCGGGCTACCTCAAACAGAAGGTGCTTGAGGGTTTGAAGAGCAGGCTCAGCGCGAATGGTGTGTCGTTCGAGTCAACACTTGTGGACACCGAGTATGGTGGCGTGAGCGGTGTGAAGCAAGCCGTGAATAAGGCTGTGGACGCGGGTTTCCTTAAGAAACTCAGGGTGGCCAGAGAGTCAGAGGTTGTCGACACCCTCTTCAGGGAAATAAGCAGGGATGAGGCCAAGGTGGCCGTAGGCCTTGACGCCGTGAAGAGTGCAGCCGAGAATGGCGCTGTTGAACTACTCATCGTGTCAAGCCGACTGCTTAAGTCCTCCTACTCCCTGCTTAAACCCGTGATGCGCGCCGTCGAAAAGTATGGTGGAAGGGTTGAGGTAGTCTCAGACCACCATGAGAAGGGTGAACAGCTCGCTGGGCTTGGCGGCGTTGCCGCCATACTAAGGTACCCTATACGCGGCTACAGTTCCTCGTAGACTGGCTCACCGTGTACGGGCACAAACCTGACGAGCCGTCCGCGCTCACGTTTGATCGCTGAACCGTCGTCGAGTAGAACAGCGTTCTTGGGCCTCCTGGCGTAAAAGCTCGAGACCAGCCTGTTCCTATACTGTATCAGGTACTTTGATTTAACAGTGCAGTAGTGCACGGGGAGTATGCCGCGTATCTTGGATATTGTATCCAGGATCTTGGCTGGCGACACGCTCACAAGTGGCTCTGAGCGCCGCTCCGCTCTTAGTGTATGCGTGAAGAAGTTCTCTTCATTCACCTCGTACTCGTCGAGCACCATGAATTGGGCGCCGGCGTCCTTAGCCCTTTTAGCCACACTGATAAAGTCCAGCTCTGGTAGTGCGGGTATCTCAACCCCCACACGCCAGTCGAACTCGGAGGCCACACGCACCGAGTCCTCCACGCCCTCCGTGGCTATAATATGGAACCTGATTTCATCGAGTCCAGCCTCGTACAGCCGCTTAGCGTTTTCGCGTGTCAGCCTTGGGAAACCACTATAGAGGTGTATGTGGTGGGCGTCGCCCAAGGCGTGTTTGAGGCCTGCGACATACTCGGCCACACGGCCAACCACAACAAGCGGCTCACCCCCGGTGATTGCTGTGCCAATCGCACCCGACGTCTTCGCCTCCTCAACCGCCTCCTCAACACTAGTTATCCTACGCTCGTTGGCAAACATCACGTCTTTACCCATCCTATCTGAACTCACAGGGCAATAGTAGCAAGAATTGGGGCATATACCAGTAATAAATAGGGTCATCTTTCTACCGATTAGGCAAAGAGTGCACCCGTCGGCGAGTGCGCCGCTTGACACGTTCAGATTCTTCTCAAACATCAGTAGACTAAGGATATCACCCAGATTATTAAACCACCGATCACAAGCCTCTTGCCAACCCTCCTCTCCAAGCCCGTGAACCATAGTAGCACACCCACAACTACCACCACGAGCGCTACTGGTTGCAGTATTGTGAACAACGCCTTGACCAGTAGGTTGAGCGTCCACACAACAAACTGTGTCGCGTTGTTAACAATGTTCTGTAGAACTAGCTTTGCGTTTGAAGCGACATCCAACTCGGACGGATACATTCCAAAACAATCTTACACCTACCATAATATATCTAGGCGAGCCACCATCCGTGTCAAGTGGCGCATAAAACCTGATTGTTGTTTTTAGGTATGGCTCTATTGGGTGCATCTCCCGAACCGCTCTAGCTCTAAGATAATGTGTGGTTTCATCGAAAACTATATTTAGTGTGCGCCACGTGGCGTGGTGGGAGCAGGATGACCCCCGTCGGCTCGAAGCATGGTGTAAGCCCTGTGATCGCCACCGTCGTGTTAATAGCAATAGCCCTAGTTGTAGGCGTAGCACTATCGGGGTGGGTGTTCGGCCTGTTTAAAAGCTACACTAGGGCTGATGCTGTAACAATACTCCCATCTGAATCCTCGTGTAGTGTGAGTGGGGGGTGTGCAATTGTTGTGTCCAATGAGGGCGACCAACCTATCATGGTGGTGCGCGTGCTCGCCGACAACCAACAGATCTCCACATACACTGTGACCCCAACAGTAGGAAGCGCTGATGTGCTCCAACCCCACACCCAAGCTACGGTTTCATTCGGTTTGAGCGTTGTTACACCCACGCAACAAAACGTACAAGTGCAGATAGGTCTCAGCAACGGTATCATCCTAACCACGCTTATACCCCTTACACACTAATCTAACACCACGCAAAACCTTCAGCCAGAGTTTATATGTTTAACACATATATGCGGGCATAGGACCCATATTCGAAGTTTGCGCTAAAGATCTTTCGAGTTTACGGTGTCCAATAGAAAGATTTGTGTTGGCACAGTGGTCTCCCCATGTAAAACAGGCAATAGGCTTAGATGTTTAGTCCGCTCTGTGAGTTCGAACACAAACCCTCTGCTTTGAAATATGGAAAAACATAGAATGGTGTGTTAATGATCGGTTGAGTTTCAGAGCCAAGGTCGTATGGTTGTTGGATTCCTCCCACAAAAATATGTGAATCCTTTTGGGGGGTGTTTGGTGTTTAAGGGTTCACTGAGATTGAGTGGGTCAGGCCGGATTCGAACCGGCGACTTCCACCGTGTAAGGGTGGCGTCATACCAGGCTAGACCACTGACCCACGCTCTTTCTATTCACTTGTACCTTATTTGTTTTGCGTGCTCGCAGTTGTTCGGCAACCACACTATTTTCCCTTTTATGAGTCTCACCTTTACCGTGCATCCAGGTATGTGTGGTTTCCCACACTTGGTGCACCTTAGAAGCCTAAGCTTCTTGGGTATAGGTGTGTCCGTGTGTAAGCACAGCCTCCAAGCGTGATCGAGCGCGTTCTGAGCCATCTCAGGCTCTTGTGCGCACTGCTCCACGCTTAGGGTGAGGAGTCTATCTACCTCTTTGAGTATAATTTTTTTGTCCGATTCAGCTCACCCAGCGAGCACGCCGACTAGGTGGTCGGCTGTGGCTCCGGTGACGTGCACCCGAACCCATTCGCCGTGAATGTGGGGTGTATATGGTAAGCGCACCTTAATATAGTTGGTTGTTCTCGCCTCCGTTGCTTTGTCGTCGGAGCCCGTTACTAGGGCCTCGAGAACCCTGCCCACGTAAACTTGGTTTTTTTCGAGTTGCACACGTCTCGCCTCAGCGGAGGCTGCAAGGGTTCTCTTCTTCTTCTCATTCTCGGCAACCTGCTTTAGGCTCGCAGCCTTGGTGTGGGGTCTCGGTGTGAACCGGAAGACGTGCAGCTTGTCGAAAACCCCGCTGCCTATAACCTCTAGAGTCTTCTCGAACGCTTCTCCACTCTCCCCAGGGTAGCCCACCATGATGTCCGTTGCAACCCTCAGCTCTGGTACCCTTTGTTTTAGTTCCAACACAAAGCCCACGACCTCCTCGGGTGTATAGTGCCTGTTCATGGAGCGTAACACACCTGGATCAGGCGACTGGATGGGTATGTGCAGGAACCTGTACACCTTGGGGTGTGAGAGCATGGACGCTAGATCCTCCTTCATCTTAAGCGCACCCATTGGGTTCATCATCCCAACCCTAAGCATATATCTTCCCCGCACGCTCCTGACGATTTTATCCACAAGCTGGGCTATCCTCGTGTTCGGCGGCTCATAATAGTCGGCGTTATCCATGCTTGTGAGCTCGACCTCCACTGCTCCCGCGCCAACGGCACTCCTCACAGCCCCAACTATTTCCTCTGAAGGTCTACACCAAAGCTTAGGCCTTGCAAGCTTGGTGACACAGAAGTAGCAGTTACTCGTGCACCCCTCAGCGATTTTAACAGGGTACACGAGTGAGTTGGACTTAGGGGTGGGCAGCCTGGTTGAGCCGTACACCACTCTTCCAGCCTCAGCCTCAAGCGCATCAACTATTTGCTCGCTGTCGCCTCCGATAAGAACGATTGAACCCGGCGCGTCCGTGAGTATCCTAGCTGGCCTAGTATTGGCCAGGCAGCTTGTGACCACAACCCGCTTACCCATAGCCTGAAGCCTTCTAACATGGGTGATTATCCCCTCCTCAGTCTCGTTTCTAACAGAGCAGCTGTACACCACCACGGTGTCGGCTTCATCCTCGCAGTCAACCACGCGGTAGCCGTGTGAACCCACGTACTCCCTGGCTGCCAACATGTCGGCCCTATTCATAGTGCAACCGTAAACCCTAAAGCTGATTCTACCAGCGCGCCCGTCGCCGCCACCCCCCTCCCCCTTAGATATATTGGAGTCGATCAGTGCACCCATGAACCATCCTTCACCTCTCTCATAGGTGTTAGCAGGGATATCACACCGTCCCCCTCGGCTGCGAGCAACATGCCACGTGAGGTCACACCAGCAAAAGTTGAGGGTTTAAGGTTTGTTAGCACAACTATACTTTTACCGACAAGCTCATCGGGTGTATACTGCTCGCCGATACTCGAAACAATGGTTCTGAGCTTGTCCCCAATCCTAACCCTAAGCCTTAGAAGCCTCTTTGTGTTGGCAACCCTTTCGGCCGCAATAATTATCGCCACCCTGAGATCCAATCTGAGGAACTCCGCTAGCTCTATCTCGGGTTTATCCCCCTCAGCGCAGTCGCTAATGAGCGCCTCAACCTGCTTGTCGGCCAGCTTAGTGTAGGCGGGTTTCGGCTCTGAAAGCCTCCCGTCGGGTGTGAGTGGGCGCCTCACCTCGTCTAGGCTTAGTGAGGCTAGCGGCGGCAAACCTAGTGTGCTGCGAACTTTCGCGGAGAACTCTGGGAGTAGGGGCTGAGCGAGCACGCTGAGTACCCTCACCCCCTCAAGAGCCACGTATACAACAGTAGCGGCGCGCTCTGGGTCGCTTCTAAGCGTAGTCCACGGAGCTTGGAGAGTGTAGTATTCACCCACCTTTGTGGCAAAGTCGTGGAGTAAAGTGTACGCATCAGCGAAATTGAACGAGCTTATCGAATAGATCATCTTAGTGAATGTTGGTTCCATCAACCCAATTAGCCCACTATCCTCCTCCCTCAACTCGCCTGGCTTCGGTATGGAGCCAAATTTGGAGTAAGCGAACTGCAGAACCCTGTGGGTGAGCTGGCTCAATGTGTCCACCAACTCCTCGTTTATGTTTTTTTGAAGCTCGTAAACATCCACATCCACGTTCACATCTGGGCTCCACCTGCTCAGAGCGTACCGCACAAAGTCTGAGTCAAGGTGGGTTAAGAGTTTTGTGGACGTCACCCTGAGGGGTTTACCCTTCCCGCTGAGTTTGAACCCACCTGCGACCACAACCCTTAGGCCGCCTCTAGGCGCGCCCAGCGCTGCGAGCAGTTGTGGGAGGAGTTCTGCGTGGTGTGCGCCGAAGCGCCTGGTTGTAAACTGGACAATAGTGGCCTCCCCACAATTCTTTTCCCACGTCTCCCTAGCGGCAAAACTCAGGGGGGCAAGTACGCCGCTAAACCAGGGTGCAAACGTCCGCCCCTGCTCGCCTGGTAGTGGCACACCCCAACCCAAAGTGCTCGACACGGCCAAATCGGCTCCTGTGCTTTGGCCGCCACCTTTGAAGCGGTAGGCCCACTCTTCGGATTTGGCTACGTTGAGCGGCGAGTCGCATATCCCACACCTCGCCTCACTCACATTGCTCGGGGTTAGAATTGTGCCGCAGGTTGGGCAGCCCCCCAACCCCTCAATTTTAGAGCCGCACACTGCGCACATGCCGACAACCTCGTCAAAGAGCTCTCCATCGTCGGCGCACACAGCTCTCTCCACCGTGAATTTTCCAAGTGTGCCAGATTGTGTAAGCTGGGTGAAAGCGCGTGTTAGGTATTCGACGTGTCTGGGGTCGGAGGTGTCTCCAACAATGTTTGGAGAGAGGTGTAACTGCTCAATCAACCGCCCTAGCGTGCGCCTCTTAGCGGCTAAATGGGCCCTTACGTCAACACCCTTCACCTTAGATTCGTGAAGCGTTTTAGAGGAGTACGCTTCGAGACCTGTCGCGAAAACCACATCCCCACTTGCAGCTAGAGCCCTGACGTAAACATCCGCCGCCACGGCGCTTCTCAACCACTCTAAGCTATCAGGGTCGAAGCAGACCTGTGTGGCCACAAGTGTAACCAAGACGAATCAAACCTATTAGTTATAGGCGGATAATAAGAGCTAGGCGCCAACCACTAGAACTCGAAGAACTCTGTCTTACTGTTGGGGTGGCGGCACACTCCACGCCCAACTGGTAGATCCGCTAGTTTTTGGCACACATCGGCGGCTATACCACACCTCTTACTGAGTATGTCGTACTCTGCAGCCCCTTTAAGCCTGAATGTCACGATGCTGCCAGCCGCGCTGAGAACCTCCTGTGAAAGTGTTGAAGGTAGCTGGTTCACCATCACCATACCCTCTCCAAACTTCCTCATCTCCTCCACAAGTCTCTCAATTATGCTAGGCGGCTCCTCCGCCCTCCTATAGGGTACGATGTTACGCGCCTCCTCAACGGCTATCACGTGTGGTTCTACAAGTTTTCTTGACACCTTATAGTCGTAGAGGAGCTTGAGTATAGCTTCCACCACAAATATCTTGGAGTAGTTATCGGTCACCTGCCCAAGATCAACGACCACATTCTCACCCAGTAGGTCGTTGAAGCCTATCTTCTGACTTGCGTTGAGC
>JAVZKQ010000075.1:5590-8364 GCA_038884175.1 Thermoprotei archaeon | reverse complement strand
CCCGCTAATCCTATCGGCCTAGTGAGCCGGGACCCAGCACGCTGGGCCAATAATCCTATGGCTTTCGTTTTTGGCAGCGACCCGCATGTTGATGGGCGACCACGGAAACCACGTCAGGCTCTTCCCCATGGGGTTAACGCAACGGTTTGCATTCAATCCTTATCCCACGTTGCATAATTGGTTTAGAAGCGTTCGATGAGAGACCAAACATTCAAAAGCTCATTCAACAGATGGATAAAAAGGGATATAAACCGAAATGGGAAGTTTTGTTCAGGTATGTGTATCACGGCAGAGAACCCGCGGGATAAAACTGGAGTGTGGTGTGCCCACTTCCACAAAGCAATCTCTACCCTCTAATACCCTAGCCCATTCTTAGATCGCTTTACGTATTCGGCTGTGTCTTTGGTTCCACTCTACTTAGATGCATTAGCACACCCATCATGCGTGTAGTTGGGCTTCACAGCACCATGTGGCCCCTTACCACACGAGTTCGTTCGTGCGCATTCCGCTTTGCCCCGTTAGAAAGCACCCATCCACAGGCCTCGTGGGACGCGCCCGTCCCACCGGGCTTGGTGGGGGCTCCAACAATCCTCAGGTAGAGGTCGATGTGGGAGTTGGGCTACCTGTCGAGTGTGAGCCCACGCTTCGATCACCTAGACACCACACTCCCAGCCAGATCTTTGCTTGCCCACCAACACCTATGAATTTTGTGCTGAGTTTGCATATACCCCTATTAGTTACTAATAGGGGTATTAGTGAGGTGTTGTTCGACGAATCGCCAAAAACGCATCGCTCAGACCTATATGGCTTTGACCTAACGACTTTCGGGAGGAATAGGCCAGCCTCCTTCGAGGTCTTGACGGAGATGTAAGACTCATCTTGATCGTCGGATTACGCAGAAGGGGGAAGTCGTCACTCCTCTTGACCTGTCTTAACGAGTCAAGTCGACCCTCACTCATCATAGACGCCGGAGGCTTTGCGCAGTCTCCGATAATCTCTCGGGCCGATTTCTATGCGGCGTTCGAGAGAAGCCTCAACCAATTCGTCGCCTCCCAGACAAGGTGGGCGGGCCGTACACCAAGCGTCCTACAGTCGATTGGGGGTGGAGTTGACATTAGGCTCCACACCCACTTTCAGCATCGGCTGGGGAGATCACCCAAGGAGGCAGCCTATCTAGCGGGACTTTTCACCTCACTTGGGAAGGTTGCCGAGAGTCAGAAAACAAAGTTTGTGTTTGCTTTTGACGAATCCCAAGAATTCAGAAGGCTTGCGGGCTACGACCTCAACAAACTTCTTGCGCACGTCTACGACTATATCCCCTCAGTGCAGCTAGTGTTGACGGGCTCCCAAGTGGTTTTTCCGCACGAGTTTCTGGGCGTGGAGAACCCGAAGGCTCCACTATACGGCCGTGTCCGCGTGGAAATTCGCACCCACGCCTCACAAAAGATCAGGCACGAGACTTCCGCAATCAGCACAGGGACACTGCACCCATGAACTCCCCAGATCTAATCCCCAACCAAATATGGTACACACCAGTCACACCCCTCCTCACGCCAACAGTTGGCTTGAGGTGTTGAGCTTCCACCATAGACTCAACATGTAATTGTACCCCCCCCCCGCCTAGCGCGCGAACCCCCATTCCGAACCTATCTATCATTGTAAATCAAACGGTGCCCAAATTCTACCAGTCGAGGTGCATCCCCAAATTTAGGCTCACATTGAAAGACGGGTTATTTCCCACTCGACCTACGTTTGTGTCCCGGATACTTTTATAATCTGATGCTTGGGTGAAGTATTAACCCGTCACCCGCATGCTGAAACCACCTTGCGAAAGACGGGTTTTAATATCAAATGGTAGATAATATTAGGTGAACCCTTATATACGTGTTACTATCATGGTCCATGATAATATTATGGTTCATGATAAAAGCAATATGTTAAAAAGAATAATTCTGGGTGTAGTTGTGGCCACAATTATCTCTGCCCCAACTGCGTTCTTAATTGCATCCGCTGAAATTAAGTACCACCCATATTGGCATAGTTTTATAGTTGCTTTTCTTGGGTTTTGGATCTTGATAATCTGTGGTTTTTGGTTCTACTACTACTTTAAAGATTTTATAAATACCCTGCGAAATAGAGAACCTTAATAGGGTAGCTAGCAGTGGGAGCTTTCAGAGGCACATAAGCAGAAAACTATTTGAGTGGGCCTAAGTGTCTAATTATGCAGAGAGTCTAAGGTGTTTAAACGAGTACATTCTTTGCTGCGATTGCCTTCGTTGAGTCAATGGCTTAAAGCATGTTCGCCAACCATATACAATTCTCTCCAATTTTTAGGGTATATTTTTAGGAAGCCCGACATGTGTGCTAGTTTCACGACGTGTTCCCAAAACTCCTAGAGATAAAAATTTCTTGGTTTTTGAGCGGAATACACACTTTAACTGGTCTATCGGGGGCCTTTTCGTCGTGTGTAAATCCCGGTTGTCCTAATGTGTCACGGTGGGGTTACTGGATGCTGGAGCTCGAATCATTCTTCGCAAAAACACTACACTTTTCTGGTCGGAGATAGCTCAGGTCGCTGAGTGCCAAGCATCCGCATTCGTGAATAGTACACGCATCAAACTCTTATGTTACTGCAGAGGCCCTCCACTAAACAGTTTATTGTTAAGCAACCAAGATAAAATTGTGCACCTCAGCCATTATGCGGTAAAACTTTTATAAACGGTTTTTTATTTCTCTGCATGGATAACCTGGAGAATAAGGCGTTTAAGCACCGC
>JAVZKQ010000075.1:0-5580 GCA_038884175.1 Thermoprotei archaeon | reverse complement strand
CCGCAGGTTATTGTTTATTATAATATATGTTGTGGCGTTCAGCTTTAGCTCAACTTCCATAATGGATGATTTGCACACATTACTCAATATTAATTTAATCCAGGTTCAGGCTATAGCAATAGTGTTTTCACTTGTAGGCATTATGGGGTGGTTGCTACGGGTTTGGGCATCTTCCTATATTGGTGCGTCAGTTGTTCATTCGGCTGATTTGCATGGCGAACAGCTAATAACGTCAGGTCCCTATTCCTACGTCAGAAATCCTCTTTACACTGGTATTATGATGATGGGCATGGCTTTTGTGCCGCTTTTGAGTGTACAGAGCTCGGTTTTCCTGATAGTGGCCACTGCCGCACTCATCTATTTGCTTGTTCGAGCCGAGGAAAAATACCAGATGATGCGTCATAGTGAATCTTATCTAGAATACAAAACAAGTGTGCCAGCATTTCTTCCGTCATTCAAAAAATACAATGGGAAAAAGTGCGCTTCAAGTATTGTGAATGGGATAAGGAGTGAAACTTTATATCTATTCGTGTTTTCTCCTCTGATAGGGAGTATTTTCTTATCGACAAGCATCTTTCGACTTTCACTTTTTTCATTGCTTGCAGTTGGACTGATATCTTATTTGATCTTTAATAGGACATTTAAAAATAATTAGAAATGCAAAAGTGTATTCGACCTGTGGCCGTTATTCTTAGAGTGTTTTTTAAAAGTGTACCACATAAAACTAGTATGTCAGAGCTGCCGCCACCCATTGGGTATAGAACGACATAACTTTGATGGTGAACGCCACGTTAATATTTTTCAGTTTTGATGGTGGGCTGGGCTTCCTCGGTGGAGGGGTGGAGTTGCTCCGAAATCACACGCAGAGCCTACCAAAATCATATTTCGGTTTCCGGTGCCTTGTGATGGGTATTTTGTTTAATGTTTAAGCTTCGGTTACTCAAGGTTGCATGTTCCGCAATTAGATTAAATTATGTGTCTTAAGGTATAGGGAGCTCGGGTGGCGGGCTGCACTCCGCCCGCTAGGGGACAAAGCCATGCAAACAACGGAGGATAGCTACGGGAAGCTGTTCTTTTCCCATGCGTTCATCTCATTCGGGCAAGGGTGATTATGAGCTGGTTTCATGAGGAGTAGACGTTGCTTGCATATGTTCAGGAATTTGATGGCTCATTGGCGTGTCTTAACGAAGTGTCTGGGAAACCCGTTTAGGGTTTATCACATGCCAATATACGTGTTCCACACCTGTTGCACCACATGCTAGGACGCTGGTTACTCTTCAAGCACCACCATTGTGGCACATTCACCCGCTTTAACCACTAAGGGTGTAATCAAGCCGCATGTCATAAAACACAATATTTGTAAGTTCCTCTGGCTTTGAGCATGCCGCCAGC
This sequence comes from Thermoprotei archaeon, assembly GCA_038884175.1. Taxonomy (GTDB): domain Archaea; phylum Thermoproteota; class Thermoprotei_A; order Marsarchaeales; family Marsarchaeaceae; genus ECH-B-1. Next base: position 4,188 of record JAVZKQ010000075.1, on the reverse strand, counting down.
ATAAAATCTTAAATGAATATGCGGCATCACCCCCAAAACACGGGTTAAGTTATATGACCGGATTTCTTGTGTGGATGGGTCATATATGGTCAGCCGTGTTTCGCAATAACGTAGTACTTTAGAGGTTGCTCGGTTCTGATGTCGAGGATCTTATAGCCCCTCACCGTAACCCAGTTGGGGACGTCTTGCTCGGCGCGTGGGTTATCTGTTACCAGCAGGACTGCGGTGTTTGGGTTTGCGGCTTCGAGGAGGTCGCCTAGTGTCTTTAGGGTTTCAGGGCACTCGCCGCCAATACCTGAAACATAGTACTCGGGGTAAACAGAGAAGCATCTGAGACCACTCCCTTGAATAACCCTCTCGATGGCGTGGTGTATTTCGCCTGCATTCAATAGGCTCGTCTCCTCTTCTTCTAGGTTTAGCGCCTTCAGCTTCGTGATCCACCCGCGTCCATAGGGATCCCTGTTGACCAGTGAGGGGTCGCCCACAATCTCAGGGTTGACTTCTTCAACTATACCGCTCAGTGGAGTCCTAACATTGCCCGCATACTTCTTTGTCTCCAAAAACGCCACGCTTCCCCCCCTCAACACTTTTGTGCTCTGCTGCTTCACCAAAATAGAAGACAGCATCCCAATAGTGTAGGCTTGGAGCTGTGTGATCCCAATCGTGAATGAGTCGCCCACAACGCCTACCCAAGTAAGGCCCTCTGAATCGTATAGTAGATTGTCAGGAAAACAGCATCCGCCGATCTCCATAAATCACGTTACCCAAGAGTTTTATTTAATGTTTTAGACCACAGGTGAAAGAGGCGTGTGAATCATTTCAGAAAAGCCTCTAAAAGAGCCGTTAGACCGTTATGGTGAACGGCTTATTGAAGCTTGGTATCAGTGGGACCGCGCTGTTTTTGGTTCGATGTTCGTGGTGGTTGCGGCGGCTTATAATCGTGGGATCATTTAAAGCTTAATTATGTTTACACCCTTGACGTATTATGTCGAAGCTGCTTTCTTTAGACTACTTTGAGAAATGGCTGGTTTTGGGCATTATAATAGGTGTGGTGGCTGGTATTGGGGCTACAGCGCTCTACTTTGGCATCAGACTATTTGAATACGTGTTTTTGGAATCTCTTGCTGGTGCGAGGGTACCCCACCCCATTGGGGAGGGTGGTAGCCCCGTTTTCGCGTACGCTGTTAGCCGCCCATATTTGCTACCGCTAGTTGTGGGATTGGGTGGTCTCATCTCTGGTCTAATCGTGTACACAGTTGCCCCGGAGGCTGAGGGTCACGGCACCGATGCGGCTGTGGACGCCTACCACAACAAGCAGGGGAGGATTAGGAGGAGGATACCCTTCGTTAAGCTTTTGGCTTCTGCTATCACGATTGGTAGCGGTGGGAGTGCGGGTAGGGAGGGGCCGACGGCCCAGCTTGCCGCAGGTATAGGTTCAGCTATAGCGGATGTGCTACATCTTGGCCCACAGGATCGGCGTATAGCAGTGGCCGTGGGTATTGGGGCGGGTATAGGCACAATTTTTAAGGCACCCATCGGTGGGGCTGTCTTAGCCGCAGAGGTGTTGTATAGGAGGGATCTTGAACCAGAGGTCATCTTCCCCTCAATTGTTGCTTCGTCGGTTGGCTACTCCATATTTGCTTCAATAGTGGGTTTTGAACCCATCTTCGGCTACTATACAGAGGCTTTCAGCGTGTTGAGGCTCCCATTCTACGCCCTACTGGGCCTAGCGGCCGGAGGGCTTGCAATAGTCTACGTGAAGACGTTTTACGGTGTGAACTCAGCCTTTAAAAGGCTCGGGGTTCCACCCCACGTGAAACCCATGATTGGCGGTCTTGCAGCAGGCCTCATCGCGCTGGTTTTCCCCGAGGTTATGGCCACAGGGTACGGCTGGGTGCAGCTAATCATATCCGGCAACCTCCAGGCCATTGTGGGTGGAGGCCTACCAATAATAGTTGTCTTAGGTGTTCTACCATTCATCAAGATTATAGCCACATCGATGAGTGTTGGTTCGGGTGGTAGTGGGGGTGTGTTCGCCCCAGGCATGGTTATAGGCGCGTGTCTCGGCGGATTCCTAGGCCTAGTTTTCCATGCACTCTTCCCAAGTGTGGTGCCAAGTGTTGCACCATTCGCAATAATAGGTATGCTGTCATTCTTTGGAGCCGCGGGTAAGGTGCCTCTCTCCGTGATATTAATGGTTGTAGAGATGACTGGAAGCCTACAGCTTCTTCCAGCCGCGATGCTCGCCGTAGCCATATCCTACACGGTGTCGGGGCTCAAATACTCAATCTACCACTCACAGGTGAACACGCGTAGGGATTCACCGGCCCATAGGGGCGAATACAACACCCCCCTATTGTCGTCTATCAAAGTGTCCGAGGTCGACCTAATAAGGCTTGGTGTGGAGCCTGGGGAAGACGTGGAGCAGGCCGCCAAAACAATGATAAGCCTCAAAATCTTCTCGCTCCCCGTTGTTGAGGGGGACAGATTTATCGGCGTGATATACTATAATAGGATAGCAAACGTGAAGGGACGGGTGTCAGATTTCACAGAAAAGGGCTCCGCATACGTGGGTTTAGAGAACACGGCGGAGCAGGCGTGGGAGGTGATGATGCGTAATAGGACGATTTGGTGCCCGGTGATCGCACAAGGCAGGTACTTGGGTTCGATAACACTTGAAGGCATACTGAAAAGATACAGGGAGAAAGTCCTCCTACTGAGCCAAACGCCATCGCTTGACCCGGGAGACAAGGACACGTCGTAGGGGTGTGTCCACCCCCTTTTTTAAATAGGTGTTGAGCCACCCACGCTTGGTGTTCACATACGGGTTAAACCAGTGTTCCAACACCTTTTTGTAGATGAATTTGGTGGTGTACTGGGTATGGCTAGGACGGTCAGGTTCACAAACTGTGCGGTATACACCCCATGGGAGGTGGGTGACTCCCTAGTGTTCTCAGATAGGGTGGTGCAGGTTGGTGGTGGACTGCGTGGTGACGTTGAGGTTGACTTACATGGTGCGATTGTGGCGCCAGGCTTCGTTGACGCCCACGTCCACCTACGCTCCACAGCGTTTAAGCTTGCCACAGTAGACCTGCAGGGTATGTCGCGGGGGGAGGTTGTGGCCCACCTGAGGAGTGCTGCGCCAACCATGAATGGGTGGGTGTACGCGAGGGGGTGGGATGAGAGCTTCTGGGGCGAGGGTGGATACCTAACACCCGATGAGATCGACAACAACAACCCTGTGCTAGCCGTCAGGGTGGACGGCCATATGGGTGTGCTAAACAGGAGGGGGATGAGTGTTGCTGCAGGTATGGGTGTAGAGGTTTCCCCCGACGGTTTGGTAAAAGAGAACGAGCTTGTGAAGCTTGAAACCAAGGTTACGGAGGGCTATAATGCTGATGAATACATGAAGAAAGCTCAGGACTACTGCTTGGAGAGGGGTGTTGTAGCGGTGTGCGACATAGCCAGACCTGAGGCCGTGGAATACTATCTCAAAAATCCCCCGAAGATTAGGGTTGTCTTCTCACCTATTGGCATAGTAAACATGGAGGGGTGGCGTACAGGTGTGGAGCTCGCGCCAAACCTGTACGTTGGGTTCACCAAGCTATTCGCCGACGGCTCTATAGGTGCGCGCACCGCGGCCGTGTCCTCTGGCTACGCAGATGGGGTGGGTGATCCCCGCCTCTTCTACACCGACGAGCAGCTTGAGGCTCTCTATACAAGCTCTCTGGGCTCTGGGATGGAAGTTATGACCCACGCCATAGGAGACCTCGCGGTGGCTCAAGTGGTGAGGGTATCCAAGCGCTTTAAGGGTAGGAGGCTTAGGGTTGAGCACAATGAGCTCGCCATACCCGAATCGCTCGAGGGGGACGAGGTTGGACTAGTGTGCAGTATGCAGCCAAACTTTCTACAGTGGTCTGCGTGCGGCGGACTCTACGAGAGGAGGCTTGGCTCATACGCCATTTCTTCGAACAACCACTTCAGGTGCCTTGTGGATAGGGGTGTGAAACTCGCCTTCGGCTCCGACTCTATGCCACTAGACCCAGCATATGGAATACGCCTGGTGCTCAACCCACCCCACCCCAAGCAGAAGCTAAACCTTCAGGAAGCCATAACCTGCTACACCTATAACTCGGCTTACGCCAACCGCTTGGAAACACTGCTCGGCTCACTGGAGGTGGGAAAACC
>JAVZKQ010000074.1:0-8465 GCA_038884175.1 Thermoprotei archaeon | reverse complement strand
GGTTGAGGCCCTCGCGAAGCTTGGTATAGAATAACAAAGGGACGTACTCACTAGGAACCTTTCAGGTGGAACCAAGAGGAAGGTTTTGGTTGCCACGGTTCTAGCCTCAGAGGCAGACATAGTCTTCCTCGATGAGCCTACCACTGGACTGGATCCCATATCTAGAAGGGAGCTATGGGACTACCTCTTACATCTTGGTAGGGAGAGGTTCACAATTCTTACGACGCACTATCTTGAAGAAGCTGAGCGACTGGCGAATAGAATCGGTATCCTCGACGGAGGAAGACTTGTGGGCATAGGGACGCTTGAAGAGTTAAGGAAGCAGGTCAAATACCAGTACAGCGTCAGGGTTGAGAAGACGCCACAAACAGTGGTGGCGGCTTCGGGGGAAGTGGCGAAAAGCAAGGATGGTTCCGTGCAGATCCTTACATCTGAGGATGAAGCGCTAAGGCTCTCAAGGATTCTCTTCGAAAACGGACAGAAATTCTCTGTGTCACCCGTAGGCCTCGATGAAATATTCTTTCACTTGGTGCACAGGGACGATGGTGGAAACTGATGAGCACACGTAAAGTGTTAAACCAAGTGGCTGCGGGAATACTTGTGAACTCGATTTACGAGATGAAGAACTACCCAATTGTGCTACTCAACACTGTACTCTCACCACTATCATTCCTAACACTCATAGTGTTTGTGAGTAGAGGGACCCTAATACAGGACGCAATAATCGGAGGCCTAATAATGAGTATGTTCTCAAACGGCACAGCGCTACAGTCAGACCTATCACACCTCAAAAACGACTTCAAACTCCAAGACATGGTTGTGAGCTCCCCCGCGGGCGCCCTAAGTTATGTAACGGGAATGGCTTTATCCGAGCTCGTGTACTCTTCACCCGCACTCCTAGTATTAGGCATACTAGCCGCCATCTTCATACGCGTAGCCTGGGAAAACATATTGGTCTTGGTGGGTGTACTACTCACAATGTTCCTAACCTCGGTAGCCCTAGGATTCACATTGGCAACATTTTCAAGCGACATAGTCCAAAGTTTCGCTTTCTCAAGATTGATCTCGACCCTATTCTCAACACTACCCCCAGTCTACTATCCGATAACCCTGATACCAATACCATTCAGATATTTCGCCTACCTATCACCCACAACATATGCGGCGCAGATAGCCCAGAACACAATAGGTAAACTCCCAACTACCCACAACCAAATTCTAATCGACTGGACTGTGCTTATAGGGGTAACAATCGCACTCCTGATAGTAGCTTGGAGGAAGGCAAGATGGAGAGAAGAGTGACATAGCAGAGAAAACCAGACCTAATTTCTTTAACCTAAGCTCTCTCCACCTCAATTTACAATTTATACCCAAACGTAAAAATTATAATATTGACTGCGTGTATCGTTTAGAGTACTAGAAATCCGCGATTCCATAAAACGAACTGGTTCAAATATGCATACTAAACGGTATAGTGTGTTCAATTGCGCTGTAATATGTATAGACCATCCTGCAACACGCTGTAACTGTTAAGTGACACTACACTTTTGGCTGTATGTACCCCCATACTTAGACTAGGTTGTCTAGCAAGAGTCAATACGCAGTACAGCCGCTTTACCAAAGCAGCATGCAGTCTCGCTTTTAATTCAATTGGCTCCTAATGTGCTGTATATCCCACTTTTTGCTATATCATAGCTCTAATCCAGTATAGTCCCAAAAAACAGTTACTGGATAATTGTAACCACAACAGTGGGCATCCCGCTACCCATGGCAAACTTAAAATATTTATAGTGAAACTCTGATTGGAATTGGAACATCCTACAATGGAGAGAGCGAACCCACGCCGATGGGGTATACTATTTGGCTTCACACTTATATCCATGTCTTCCCAAATAATTTGGCTGAATTTTGCGGGGATAGTGAGCCCGCAGACACAGGACATTTATCATGTTGGTTTGGGGCTAATCGGCCTCCTATCAGCCGTATGGCCCCTCGTATTCATACCTCTTTCAATACCTGTGGGCCTCTTGGTTGATAGGTGGGGGTTTAGAAAGGTTGTTATCCTAGGCGGTACCATATTCATGGTTTTCTCTTGGCTGAGAATAATTTCTGGTACGAATTTCTGGGTTTTATTTGTGTTCCAAAGCCTAGCCTCAATAGGTCAACCCTTCATATACAACAGTATCTCAAAACTCTCACGCGATTGGTTCCCAGCTGGGGAGCAGACGCTTGCAAATGGAATCGGCACCATGGGGCAAATAGTTGGAATGGTAATAGCGCTCACAGTTGTCCCCATAATGGTGCCAAACGCGGTTTACGCGGAGCTTAGAAACAATTTCTTGGTGGTTTCAGCGCTTACCACAGCGTCGCTTATAGTGTTTCTAGTGTTCGCTAGGGAGAAATCGACAATTGGAAGTGGGTGTAAAACCGATGCTCAGGGAAACCTAAGTCAGATAAAGTCGCTTCTCGCACTTAGGAACATTGTGATCTTGATGGTGCTCTTCTTTATAGGTGTGGGTGTGTTCAGCGCATTTACTCAATGGGTTGAAGCGATCCTCTACAGCAGGGGGGAACCACCACTTTACGGGGGACTCACCGGGGCAATAATGCTCATTAGCGGTATAGTGGGTATGGTTGTGGTTTCCTTGCTAGCTGACAGGTCGAGACGCCTTAAACCCATCATCACTGTTAACACGCTTATTGCAGCCTTCTCCCTCTTCTTATTCAGCTTCCGAGTCAACCTTACATATTATATTGTGATATCAATATTGTTAGGGTTCTTCCTGTTATCATTAGCCCCAGTCGGCCTCCAACTATCGGCTGAGTCAGCGGGTGAAGAGCGTGCGGGCACAGCCGCAGGCCTCGTGTGGTTAGCCTCACAGGTGGGTGCACTCTTCTTTATACTCCTACTACCAGCGGTTGGGGCCGCTCAGGCTGCAAGCGGGTACATGTTGACAAACCCGTGGTTCCTACCCGTTATATCTATGGCTGTGCCCACTATGGCAGCATTCGCAATCAGCTTTGCCATAAGTGAGGTGAACAAGAATGCCAAAAGTAGTAAGACACACAAGCAAAGATAGACCGTGGCTTCTAGCAATGGATTTGGACGGCGCACTCTGGGATCACCTCGATATATCAAGTGTGGATCCACCATACACACCCATAGGACCTGGGCGGATTATGGGTAGGGATGGTACAATCGTAACGCTTTTCCCCGAGGCGGTTGAATTCATAGTGTGGTGTCGTAGTAATGGTGCGATAACGTGCACGCTCAGCTGGAACCATACGCATTATGCGATGGAGGCGCTCGAAAAGCTTGGTATAATACACCTATTCGACTACCATGAAACCGAGTTCTCCCCAGCCAAGGATCAACGCCTACTCCACCTGTTGGAGACGCTTCGACGAAACCATATAGTGATACCTCCAGAGAGGGTTGTATATGTGGATGATAGGGATATACACATAGAAGATATACGCCGCAATGTCGGTAACATCCTGTTTATACATATTTGGAAGGATGTTAAAAACTACACTGTAGCGCGTAGCATCATAAAGAAGAGTGTGCTTGGAGGCGAAGCCTAGCGGCCCATATTCAATTCGTGCATCAAGTCAGCATTACGCTTGTAGTACGTGGTAAAATGTTTGAATAGGCGTTCGTAGAGCTCGCTGTTACGCTTGTCGGCCTCAAATACTTTAGCGCCTTCACGAAGCACCTTGAGGTCTTGGAATTTTAGTAGGCCTGAGCCAACAGCCGAAAGAAGCGCGGCACCCCTTACCGTGGAATACCTCGGATTGTCAACTACAACCACACGTCTATCCAACACGTCCGCATAGATCTGTGTCCACCTACTCGAGGTTGCACCTCCACCTGCAACCAGTACTTCTTCACTCTTCCTTCCCATAAAGCCCTCAACTATGCTTAGAAGCCATTTTGAATTCATGGCCACACCCTCCATAACCGACCTCAATACATCCCCCCTCGTGTGGTTTAAACCCATATTGAAGAATCCGCCTCGTAGGAATGGGTCTTCAACAGGGGCTCTTTCACCGAAGAGCCAAGGTAGAAACATTAGGCCGTTAGCCCCGGGTGCGGATGAGTTACACTCCCTGTCAACAATGTTATATTTATCTTCACCTTCAATCGTGAGTATTCGACACACGTATTCAAGGCAGTTACAAGCGTTTTCCTGCTCTGCGGCTATAAAATATTTTCCTGGGATTGCGGAGGGTAGTGAAGCAATACTATGGAAAATATCGGTTTTCTTGAATGGTACGTGGGCGGTAACCCAAGACGAGGTTCCAAGGTAAACGTGGAGCACGTAATCCTCGATTGCACCAACACCTATGAGTGAGCACTGCATATCACCACACCCCGCTATAACGCTAGAATCACTAGGAAGACCGGTAACTCGGGATGCTTCACCGCTGAGATTACCAACAATAGACACTGGTGAGACGAGTTCTGGAAGCTTCGAGCCGTCGATAGAATTCATCTCTATTAGCTTTTCATCGTATGACACCTTGACGGGATTCCTGTTGTCCGTCGACCAAAGCAGTGCAACATTATCCCAAGAGGCAGCCATTCTACCCGTCAACCTAAACACTATAAAGTCCTTGGGCTCCAAGAATTTGTACGTCTTCCTGTAAACATCGGGCATAAACCTCTTCATATAGAGCATATGGGCGAGCGAATCCTTACCAGAGTGCGCTGGAGCACCACCAGTCAGCCTAAGCCACCTAACCAGCTTATCAAGCCTGTAACCAGAAACCGAGGGGAAACCACCACTGATCTCCCTAATCACCCTTTCACCCCTAGTATCCATCCAGATAATGGCTGGAGCCAGAGGCCGGCCATCACTGTCCACAGCCACGGTCCCAGACCACTGACCAGTCACCCCAACACACCTTATTTTGGTAGACCCAACCACACTAATAACATCCCGTATCCCCTTGACAACCGCAACCCACCAATCCTCAGGGTTCTGCTCAGCTCCACCACCACTAGATATATAGAGAGGATAGGTGTTGACACTCGACGCCACTATGTTGCCCATACTATTGACGAGTACAACTTTACACGATGATGTGCCAAGATCCACCCCTAGGAAGAGGTCGTCCCCAACAATATTCATAGTGTGTATCACAGACTGTACAACCACTCCACTATGTTCTTTAGGAAATAGTTCACTTGGTCTTCTGGTAAAGCCGAAGCCATACCGTAAACAGGAGCCATCCCAACCCCCGATCCCCTCACTTTTGCGGCTTCCTCAACCGATGTCTTAAGATCCTCAAGGAATTTCTCTTTCACACCGGGTAGAGTGTGCCTCATCGTGAGTGCGATATGGAAGGCTGGGGGATTCATAAGCCCATTCAGCACCCACCCCCTCTTACCCATCATGTCGAGCACACTATATATACGGGCATCCCCAGTGGACATGGCGATAACCCATAGTGGATCGCCAAGAACCCGCATCCCCGGTATGCCCTTTATACCCGCCTTAAGGTATCCGCCCACCTCTAAGATCCTTCTTGCAGCTTCCATATACCCCTTCTCACCCATTGCGAGCATAACAGCCCAGGCTGCAACAATTGGGTAGCCAGGTCTACTGCCTGCCATGGTGGGTGTAAAGTATATTCCACCCTGCCATGATCCCGTTACATAAAGCTGTTGGTCGAAAAGTTCACTATTGCGGTAAAGTACAACTGAAGTGCCCTTGGGGGCAAACCCATACTTATGGGTGTCCATGGATATGGATGTGACTCCGGCAAGCGAGAAGTCGAATTCTGGAATTTTGTATCCCAGCTTCTTCGCCCATGGTAGTATGAATCCGCCTAGACAAGCGTCCACATGCATACCCACACCCCTGTCGGCTGCGACCTCTGATAACTCCTTAATAGGGTCGACGATACCGTGTGGGAAGGAGGGCGCGGAGCCAACGATGGCAACCGTGTTATGGGTGACAGCCTCCTTAACCTTTTCAACATCAACTTGGAAGTTGTCATCGAGTTCAACTAGTACGGGCTTCAAGCAGAAATAGTCACACGCCTTAAGGAAGGCTGCGTGAGCCGAGATTGGGATGATTACTTCAGGGTCGGATACACCCTTCTTTGACTTATAGTAGTCACGGTAAGTCTTTATTGCAAGTAGTATACTCTCGGTTCCACCAGAGGTCACAGAGCCACGAACACCATCGTCCCCGTTCATAATGCCTGCACACATAGCAACAATCTCGTTGGTGAACTTTGTGAGGCTAGGCCAAACATCTGGGTGAAGTGGGTTCGTCTGAGAATACAGGCGGTATATTTCCTCAAAAAATTTGATTAAATCCTCACCGCCGTGGTACACTGCACCAGAAACCATACCCTTCCGCCACGAATCGTTCTCAGTCTCAGTGTAACTCTTTAATAGTCTAAATATATCCTCCCTATCCACACCTTCTTCTGGTAGAGTAGAAAACACTTTACCTGAACCCTCGTATGGCTTAAGCCTCCTCCTCAAATCCTCCAACACGCTTGAGAAATCCAAGTCATCCATAGTGAAACCAATCAGTACACCACTTTAAAAATTTTGGCTGTGCATTCATCATTTACCTCGTATTAAATCAACAGGTTAATCGCAATTTTCTCATGGGACGATTCTAGTTACCATAGAGCGCAAACCAGCTAGGGATACCGTCAAGATTCTTAACTATATGCTAACCCTTAGTCAAAGGACATATTGTGCTTCAATAAGCCCTCAATGAAGAAGCGTTTAGAATTGCCCATGCTGATGCAGACTTCGCTGGCAGCCTCCCATGTGAAATGACATTGAAGATTGTCCAAGTAACATTTACAGCAACCCAGATACAGATTCGGTGAACACGAAGACCATGTTTGGGTATGTGTTAAAACCAAACGGAAGCAATTTGAGCAGTTGACCCAATGCAACCGATAGCTCCCGAACCCCATCGAACTCCACTATGCAGCTCTCCTCCCGATCTCCGATAGCCATAAGCAGACCCCGCAACGCCATCATAAGTTTATCCGAGACTAACACGACGATGCATCCAACTTCAATTGGTATCCATCAGTCCCTCCAACCGCCTACCTGATTTTGTCTAGCATTGTTTTTCTTTGTTCACCGCGTGCGCAGTATATACAGCAGGCCACGGGTTCCCATCACGTTCACAGAGGTTAACACATATGCTTTTAATCCTCATCCCTCTAAGCTACGTGTTGTCTCCTTTAATAAGACTGGTTTTACCAACCTTGGGCCAGGTAGCGCCACCCACCCAACCTAAGCAGGTCGACGAACTCGTGCAGCTCCCTATCCCATACGTAAGGATTCTCTGGGTGAATCCTTCTGGTTGAAACTAAAAAGCGACTTACTTAACCTCCTTAAGCAAATATATCTTGCGGTGCGCGCAAAACAACTAAAAACATGTCTTACAACTCTTATTCGTAGCACGCTTCCCATCTGATCCACGTGTGCGCTCTCTTTACCTAACATGTTTCAGGAGGACTCGTCGAGATGTCCACCATGTGCCGCAACAATATGGTATTGCACTTAATTTTTCGGTGGTTAGCGGAGTGATCTAGGTAGCCGCGTACTTCTCCCTTAAAGCCCTCTTATCTATTTTGCCAACGCTGGTCAGTGGTATGTCGTCGACAAAGATGATGTCGTCGGGCACCCACCACTTAAGTATCCTGCCCGCCTCAACCTCTCGGTTCAACCTCTCAACTATGGTGCGCCTAACAGCCTCCCCACCCTTCGATTTCACCACTGCAATCGGCCTCTCACCCCACTTGGGATCCCGCCTAGCGATCACTGCCACGGAAGCAACACCCTCAACTTGGGATATGATTGATTCAAGCACGCTTGGAGGAATCCACTCACCACCACTCTTAATCACGTCGCCAAGCCTATCCAAAACCTGGATTCCGCCATCCATACTTGGTTTTGCTAGGTCACCCGTCCTAAACCACCCATCATCTGTGAACGAGTTCCTTGTCCTCTCAGGGTCGTTGTGGTAGCCATCGGGGAGCCATGGCGCCCTCATGTGTAGCTCGCCCACCTCACCACTCGCCGCCCGACCACCATCTGGCTTCACAACGGAGAACTCCACAAAGGGCACTGGGTGCAGGGTGTCGCTGTCACCCTGCTCTAAGCGTATCGCCGCGGCGAGCATATCAGTACCACCATATATCGTTGAATATTTAATACCGTATTTCTCCATGAGCTCCCTGAGCCCTCGGGGCACAGGTGAGCCGCCTATGAGCGCCTTCAAGCCGCGTAGCTCCCCAGCCCTAGGTGTGTTGAGCAGTTCGTGCATCATGGTTGGCACCAGGTTAACCCAAGTAACACCCTCCCTCACAATCACGTCAACTGCTTCCTCAGCGGAAAACCTACCACCCAAAACATATTTTGCCCCAAGATACGTAGTGTGGAAAGCGCTCCCCCAAGCCCACAGGTGGAAGAAGGG
>JAVZKQ010000073.1:0-8509 GCA_038884175.1 Thermoprotei archaeon | reverse complement strand
ATTCAATCCAGTTAAATACTTTGCACGCCCAATTGGTTGTGAACAAAAATGGTGTCCAAAAAAGTGTTATTGGGGTTAGTTCTAGGTGTAACGGTGGTGTTGGCCGCGGCAGCATGGCCTGGACTGGCCGCCCAGCTCAACGTGGTGGGCGCAACAGCGGGAGGCGTAGAAAGTGGTGCGGTGAGTGGTGGTAGCGCGCATGTGGCAGGTAAGGGTGCAAATCTAACAAGTGGCTCAATAATCACGCTTACAAGTGTGGTTGGAGGCTACCGTGTTGTGGGCGAAACGGTAAACGGCTCAGCGTCAGCCCAACTCACACTCCAAGTGGCCTCGGTTTTCCACAGTGGGTACACTCTGAGCCTGACGGGTGGCTCCATCGTGATCGGGGGAGTGACGTACACTGTGGCATCAGGAACAGCGCAGCTCGGCGTCCACGGCAACTTCTTCAGTGGGCAGGGCAGCCTGCAGTCAGCCACCGTTCAGCCGCAGTCGGCGTCGAACATGGTTTTCGCCGGTAAAAGAGTGGTGGCAATAAATGGCACACCATACTATGTGGTGCATCTTGACGTCATTGTGGGCCAGGCGGAATACTTGGTAACCCTCATCATGCAGGCGCAGGTCTAGCCCCACTCCTTTTACCACCCTATTTCTCGAGGTCGGGTTGAATAGGTGGTATAATACCTTTTTGGGTATAGGCTTGTTGTGTGAATAGGGTTCTCACCCTGCGCTGGAGTTCCCCTCTACCCATAAAGAAGTAGGATTTGAGTGAATTGTAATTGTGTGGCTTCCTAGCTGTGCTCGCACTGTCAAAGTCTATTATTATGCTGTTACCCGCACTACAGTAGATGTGTGAGTGTGCTCTGCTTAGTTCTCCGTGGTCGAGACCTAAACTGTCTAGCCGTGAAGCTTGGTGGAGTGCGTCCAATACACACGAGGCGAGATCCCGGTCCCCTATCAGGGTGTGCCTTTTGAGTGGTACGCCTTCCACTAGCTCCATCACTATTAGGTTTTCCGAGGCGTATATTAGCTTTGGACCCACGTTCACACTGTTGGCCAACCTGAGCATCTCGGCCTCGTGAAGCATATTCAATCTTGGAGAGTCACACCTCCTCAGCTTGACCGCCACATTGACGCCGCGGAAGACCCCTCCAACCACAACCCCCCGTGTACCCTTGCCGAGAACCCTAACACCGTTGAGCAGCGTGTTTCCACACTCTACCAGCTCAACGCCGAGCTCCTCTAGTTCGAGGAGGATCTTGGGTGTGGGAGCACACGGGTAGCCCACCACCCTAGCTGCAATCGGGCTCAACTCAGCCAAGCTGGCCTCCTCTTGTAGAAGTGTGAGAACTCTGCGGCAAGCCTAGGGTTTGAAGCTATCCTATTAAGCGCCTCCGAGTCGACGAACACGCTCATGGAACCATATTTTTCACGTATGTGGGGTGAAAGATCCACTTCCCCCACCCTCCTCAACGCGTCCGCCACGCTAGTCACACTCCTAGGTAGCTCAACGACCCACCTATCTCCCTCTATCCACGGTCCGCGTTGCGCTCTAACCCTGTTTTTCTCGAGGAAACGCTTGGAGTCCTCTAAGGAGTATACGGGTGGGCCAACCCTCTTCTCATATTTTGGAAGCTCCACACGCTCCACTTCAAAGCAGAAGTAGGCCTCGTATCCGTCGGACCAAAACCAAGTTGAGAGTGGGTTAAAACCGTACCTTTCAAGCTGGGCGGCCAGCCCCCGCGCCGAGCTTCTCAACTCACTCCAGAGAACCTCTTCGACGACGTGTGGGGCGCTCAGCGCGACGAGTAGCAGGTGTGCGCCCCCAACACCGTAACTCATTGCAGCTAGGTCCACTGGTTGCGGTGGGGGTGGATAGAAGAATTCGAGCTTTGGGTGCTCTAGGAAGGCTTGGGAGGCGGCCACGAAAACCGAGTAGCTTTCAAGCGAAACAGCGGCGGCCGCATTCCTAGAGGGGTCGGTTGGGTCCACAACAACTATGTGGTGGTTGAATGCAACGCTGGGTTTCCCCTCGAGCACCACGAGTGTGGGTGGCATCCAAGTTGACGCCGCTTCTAGTACACGTGTGAATGAACCATACTTTATTGTGAGTAGCTCGCACACGTATCCAGAGAAGCCGAGGGTTTTTGCTTCAGCGCCGTAAACCCCTATACCCTTCATAAATCTTTTGAGCAGCCTCACATTCGCCCTTAACTCGTCGTCGAGCTTCGAGTTCACGTATTCGAGGTGGAAGGGCGTCCTGTCCACGGCTGTGGCTCTAGCGTCAGCCCTATCCACTTTGATCGCTGGTACAAGGTCAACCTTGACGCCGTCAACATAGAACCTTATGTAGGGGTGCTCTGCGTACGCCCTAACCCCCCTCCCCTCTGAGACCTCTTGGGCTATCCTGAGGCCCACCTCTTCTAGGTCGCGTCTGCTGAAGCTTCTTGGAAAAAGCATGAAAACGTCGAGGTCGCCCTCCCCTCTAAGCCAAGTTCCTTTGGGGAGCGAGCCCACAAGCATTGGTTCAACAATCACACCTTGGTTGGAGGACACCTCCACAACCCTTTTCTTAATTCTTTCTGCGAGGGCTAACAGCCTCTCCCTTTCCTCAGGTGTTGGTGTAACCCTTCGCCTAACCTCACTCACTATCTCATCCAGACCCATTTTTCTCTCCCTTCACACGGTACTCTTGGATGGTGGTGTACACGGGGCCGCTCGGCCTTAACTCACTCTTCTTAAGCCTTAACCCACTTACAGGCGTCACACCGAACTCGTCATCCATGTGGAGCATTAGTGTGCTGGCGAGCTTCCTATCCGCCGACTTTAGTCTCGCAAGTGTTAAGTGGGGTTTGAAGGGCGCTCTATCATACCATACGGAGGCCCCATCCAATGCTTCCCTCACACGCTCGGCGTTCTCCGTAAGGATCTCCGCACCCCTCGTTACTTCAGCGAACACAACGCGGGGGTTGCTCGTTGAGGGGAAGGCGCTCACACCCCTCACCTCAACCTCACCACCCACAGGCTCAACCTTGCTAAGGGTGTGCAAAATCTTTTCAAGCTCAGATTCGCGCTGCTCCCCGAGGAAGGCGAGTGTGAAATGTAGGTTCTCTGGTTCAACAAGCTTTAAACGGTCGAAGCCCCAAAGCACACTCCTCTGGAAGCCAACCAACCTCTCTATTACACCTGGATCCTCAATGTCGCAAGCGACGAAAAGCCTAAGCACAATCAATGGTGAAAGCGTGGCATAACTTAAACCTCACACAACATTCACGCGACTATAAAACCACTAGCGAGCCCACCATATAAATCGTGTTGTTGTTTGGTGGGCGCAAATTCAGCCAAAACGGCCGCCTTCCATGTGTTAGTAAGGCAAGCGTTGTAAGAATGTGCTCGTATCCTCATAACAACAACTAATTTTTAACCATGATTCACAGCAAACCGCGCGTCGTGGTGGCGTAACGCATAAATCCTTTTAGGGGTGTCTTTGTGGTGTTGAGTGGGCGGAAGGATGCTGTTAGACTCTATAATAGTATTGGGGCGCGGGAGTGCGCCGAAGTCATTATGAGTGCGGCTTCTAAGCGTAGGGCTGTGGTTTTGCTTGGTGTGTGTGAGGTTTCGTATAGGGGGCGAACTTCCTCGGAGCTTGGAAGCGGTGAGAGGCTTGTGATTCTTAAGGAGGACGGCTCTCTGCTCGTGCATCGTAGCTGGGGGTATAAGCCTGTGAACTATATGCCTCCGGGAGGCATAGTGTACGCGAAGAGTGAAGGGGATAGTGTGGTGATCAACGCGAAGAGGGGTTTGGAGAGTATAAGGGTTGTGTTCCACGTGGTTTACGTGGCAGCTGTGCTCAACTTTACGGATGAATCAACCTTTGAGCAGAGGGGTACAGAGGCTCAGATGAGGGAAGCCGTAATCCTATCACCCGAGCTGGTGGAGAAGGGTTTAAGGGTGCTCACACACGAGTTCCAGGTCAAATCAGGGTTCGTGGACCTAATATCCTTAGACTCGAAGGGTAGACTTGTGGCCATAGAGTTCAAGGCCAACCCCGCCAAAACAGCGGACGTCAACCAACTTATAGCGTACGTCTCGAGGCTTAGAGCCCTCTCAAGGGATAGGGCGATTAGGGGTATCCTTGCGGCGCCAGGTATAAACAAAGCCGCTAGAAAGCTTCTCGTGGAGGGTGGACTCGAATTCAAGAGACTCGATAAGCAGGAGTGTCTACGTGTTCTCGAAGAGTTCAAACCAACAATTAGTTTGCTCAACTTCCTAGGAGAGGGAGACGAGAGTAAAGCTTGACGCGACGCTTGGCTCACCGTGGGCGAACCACAAGTGCGCTCTTATCTCGGTGATACAACGGATGGCTCACACTATGGGTTTACCGCCTAGAGTGTTGCCTTTTTTTGTTTCGCTTTCGGTGTGCTTCTTTGGCTTTTGGGAAGCCTTACACATTTTGTCTCACCCCTCGCCACCAGCTTATCCAAATCCTCAGTTTGGTGGCTATCAAGCGCAATGTGTCAACCACCCCCCACTGTGTAAAGCTGCCCCATAAAAAAGATCGATTATATCACCACATATAAACTATGTTTATAGGGGTCACCGTAGGTGTTTCGAGCCCTTTGCTTAAATACACGCTAGATAATTGTTTTAGAGTAGGGATTGGGTGTGCGCCGCCTTAAGGACGCTGATTCTAAGCCTGATGAGCCTTGCTTACAGCTTATTCAAGGCCTACTGGAGCGCGTCTACTCCAGCGGGGTTGACGACGCCCAGAAGTATCTTAAGGGGTTCGCTGAGCGTAACCCCCTATTTGGCTATGACTCTGTGTGTATGGGTTTCGCAAACTCTTTATTGCAGAGTTTGGCTGAGTCAAACACCGACCACGCGGTCGTCGAAGCCATTGTGAGGGGTGACAGACTCTGGGTTGAGAAGTGTTTGGAGTCTGTGCGGGGCGCCCAGGAAGCGCTCTATCTACCCGACGAGGAGTACGCTAGGCTCAGGGTTCTTGAGCACGCTTTGAAATGTGTGCTTTATTTTCTGGATAAGGGTTTGAAGCCTAAGCTTGGAGGCTAGGCTTATTGGAGTTTAAACCCAAGTCTTCCCTAAGCGCGCTGGACTTGGCGGCCATCGTGTACGAGTTGCAGAAGGTTCTGCCTGCACGTGTGAACAGCGTCCAAGCGCTACATTCGAGGAGCATATCGCTCGAACTCTACGTGCCCAACACGGGTTCACGAACACTTGTGCTCGACACCAAAGGATTCGCATTCCTCACGGAGGCGTCCACAAAACGTGTAGTGGACAGCCAGCTGGCCTCAAACTGCAGCAGACTTAGGGGGCTGTGGTTAAAGGAGGCGTCCCAACTCGACTTTGACCGTGTCGTAACCCTCGGCTTCTCGGAGGGGTACAAACTGGTTTTCGAGCTAGTGGGCAAAGGCAACATCATCCTCCTAAAGGATGGGAAAGTTTTGTACGCCCTAAACCTCTTCAGGGTTAAGGATAGGGCTATAGAGCCCGGCTCAGAGTATACCCCCCCACCCCCCCGTGGCGCCCCAATCCACCTGAGCGTTGAGCTTAGAGGTGAAACCCTCCTGCAGGCGCTCGTGCACGCGTACAACTGCCCCGCGGAGCTCATACTCGAAGCCCTGTTCCGTGTGGGGGTTGACCCATCGCTGAGTCCTGGTGCCGTTGGCGGAGACACCCTGGATGGGATAAGGGGGGTGTGCGCCGAGTTAATTGAAGGTGTCCGTGGGGGGAAGCTTGAACCCAACCTGGTGTTCTCAGACGGTGTGGTGGTCGACGTTCACCCAATCGTGTTCAAACACCAAGGCCTCAGGTTTGAGGTTAGGCCAAGCTTCTCAGCTGCGGTGGCCGAATACTATGAGCCAGCGCTCAAACGGTTTCTCTCAGAGGAGGCCGTGGGTGAATTGGACTCCAAGGCTAAGAGGCTTCTAGCATCGGCCGCAAAGAGTAGGCAGACGGCACGTGAGGCAAGTGATAGGGCTGAGCGTTTAAGGAAGTTGGCTGAGCTATTGTTTGGTAACCCTTCAATATTTGAGTTAGCGCTCAAAGCCGCGAGGAGGAATTCCGCCAATGAGGCCTCATCCATAGTGGCCCCACTTGGCCTCGGGGTTGGGGAGGTTAACGGTATATCCCTCATCCTGTCTTATGAGGGTGCAAGCTTCAAATTCGACCCGCGCAGATCGGTGTACGACAACTTGGGCTCACTCTATGAAGAAGCAAAGTCCTTGGAGAGGAAAAGTGTGGAGGCGCTCAGAGCCGCTGAAGAGCTTGAAAAACAGGCCGAAGGGTTGAGCCGGGAGGTCAACATTCAGAAGAAGCGTGCTATAAGGCTATCCGTCGCACACAGAAAGTGGTTTGAAAAGTATAGGTGGTTTTACACCTCCGCAAGCAAGCTCGTTATTGCTGGTAGAGACGCCCAGCAGAACCAGTCGATCGTTAGGAAGTATGCGAGGAAGGGGTACACGTCGCTGCACGCCGACATACAGGGCGCACCGCTCACGCTGCTTATGGCTGATGCGGACGAGCAGTCTCTGCTCGAGGCCGCACAGTTCGCCGCCTCCTACAGCAAGGCGTGGAACGCTGGACTGAGCTCGGTGGACGTCTTCTACACAGACGCCTCCAACGTCTCGCTGCAGGCCCCCTCAGGCGAATATCTACCAAAGGGCGGTGTGATGTTCTATGAGAAAAACTATGTGAGGGGTGTGAGTCTAGGGCTCAGCGTGGGCTTCATGAATATAGATGAGGGTGAGTTTCGCCTTAACGCCTGGCCGAGCGCAGCGAACGTGGGGCGTGTGTGTGCACGCATAGCGCCCGGCGAGGAGGATAGAGATAGTATAGCCAAAAAGCTGCTCAAAATTCTCCGGCAGGTGGGAGGAGAGTATGGGGAGTATGCGCTAACACTCAGGGTTGACGAGATACTCCCACTCATACCAGGCCCCTCGAAGCTTGTGTGATGGACGCGGGGGTGTGCGCCACCAATTGTGGGGGTCTACCTGAAACGGGCTACCGCCCTCACTAAGTCGGACTTTGTTATTATACCCACAAGCCTACCTGTATCGTCCACCACTGGTAGCGAGCTTATACCGTGTTCGAGCATGGTTTTTGAAGCTTCAAGGAGTGTGGCGTCGGGTTTAACTGTGAAAAGCTTGGTGGTCATGAGCTCGGCGGCCACCGGCACATAGTAAACCCTCCTATCGTTGTCCGAAACAAATTTTTTGCGGAGGGCACCCACCCCAATTGGCACCAGTGGGGCGTAGCTTGCTAGGTCTATCTTGGATATTATGCCAACGGGTGATCCTCCCTCGGCGACCACGAGGTGTGAAATCTTGTTTTGGGCCATCAGCGATGCGGCTCTATACAGCGTGTGGTTTGGTGAAAGTGTGATCACATCGGTCGTCATCGCCTCTGAGACGCTCAGCCTCGAAGACCTTGTGCGCGGCATGGCCCTAACTATGTCTGTCTTGGTTATGATGCCAACAAGCGTCTTCTGCTGGTCGACCGTGGGTAGGCCACTCACACCGTAGCGCACCATGGTTTTCGCGGCCATCCTAATGGATCTGGTCTGCCTTATGAGTATGGGGTTCCTGGTCATCACGTGTTTTACAAGCACTTCGTCTATGGGGCGGCTCGCCCAACGCTTGCGTAGGGATACGAACGCTTTTATAAGGTCGGTCCAGGTCACCACGCCTGTAACGTGCCCGTCGTCCACAACCACAACGCGACCAATGTCGTGTCTTAACAAAAGGTTTCTCACGTGCGCGAGATTATCGTTCATATGGCACGTTACCACAGGTGTGCTCATATAACTCGATATTCTAGCCGACAATCTACCCTACCCTTTCAGCCGCGCACTTCTCGCAGATATACCCATCCTCGGTTTCCACCAATTTATCCGACCAGTTGTTGCAACTCTCACAGTAGCCTGAAACCGTTTCCACCCTAACGCCACCCCTCTCAGTCGAATATACTCTTAGGAGCTCCTCGGCCAACTCGAGTAGCTGGGGTGTGTTGAGGAGTATACCCCTATCTGTGACCACACCCACCAGTCTAGCCCCCTCCAGCACTGCTAGGTGTCTTATCTGCTTTGTGTTCATAACCTTAATGGCTGTCACAACATTTTCGGTGGGCCGCACCCATATGAGCGGCCTGGACATTATGTCCCCCACATAGGTGGTTATTGGGTCTCTACCCTTAGCCATAACCCTCGTGACGAGGTCTCTCTCGGTGACTATCCCAACAGGTCTATTCTTGTCAACCACAATCACCGTGCCCACATTCTTCTCGGCCATCGTGCGCGCCACCTCCATCACTATACTTTTTGGTGTGGTTGTTGCCAAATCCGTCTCCATAACCTCGGAAACCCTCACAACCGGTAACTCGCTCTCTATCACAACCTACCTCAACCTTATCAATCTGTGTGTGTATTATAAACATAGCTACCAGGTGCGCCCCACTGTGGGCGGCCAGTGTGCACAGTTTCAGACGACACCTAAAA
>JAVZKQ010000072.1:0-8510 GCA_038884175.1 Thermoprotei archaeon | reverse complement strand
CTGCCCGTCTCCGGGCATAATACTCGAGGGATTATAGGGCAGCCCAGAAGTGGAGTTAAATATTGGGTAACACGCGGGTGAAATATCCGCTATAGTGCTATTATCTTCGAATGCAAAGTTCTGGTATGGAGCCTTCCATATTTCGAGCGCTGACTTAAACTCCCCCCAGTTTTCAGCCTTCATAACGTTGAGCAGGGCGCCCAGATCGTTTGAAAACATGTTACCCATCCAGGTAACCACCAAAGCATTAGTTCCATTCTGGTAGAGGATGGATCCAAGGTTGGTCCAGTTCACAGTGAACCCATTAATATAATAGTGGATTACGGGGTGCCACACACCATCCCAGAGGTACTCACCATTTTCAACAGCCTGATCCCAGAAGTAGGTCCCATCAGATATGGCCTGGGTGTCAGTGAGAGTCCAGCTAATATATTTATTAAAGCCTATGACAACCACGGGGGCGCCCGGTAAGACTACGCCGTAGACGTCGAAGGAGGGATCCACGAGCTGTACCTGGAACCATATGGCTGGTAGGCTGAACGATAGCACCGGTCCGCCGACGAGGATGGGGTAGCCGGTGGTGGTCCTGTTACCCGAGACAACCCACTCGTTACTGTGCGTCGTGGGGTTGAGATAGTAGCTTAGCGCGGAGAGCGTGAGTGGGTCCCACTCTTCCGCTACCTTGTGCGCCATATAGGCTAGGGTGGAGTTCACAGGGTAGGTGTTATGGGACACTGCTAGCACGTATGGGTTGGGTGGTCCATTGTAGCCACCATAATAATAGGTTTGGAAGGGTGAGAATGTGGGTATAAGCGTGTAGGTCGCGTTGCCCAACTTATAGTATAGTAAAGCGAATATTAGGCCGTCATCTCCAAACTCGAGTGTGGACTCCAATTCCTGCACAGCAAACGAGTCCACCGGGGTCCAGTTGAAAGGCTTGTAGCCCAACAACTTGAATTGTATTGGGAGTAGGCTGTGCGCCTCGGCATAGGCTATGTAGGCGTTCACACCTTCAGCGTACGATGTGAGCGCCGTGGCGGTAAGGTTGTCGGTGGGGTTCAGCGAGGCGTTAGCCAACACATCCTCCCAGTCCCTTATGGCGGTGAGTGGGGCGCCTATGGTTGTCCAAAACCTATCATAGCTATTATACGAGCTTCCAAGCATGGTGGAAATATTGCCTAGACCCGTGAGCGCGAAAACCTCCATCTGGAACAGCCTGTTCTGAGCCTGAATGAATCCTAAGGCGTAGAAGAGGTCGTGGTTGTCCGAGGCGTAAATGTGGTATACACCGTTCACATCCTGTATTATTGTCACATTGTGTGTGAGCCCGGGGAGCGTGTAGGTTCTGTCACCCACAGCTAGGTTAACCGCGTTGTGCACCACACCAGTAGCGGGGTTGAGCAGGGTTACAAGCGGAGTAAGCACCCCTAACAATACAATTATAACGATGACTACTACGCCAACACCAAGTCTAAGGAAGGCGTAGCCCCGCTTAGACACCATGAGACAGACATGTTTAGGATATATTTTAATCTACCCATGACAGTCTATCACCGTCGCAATCTAGGACAACTACACCTTGAAGTGGGCTGCGCGGTGCACTGTCTAGAAACCCTTTACATAAAACCAAGTAGAGCGGGACAATATAAGATGGAGTAAACTGGCTTCTATGGTATCTTAGACAAGTCACCCAGTCAGTACATCGCGTTTGTTGGGCTTCGATGTTAGTCGGTTAAGCCCAACGCCTTTTAAAATAGTATATGGGCGTGTATTGGGAACACTATCTGGCTACACTGTGGTAATCCTAAAATGTTCTGTAAAGAGTTCACAATGTAGGCGTTGACATCATTGGTTTTATTTTTGATTATTTTAGCAAAGATTATTAATCTATTAAGTATTATTAATGTGATCTCTCTTGAAAGCCTTGCTTATTAGGCCATCTAACCCCACTGGTAGTGCTTATCTGACTAAGTTCGGCTTCCTACCCATCCCACTAGGCTTGCTGCAGCTTGCGGGCGACTTGCTCACTATCCCTGGGACAGAGGTTCGAGTCGTAGACATGGAAGCGGATAGGATGAGTACTGTGGAGGATGTTGTGAATGCAGCGGTGGATTACGACCCAGACTTGGTTGGCATCACAATTCACGCGACCGCGGCGCACGGAACTTCGCTACGCATAGCAAGTATGATTAAGGAGCGATCACCCCACACCGTGCTTGTTGCAGGCGGCCACCACGCCACATTTCTACCCAACGAAATCGTTCGGGGAGGCTTCGACGTGGTTGTACTCGGTGAAG
Organism: Thermoprotei archaeon; assembly: GCA_038884175.1. Taxonomy (GTDB): domain Archaea; phylum Thermoproteota; class Thermoprotei_A; order Marsarchaeales; family Marsarchaeaceae; genus ECH-B-1. The sequence goes on along the minus strand of JAVZKQ010000072.1, from coordinate 6,213 downwards.
GCGACGGAGCAATAATCGATATCGGCGAGCGTGTAAAGGAGGGGAGGGGCTTCGGCGACGTGGCGGGGATTGTGTATAGGGGTGAGCGTGGCGCACCCGTGCGCACCAGGCCTCGGCCGCTTATAGCCAACTTGGACAGGCTGCCCATACCAGCCTACCATCTCGTAGACAAACACAGGTACACTTTCAGGTTGTTTGGCGATGGGGATACGGTCGCGTGTGTGGAGACCTCTCGTGGTTGCCCTTATGCGTGTGACTTCTGCTCTGTGACGCCCACATGGGGTAACAAGTGGCGTAACAAGAGTAATAAGAGGATAATCGAGGAGCTCGACATAGTGAAACAGTTGGGTTATGATTGGGTGTTCTTTACAGATGACATATTTGTTGTGTACCCAAATGTTTCCCAGAGGATGCGTCTATTCGACCTAATGGTTGAGAGGGGGTATAACTTTAAGTGGATAGCCCAGATGCGTGCTGATGTCACAGCGAAGAACCCCGAGCTAATTAGGAGGGCTGCTGAAGCTGGTCTACGCATCGGCTTCCTCGGAATAGAGTCTGGAAGCCCAGAGATACTTAGGAAAATGCACAAGGGGCTTTTCACACCCCTCTCTGTTAAGGCTGTGCGCACCCTAAGTGAAAACGGTGTCATCGTGCTTTTGGGTATGATGCTTGGTGCACCCTACGAGTCGTTCATGGACATGGTGACCACGATCAGGTTCGCGTGGAAACTGGCGGATGCTGGAGCCGACGCCGTGCAGTTCTCGCTCTATACGCCTCTTCCGGGCACCAGGATATTTGACGATGCGCTGAGAAACCGGAAGTTGTTTACTTTGGATTGGGATAGGTACGATTTACTCACCCCAGTGATGAGGACTAGGGTTCACCCAGCGATAATCCAGATTCTTCAAATGTTTGGAAACCACTCATTCTATATTAGAAAGTATCTGAGGGGTAGGATTGTTGACACCGGATGGAAATACAAGATTAAGGGGTATAAGCGTGATTTGGTGCTCAACGCTCAGAAATTCATGTTTGACATGATGCCAAGCTATATAAGGGAGTTCTTGGCTTTCCCACGCCACCTCTACAGAACCGTGAAGCAATACAACGCCCTCTCAAAGCTATACCCAAAAATAGGGGATAAGGTGCCCGAGTTATTGGAGTCGAGTAACAAGATCGTCTACTTAGAAGTGGGGGGTAAGAACCCCTACTTTATGATTAAGGAGGCAGAATAAAACAGCTTCCCCAAAATTCACATTGTGGAGGTGTGTAAAAGAGACTCCAATTGCGCTGGTATCCCAAGCACCCATTTGATGTAACATTTTTGTCAAGCTTCACGGTAGCGGCTCTGACTACTCGTAGCAACCTTCTGTCACACTGTTTTGCCTCTGAGAACCACGCTGCGCATATTTGATTTTTCTAATAGACTTAGCATGGTCCTTAGTTTTTGCTGTGTTTCTTGCTCGGTTAACACACTGGTGTAGGCGTATATGTCGGTGGCCACGCAGAAGTCGATGGGGTTAACGCTCTCCGGTATACGATCGTATGTGAGGAGTACTCTCAGAATCTTTGTTTGGATTTCACGGTATAGTGTGTACGCTTGCTTTAGCCATTCGTCCTCTGGCACATAGTCAAATACACCTCGGGGGATATACCTCGCAGCGGTCGCCCTGTAGAGTTTGGCTTCAAGGTTACGCTCACGTAACACACCACACTCCTCCACTAGTCCCTCTGATTCAAGTTGTCGCACTCTGCGCCAAACCTTGAGTGGGGATTCATTCAAATTCTTCGAAAGCCAGCTCACATTGTGTGCACCGCGCACTAGTAGGCCCAGAATCTTCTGGTTTAAGGGGTCCTGCACAAGCCTCAAGGCTTTGCCGTCAAGATAGGCCAACCGTTTCATAACTTGAAAACGTTTACACCAAGCTTTTAAGCCTTAGAGGAAATACGGCCACGAACATGTCAAACGCCGCTGCTTGGTTAAAAATTAAACTACGGACCTCCATATCAACACGCATAGAGGAGGCTTCCTGGCTCAATTACCGGGATAAACAGCCGCCCACGGCCAACCTGCGAGAATTAGTGGTCCAACACACTCTTTTCATCGATGGGAGTGCGATGAGAAAACGTTGGGGTGCAACTGGTTTACAGCAGGGTTTTTGCTAGTTGATCGCTCATGTATCCCAACATTGATCCACTCTACTTCCTCACACCCACCGTGGTCATAGGTGTGTCTGTGGGCTTAGCGGTCTACTGGTGGTTTAAGCGTAGATTCACTCGCATGATACTCCTATATAGTGCCTTGGCTTATTTTTCAGCGATTCTCCTAAAATATTTGGTTCAGGAATTTACATATCACGAGCTTGTATTCGCCGTCCACTCCAACCCCTACGCTCTGGGCGCATACTTTGGCATTCAGACGGTTGTCTTTGAAGTGTTCTTAGCCTATTTGGTTGCGCGCTACGCTGCGTCCCGTGGGGAGCTGGGTTTACCGGATGGGGTGTCTTATGGGTTGGGTCTCGCCCTCTGGGAGAACGGGGTTCTCGTCTCGATCCCAGCACTCTTAGAGTACGTAGCCTTCTATGTGCTCCTATCATTCCCCCACACCAATGCCTCGATGTACAATATGATTTACGCCTCCTTCCCAGACCTTTTCCTGCCACCACTCCAAGCGTTGAGGCTTGTGGGTTTCGCTGTGCTTGAGAGAATATCTTCCATAATGCTGCACTTTTCGTGGGGATACCTCGCGGTTTTGGCAGCGGTACTTGGACGAAGAACTTATCTATATATAGCCCTACCCATGGGTCTAGTGGATTCCCTAGTACCCTTCGAAAGCACTTTAGGTCTACTCGGATATGAAGGATCAGTGTTTGGCATCGCATTAGCTTCCCTCTTGGTCACCTGGGTTTTGGCATCGAGAAGCGAAGGGTCTAGTGGGGTGGGCGGTTCGAAACCCAATTCAGCCCCAATGGATCCCCTCTCCTTGGGCTGGCTCAACTTTAAGCGGTCGCTGAACTATAGTAGAATGTATGTGGTGATAGGTATAGTGCTACCAGTGCTTCTCGCTCTCGAATTCAAGTTTGTGGTGCGCCGCTCAGAATTGGCTTTAACGGAGATATATCCCCTTATCCTACCACTTACCACGGTTCTTGGCTCAATGGGAGGCCTCTGGCTTTTTACAACCGATAGGGTGAAGGGTGTACACGAGTACCTAATAGCCTATGGAATAGATGGTTCAACATTATTCCTATCCACGGTGTTGGCCACGGTGTTCCTGGCTACACTTGTACTTGTCCCGGCGCTCGTGATCATGGTCGCCGTCTATTTTGTGTCGGCTGTGCCCATCACAGCATCGCTGCTAAAAATCATATTGCTTTATACAGTCCCCCTCGGCTACTCCTCACCCATGTTTATGTGTGTGTCGGGGATGAGTTGGAGTGCTCTAGCAAAACAGAGGGCTGGTGTTAACGGCCCCGTGGGTCTTGCCCCAATCCTAGGGATAGCGCCGGTCCTAGTGGCCACACTCCTATCAGCCTTAGTGGGCCCCAATCTATCAGTGTATGTGGCGGCCCTCGTTTCGACTGTGGTGTTCGCCCTGAGTGTTGTTATCGCTATTTGGGGTGGGGGTAGAATGGTGAGGGAGAGGTTTCTCTCAACTGAGTAGTGGTGGTTTACTCTATGAGTGAATCTATTAAACCGAGAATCAGGGTGGTGGGGGTTTATGCCGGATATTTTGGGAGAGCCGTGATAAAGGATGTGTCCTTTAATATTGATGAAGTGGGTGTGCACGTGGTGCTCGGCCCTAACGGGGCGGGTAAGACCACGCTGCTTAGGTCGCTCGCAGGCATCCTTAAACCCTTAAAGGGAGAAATAGAGGTGTGCGGCTACCCCGCCTATAGTAGCTCTGCTAGGCAGCGTGTGGGCTACCTAACACACCTTGACGGTATACCTGAAGGCATGAGGGTGATGGAGGCGCTCAAATTCTACGCGAAAATAGAGGGCGCCACAACACGCGACTTGGAGGAAATTGTCTCCAAGCTTGACCTAACCGAACTCGTAGGTAGACATTTTTCGCAGCTCAGTCAGGGTCAGAAGAAGAGGGTTGCGGTGGCCAGGGTTTTCCTAAAAAAGAAGGACGTCTACCTACTCGATGAGCCCACAAGCAACCTGGACCCAAAGATTTCCAGTGAGATAAGAAGCATGATTCTGGGTTTGAGCGCTAACAGCCTAGTGCTCTACTCCACACACAACCTATTTGAGGCGAGGGAGATTGGGCGCCTTGTAGTGGCGTTAAAGGATGGTAGTCTAAGATTTTTCGGGAACATCGATGAGCTAAGAGTTGAAAAATACACGGTTGGGGTTAGAACACTCGATGGCTCCCAGCCACCAGGCTCAACGGCAAAGATGGGTGAATATTATTTGTACGAGTTGAGTGGACCTGAGGGTGTACCCGAACTCGTCTCTAGCCTTATGGCTAAGGGAGTTATCATCCGTGAGGTTAGAGAGATGAGTAACCCACTTGAAGAGCTATTCAAGTGACCTCACTCTTAACTGCTAGATAGTCTCTTCGACCACGCTTAACACCACACTTAGGGCACTTAACCCTACCCATATAGGGGAAAGTCAAACCCAACCCACTAATCTTTTCATCAAACATTGGAGCCCTAAACACGTTGCCACACTCGGGACACTTAAGCCTCCTCCCACGGCTTAGAATGTAAGAGCTCCCCAAAAACACGACAACCAACACGGGCACAACTATCAGATAGACAACCGTGAATGTTGACACGACTACGGTTGAGCTTCACACTTTTTTAAACTTTGGTTTAGATCCCCTCACTTAACTGGATCGACTCCTCCACAATATCCTACCACAAAAATATGTTGAATTAGGCAAAATCTGGTGATCCGCCTCTTAACCACACACAACGTGATTATCAGCACGGGTTAAAACAGCTTGAGAAAACATTTTTTGTGGGTTAACTGTTTGTTGGGCAAATAGCTAATATGTTTGCCTAGGTAAGAGTTATGGGTTAAATTTGAAGGTTGATTTAAATCAAGAATGGGTTTTGCGGTTTCTTTCTGAGAGAAGGGTTCTCAGGCTTGCGACTGTTGGGTCCAATGGTCAGCCACACATTTCTTCGGTTTGGTTCGTCTTTAAGGATGGAAAATTCCTGATTTCAACTGCGCTTGATAGGTTGAAGGCCAAAGATGTTGCTGTGAATCCCAGGGTGGCGCTGATTGTGGACACGGACACCATGCCTTATAGAGGTGTAATTGTTTGGGGTCTGGCCCGCCTTACCCGAGATGGTGTGTTGGAGACCACAAGGATGATCGTCGAAAAATATGTTCCAGAAGAGCGGGTGGAGGAAGAGTTGGCTCAACTCATGCGTGCAGATAGGGTTATAATTGAGGTCACCCCCACGAGGGTTATGGACATCATGTCCTATAAAGAGAACACTACCGTCTCCAGCTGAGTGTCCAGCCACCCCAGTAGGCTTTACTGGCTGCTTGGTGTGAGGAAAACAAATCTTTGAAGGCCGAAACTCCTATAGTAAATTGGGTTTTCGAGTTTGGATGCACCATCAAACCCCCTCTCTAACTATATTTACAGCCCCATTCCTAGTGGCTCTTGTCCCACCAGCATCTCTGACTTGGAAGAGTGAGGCCAGCCTGGGGTGAGCCACCCAACACGCAACCCAGACTACCAACGACACCAATCACCATTACCCAGAGAGAACATTTTACCTGCACCATCCTCTGTAAATCCCACACACTTGGAGGCATCTTTCCACCTCCCTGGATCCATCATCTTCGTTTTGGTATAGCTGGCTATGCACTCTTTTACATAATCGTCATCAACTGCCACCAAGAAGCGGCGATAAAAGCGACCTTCTCGGTATCGTATGCAGCTCATTATATTAGCCGCTGTTCGACGCATCATTAGCCGTCTTAGCGGGACAAAAAGGTCGCGCACCACCATAATATGTGTGTTTAGGTGATGTGTATTGCTGTAACCATGAAAAGCGGGATTTTCCCCGTTATCACACTCGAAAAAGAGTAGAACAAGCTCGAATGAGAAAGCATGGCTTTAGAGCGGCTTATTGAAATTGAGTCGACGACTTAGTTGACCAGCTATCTACGGTGTGTTAACTGGGATTCTTTCTCAACCCAACAATAGTCCTTACAATCGGATCAGTGCGTTTTATATTT
>JAVZKQ010000071.1:0-8777 GCA_038884175.1 Thermoprotei archaeon | reverse complement strand
ATATGGATTTACTAACGGCCTATTCCACCATAGAGAGACATAGGATTCTGAGCTATATGGTCTTTAATAGGCATAGCTTTTGGGTTCCACAGGCGCAAGACCACTGGGGTGGTAGGCCTACCCCCACACCACCCCCTCAGGGTGAAGCCACCACGCCAAGCCTTGGCTCCACCTTGGGCACCCACAACCAAGTTTCATCACTAACCACTATAGGTAGCCGTGCACCCAATGCGCAAACGGCGAATCCAACACATTTTAAATCTGTTTAAATTTGTCTATTTTAGTGGTATGTTGCACGATTTGAGTTAACAATTAAGGGGTTTTGATTCAACTGTGTTCATACTAATCTGACTATCCCTAGTTGTGTGTCGTTGGAGGAGGGGGACCGACACAGCCACAATGAGGTGGTGGTCAGGGTGGGGGAGGAAAGGATGGGCGTCTAGGGAGCAGGGAGGGGGCATGTGGGTAAGCTCGCGGTAGTAGCTAGGGCAGTACGCCTATAGGAGAGAGGCTGGACTGGGATACACGGGTTCGGGTATAGGTGGAAGGTCGGGTTGGGTTAGTGGGTTCTCCTGCATCAAGCACATCTTTGGGGTGCCTCACAGCCAAGAAATTTGTGAACGTGGCCAAAGATATAGCGATGAAGGCGTACCTCTACAACGGGTTCATAGGTCCGTGGCGTAGGAGGAGACGGGGCCTAGTCACCACCATACTGAGTCATGGATTCATTCAATACAGTATATTTTGGAACTGCTGGCAGAGGCGTTTAAATCGGTTTTTAAGCGTGATGCGGATTATTCGAATTTCAGGTCGAAGGGGGGACAATCAATGCTTCTTTGTCGTGTGCTCAGGGTTTTAGTGTGGTTGGGGACGGGCTGGTCGTTTCGAGACCTCTTGGGGTGGTGTTGGGGATGAATTCCCTATCCCGTTAAAGCATGGGTGGATTGTTTATCAAAGGTGTTGAGCGCAGTTGTATGTCGGTTGGGTGTAGATGTGTTCAGGGAAATGGGGTGGGGGTGTTAAGTGCTATGGGGGATATGTAGGTGGTCAGGGATGTGCGCAGGAACTTTTCGGTGTGTTGGCCAAGCACCGTGGCGCCATCGTGGTCGAAAACCCAAACATAGGGAGCAAATAGAGATATTACAGCCTCACGAAGAGTGTCTTGGGCCAGATGGGGAAATTCAAGTTGATGTTGGCCTATAAGTTGGGCTTGGTCAGGCGCTGAGCTTACTGGGGTGGGCTGGTTCAAGCCACCATTTGTGATGTGTTCTGTGTGTGATAACATCAAGCGCAGCCTTAAATTATCAGGCTATGTAGGCAACTGTGAGCTATCTAATAGTGGGCCGTCGTGGATCGTGACCAAAATGCGGCAAGGAGCATCCTCAAGGGGGATGGTAGGGTGGGGCGCACCAGGATCTAAGCCAGTGGGAGCCCAAACAGTGTGTCTCCCAAGAGACGCGGTGGGGAAGGGAGGTGTATGGGTTGCCGCTCCTTGGAGCAGGAGCCTCCTACGCTTAAGTGTGGAGAGGATGCCGGCCGGCAAACATGGTAACCCACTACGGGGGTTAAACACGAACAACTCTACACAATCTGCAGCTTACGGTGTTGACTAAGCTCACGCAGTGTGAACCGAGAGGTCATCGCGTTGCGGTTCGCTTGGCTTCCGCCTGCCTTATCGTCCTCCACACCCTTTCTGGTTTAAGCGGCATATCCACGTGTCTGACCCCGAGGTGTGCTAGGGCGTCGACCACCGCGTTCACAATGGCTGGCGTGGCGGCTATTGTACCAGTCTCACCAACACCCTTCACCCCTAAGGGTGTTATAGGTGTAGGCGTAACAGTGGAATCCGTGGTGTACGGGGGCGCCTCAAGCGCTGTTGGTATGGCGTACTCGTTAAGGCTCTGCGTTAAAAGGTTGCCCTGTGAATCATAAACAGCCTCTTCGTAGAGCGCCTGAGACAAGCCTTGGGTTATTCCACCGTGAACCTGACCCTCGACAAGCATGGGGTTGATCTGGTTACCACAGTCATCAACAGCAACATACTTACGTATCTTTACCTCACCTGTCTCCCTATCCACCTCAACCACGCATATGTGGGCTCCGAACGGGAACACAAAGCTTGGCGGATCATAGAAGTGGGTAACTTCCAAACCCGGTTCCACGCCTGGTGGGAGGTTCTCCGCCGTGTACGAGGCAAGAGCAACCTCTTGGATGGTCTTGTATTTTGCTGGTACACCCTTAACATAGAATTTGCCGCGCTCCCAAACCAAGTCCTCCTCCCTAGCTTCAAGCAGGCTCGCCGCAATCTTTTTCCCCTTCTCCACAACCTTTCGGCAAGCGCCGACTATGGCCATACCCGCCACAGGGAGGGTTCTACTACCATAGGTGCCAAGCCCGAAGGGGGTCATGGCTGTGTCGCCGTGAACGACTTCAACATCCTCAAAGGGTACCCCTAACTCGTCCGCGGCGATCTGAGCGAAGCTCGTCTCTTCACCCTGACCGTGCGGGTGTGCACCGGTGTACACACTCACCTTACCACTTGGGTGAACACGCACAACGGCGCTATCCCAGAGGCCTAAACCGAACCCCGTCGATCGAACAACCTTGGAGGGGCCAAGCCCACACACCTCGACATATGTGGACACACCTATACCAATAAGCCTACCCTGCTCTCTGAGGCGTTTCTGCTCCTCCCTCAAAGCGCGGTAATCCACTAGGCCCAAGGCCTTCCTAAGCGTACCCTCATAGTCACCACTATCATACACGAGACCTGTGGCAACAGTATAGGGGAACTTATCCTTAGGTATAAAGTTCTTAAACCTCACATCGACTGGATCCATTCCCAACTCGTGCGCGAGCACGTCAACCATCCTCTCCACAATATAAGTAGCCTCGGGTCGACCTGCACCCCTATAGGCGTCAACAGGCGTAGTGTTGGTGAGAACACCGTGAACCTCGCACTCAACCGCGGGTATCCTGTATGCACCGCTCAACATTGTGCCAAAGAGTATGGTTGGCACGCCTGGTGCAGCCGCAGTAAGGTAGGCTCCAAGGTTGGCGTACGTCTTGACGCGCAACCCAAGAATTGTACCATCCCTCTTCGCGGCCAACTCCACGTAGTCAACGTGGGCACGACCGTGGGTTGTGCTCATATAGTTCTCCATACGTGTCTCAACCCACTTAACAGGCCTCCGAAGCTCCTTTGAAAGCAGCGTTACGACAGCCTCGAAGCCGTATACCGCTATCTTGCTTCCGAAGCCCCCACCCACATCTGGGGCTATAACCCTGAGCCTCTGTTCGGGTATCCCGGTCATCGCCGAGACGAGTAGCCTGTGTATGTGTGGGTTCTGGGAGGTCACCCAAAGTGTGGCTTCACCTCTTGCGGCGTTGTATTCCGCTACAGCCGCACGAGTCTCCATGGCTGTGGGCTGAAGCCTCTGGTTCACTAACCGCTGTTTCACAACAACCTCAGCCTGCCTGAACGCCGAGTCCACGTCACCCCCCTTAAGCCGCCACACAAAACTGGTGTTCCTCTCTATCCCTTCATAGAGGAGGGGGGCTCCATCCTTCACGGCTTCCTCCTGGTCCACAACCACTGGCAGCGGCTCATATACAACGCCTACACGCTCCGCCGCCTCTTCAGCCGCTTCCTGTGACTCGGCGACAACCACAGCCACAGGGTCACCCACATATCTAGCCTTATCCACAGCAACGGCCCTATACTCCGGGACCTTTATGGGTGGCTCGGTTGGCACGAGCCAAGCGCAGGGCACAGGGGCAAGCTTGGCTTTCAGATCCGCCCCCGTGTAGACCGCCAGGACACCTTTAACAGCCTTCGCAGCCGAGGTGTCCACGGATTTTATCAACGCGTGGGCGTAAGGTGAGCGCACAAACTTCGCATAAACCATGCCTGGAATGTTTATGTCTGCCACATAGTTACCCGTACCCGTTATGAATCGTGGGTCCTCGCGCCTCTTAACACTAGAACCACACAGGGAGACAGTCACATTTTCACCCGCCCTTAGCCGTAGCAGGTTTGGCGTGTAGCTCCTCAGATGCCGCCTTAACCGCCTTCACAATATTTTGGTATCCAGTGCACCTACACAGATTACCGCTAAGCCCAGCCCTTATCTCCTCCTCGGTTGGCGTCGGATTCTGTTTGAGGAACCAGTACGCCTGCATTATAAACCCAGGTGTGCAGTAGCCACACTGGAGCGCGTGGTTTTCCCAGAAAGCCCTCTGTATAGGATGTAGGTCGCCGTCTGATGCGAGCCCTTCAATGGTTGTTATCTCCGCCCCATCAGCCTCAACAGCAAACTTTGTGCACGACTTCACACTTCTACCATTCATTATCACGGTGCAAGCACCACAGTTTGAAGTGTCGCAGCCAATATGTGTACCAGTTAACCCCAAGTGATCCCTTATAAAGTCAACCAAGAGAAGTCTTGGTTCAACTTCTCTAGCATACTCCACACCATTCACACGGACGCGGATAGTTCGCGTGTTAGACATAAAACCTCAAAATATCTACCCAAACTCGAAATTAAAACTATCGGTACCCAAAACACTATCTACGCCAATTCTGACAATACAAAAATATTAGAAATTATGGTTCATATAGGGTATAATAGAGGTAACCAAATCACCTTTGAAACGCCACCCAGCAAAATTAGTACAAAGGTTTTCTACATCGAAAAACCAAGGTGTCATCCGTGCGACTCACTGTCCACCGTAGAAAAAACCGTTATAGGTTGCCACAAAGAAAATTGTGGGCCAGGGCTTAACTTCTTGCTACGGCTATCAGTTCAATTTCGACAAGTGCATCCTTGAGGGGTGGATGGGCTTGGATTGTTGTCCTTGCCGGTGGCTCCTCTGTAAAGTAGGATTTGTACACCTGATTCATGCGTTCAAAATCGGATATATCTGCAAGGTAGACCGTTACCTTTACAACATCATGCAATGTGAGACCCACCTCCTCTAGGATTAGCTTGGCGTTTTCGAGCGCTTGACGGGTCTGATCCTCCACAGTTGAACCCACCAGCCTACCTGTTAGGGGGTTAACCCCAAGCTGCCCCGAAACGAACACGAAGCCGCCTGAAACAATTGCTGGTGAGTAGGGAGCTATAGGCTTGGGTAGCTTAGAGGAGTAAACCGGCTTCCTAGGTGGTTTGGACATGTTAACCCTTTACCATAGGGTAATAATAGTTTATCCCTAAACGGTTTGCTGCAACGTGTTAACCAGGGTTGAGAACGCATAAGTGTCCGATGTGTCAATAAATTGGAACATGAATCCCCCTACTCCGAGGTCGACCCATTGCTTGAGTTGTTCCACTGCTTCTTCTGGTGTGCCAACAATAACCCCCATTTCACGAATCCTGTGTGTGATGGTTTCTGCATCGCCTCCCATACCCCTCCTCTTCGCGTAACCAGCAATCCTCGAGTTCAAAGTTGCCTTGTCTTCGGCGATCACGAACGGGCCCATCATCGATATTTTCACCTCTCGATCAACCCTAACACCATCGAACACTTTTTTTAGACTGGTATAGTTCTGGATACTTGTAGCAAAGAAGTTCCATTCGTCAGCATGAGCCGCAGCAACCCTAACGGTGCGCTTGTTTCGTGCACCAACAATAATGCGCAACCTAGTGGGGGGCTTGGGGGTGAATTCTAAGTCGCACGAATAGTATTTACCGTGGTGGGTAACCCTTTCACCGTCCACAAGCCCCCTAATTATTGTTAGAGCCTCCTCGAGTCTGCCTATTCTCTCAGGGGTTGGGGGGAAAGGGATACCGACCGGTCCATTTAATTTATTAATCGAATACTATTTATCTGACTACGCATTATGTCATCATGACAATGCAGCCGAAGTATCGAGAACTGCTTATTGAGGAGGATGTGAGGAGATGGTTTGAGAACCTCAGAGCAAAGTCTGTCTTGACTGCAACCGTGGCGTTGAGAAATCTTGGCCACTATTGCGAGCTTACAGAGACAACTCCTAAAGGAATTCTGGCAAAGGCAAGAAGCAATGAGAAAGATTTCCGGTACGAATTCACAGATTTTGTCAGGAAACTGTAAAAGGAAGGAAAGGCAGGATCATACATAGCGAGGTTCAAGAAAGTGATTCTTTCCTGGCTGAAGTTTAACGATATCCGTTTGCAGTTAACCGTTAACATATCCGGGGAAAACGAAACACCCACAATCGTTAACGAAAGAGTTCCGAGCAAGGAAGAGCTTGCCAGAATTCTCAGAAAAGTTACCTCAAGAGCAAGGGTAGCCATTGCAATCATGGCATTCTCCGGTCTCAGACCAGAATCTCTTGGAAATTATGAGGGAACAGATGGTCTCAGGCTTGGCGACATCAAGGACTTGCGTTTATCGGATGAGATACAGTTTGACAAGATACCTGTTACAATCATGGTAAAGAATAAGCTGAGCAAGGCAAGGCACCAGTATTTCTCATTCATAGGCGAAGAGGGAACAACCTACATCAAGGAATACCTTGAAGAGAGAAAAAACAAGGAGAAGAGCTAACCTATGAATCACCCCTTCTGCAGTTCGACGCAAGGGGTGTAAAGAAGAATAGATTTCTCAGGACGGCTCTCGTTACAAGAGACATAAGGAAAGCGATAGAGAATTCAGGTATGAAGATGCGACCATACGTGCTCAGGGCATACTTCTCAACTGCACTCGATATTGCAGAATCAAAGGGATTGATATCGCATCCCTGGAGGCAGTTCATCATGGGGCACAAAGGAGATATCGAGGCACGATACAGCACAAACAAGCGATTGCCTCCTGATATAATAGAGGAGATGAGGCAGTCTTACCAGAAATGCCTTAAATATATGGAGACGGGAATGAGCGAGGTATCTGAAGATAATGCAAGACTCTATCTGCAGCAGCAGCTTCTTTCTGCAGTAGGATACAAGCAGGACGAAATTGACAAGATGGACCTTGTCAATATAAACACAGAGGATTTCCAGAAACTGCTAAGAGACAAAGTCGCAGGTGCAATGACGAGCAACGGATCGAAACAGAAGCTTGTGCCAATGAACGAGATAGAGAAACTCCTCAGCGAAGGATATGAATTCCAAGCCGTCCTGCCCAACGGAAAGGCTATAATGAAAATGCCATTCTAACAGCGTGCTCCTTGATACACCTATAGACTACAAACTGCCTCAGGACAGGTATGCGGAGAGAATACTGAGGATCATACAGGACAGGGAAAGGAGTTTTGAGAGAACATTCACGACGGACGTATATATAGAGCTTTCAGGAAAGAAAAAATATGAAGTGAAGTCCACAAACACGCTGAAGCATGAAAGAACAGACAAATCAATTGAGTACCTCAAGTCCCTCAATTTTATCGAAAAGATACAGGATGATAAGGATAAAAGAAGAGTTGAACTCCGAACGAGGCCTAAACAGATCTATGTCACAATGATAAAGAGCGACCCAATGCTCTTCTGGGAGCTCATTGAAAAGGGCTATTTCTACTTCCTATTCAACTATGAGCCCATGAAAAACGAAACCATATGCCCGAAATGCAGAAATGGAGGTACACTCACGATCTCCAAATCCTCAAAAAAGGTTTCAAGATACAAGGTCAGGGACGATCTTCACATAGACGTTATACTGAACCATATCCTTATCGATTTCGTGTGCGACTGCGATTACACTTACCGTGAGGAGATCGATACGATAAATCCAGAGGCGATGGAAGACTTTTCAAAATTGTATGATGCTGCCAACGAACGTCGTAATCTCCTATAAATCGACGTATCACCCATGAAGCAATAATCATTCATGGGAGATGCAAGAAAGGTCAACATTTCGAGGCTGAAGGCAAACTTCTCAGGAAAATTCCCAGACGATCCATTCAACAGACTCCTCCTTTCAGAACCGGATGAACTTACAAGCAAGGAATTTTTGGTAAAGGCACAGACCTGGCTTGCCCTCTTCCAATGGAGAGAAAGAAAATGAGCAGGATAACAAGACAGTATGTAAAGGCCAATGGACCTGAATATTTTGAAGGCTACAAGCCTGAGATAGTCAAATATGACATATCTAAGCCGGAAAGGAAAGGCTCACTTGAACGACTGCAGGAAACGGTTATCGACAACACGGTTAACCGTTACGAGCTTGAAGATCGAAAGCAATTAGCAGCAATTCGGGAGTTCATGGAGCGAAATCCCGACATAAGCTACGTGGAGTATGAATCAAACCCTGTATTGAGGATGGACCTCGTGATAACGAGACGCGGACTGATCTTCAAGCGCGAGGAAGCATCAATATCGGCAACACTGACGCCAAACAGAAGGTTCAGGGCACAGAGGTAACCATGGATGAGGATGCTTTAACATTTGTATTCCTCGTTACGTCTGTTGCATTGTTCATAACAGGCGTGGTATGGCAGGGTCTCTGGTCTTTATTATTTTCCATGACGATATCTGGCAACATTTTTTGCGAGACAATAGGAGTGGCAGGATTAGTGCTTTCCTTTGTGGGAGCTCTTGTCCTGCTATACTGCGCTCTTATTTGCCTCGCATATATCTTCATCTTCGCCGTAATATTCGGCATTCCGGCATACCTGATCTACCTTGCCATTGGTTTGGAATACTCAATCGTTCTCGCAGTGGTGATTGCGGCCACAGTTCTCATATACCTTATGGAAATTCATGCAGTAAAAGTGGAACACTATACCATAACGCTCAACCTTCACAGACGATACGTAATAAAAAGGTAGCGGGATATGAATAAATATTTGGAAAGCCAAG
>JAVZKQ010000070.1:0-8973 GCA_038884175.1 Thermoprotei archaeon | reverse complement strand
ACACGAGAGTACACCTCTGCGACAGAAAGTCCCGTAAAAGGTAACTCTAAATCTAGAAGTCTACCTATCTGGGTTATAATCCTATAGCTTGTATCATCCTTGCGTGCGTTGACATATATAACGGTGGTAGGCGAACCCCGATGGGTTGCCTCATCGGTAAGCATATTCGAAACATATTTCGCGACAGCGGTTTTACCAGTACCTGTTAACCCATACATGAACACATTATTAGGCCTGGTACCACTAAGCGCCGGGCTCAATATCTGGGCTAAACGCGTTATCTCATTTTCACGGTGAGGAAGGGTGAGAGGAACAAAGTCAGACACCAGTACACTCCTGTTCTTGAATATTCTACTTCTACCAAGATTAGAAAACAAGTTTTGAGACGTCATAAACAGCTTAAATCTGATTTAACGCACTCAAATAAGCCTTACAGGGTTAAAATCAGCGCTAACCATCCCTATGGAGCCACCGGGACTTGAACCCGGAACCTCCCCCACGCCAAGGGGGCGCTCTGCCATTGAGCTATGGCCCCTCTAAACCCTTACACACAATTGTTTTTAAGCTTTTTTAAGATCACCGTCAGTCAAAAGTTCAATGGCACAGCAAGACACAGACTTGTATACGCTAAGCTATACTGAAAGTGAACATATGGATAAGGGATCTTGCAGTGTCGGTGGATAATACGGTGGTCAAGACTACAACGCATTAGCGCTGATGTCTATTATGACCATACACCTAGCAATGCATTGTGATCTAATCATAAACCGCAATTAGCAGGGCGTAAAGCCTCATTGAGTAACTCTATCAAGAATTTATAAATCATACAAACCAGAATCAGGGAATCATAGAGATATTATTAAATATCAACATGAATATGACGAAGAGGTAAAATTCGCAGCGTAAATCTGATCGAGCTGCAAGAAAGTTTTTAAGGTTATCTGATATTCATTTGTGAGATA
This sequence comes from Thermoprotei archaeon, assembly GCA_038884175.1. Taxonomy (GTDB): domain Archaea; phylum Thermoproteota; class Thermoprotei_A; order Marsarchaeales; family Marsarchaeaceae; genus ECH-B-1. The sequence continues at coordinate 8,011 of JAVZKQ010000070.1, read as the reverse complement.
AATTGGAAGTTTGCCCCGAATGCCACTCCGCTATCGTCGTTAACTCAGTTGGGGAGGCAGTGTGCTCCTCTTGTGGTCTCGTTGTCGACGACACACGAATGAGTATTGAGGGGGAACACAACAGCAAATACTTTGTGGTCGGTAAAAAGATCTTCAATGAAAACACTAGCACCCTAGTGCCTGGTTCATTCGTGGATATGGATCACTCAAACATGGCTTTGTCAATAAGCAACGTTAGAGCTTTAGGCGCTGAAAGCACCCTATTACGGGGGTTCGAGTTGATTAGACAGGTGTGCAGAAGCTTGGGTCTCAACAAAAACATTGAGAAACGGGCGATATTCCTCCTAAAAACTTGTCTTAACGAGACACGCCGTCGAGTAAACCTGACCGTCAGCTCTGCGGTTGGTGCGACGGTGCTTTTCGCAGTGCGTGAAAACAACGTACCAATATCCTTCAAAGAGATTTATTATTCTATAAGAAATAGGGGTAAGCGTGTTACAACGTCAAAAATGATCAAAGCCTACCGAGTAATTGAAGAAATCATGGGCGAATCCCCGAAAAGGATGAGGACTGAATCATTTATAAATCGTGTCATTAATATGCTGTCCAACTATGTTAATGCCGACCATTTACAGAAACAACATATGCTATCTGAACTCACGGAAGAAGCGTACAACTGCCTGAAATCATTACCAAGCCAATTCGCTTCGGGGAAAAACCCCTACGTTTTGGCGGCTAGCGTGGTCTACAGTATTATATCCAAGCAAGAGAAATACGCGAAGTATATGGGGGCATCTAACGCCGCGGATTACGCGAGAATAATGCACGTGACCGAGTATAGTCTTAAAGAGAATGCAAAAATCATAGATCGGCACTATCAATCTTCAGGTACTCTTTAATTTTATAAGTGCTTTGGCTATATCGCCTTTAGTTTCAACCAGAGTGGCTCTAGCAACCTCGTGTGGCACATTGGCTTGCATTGCAACAAAGTTAACATCATCGTCACTAATTGTAATCGGCTCCTCTTTTTTGATGTTTGGTTGCTGCTCATGAGTTTTTTCAGTGCCATCTACCACTTGGTATAAGGTTTGGCCCTGTATTGTTATCTTAATCACTTGGGGCGACAGAATTGTTATCTCTTTGTCTCGGCTGCGTATTATTACCTCATCTGCTTGGATAACTTCTTGAGCGCTCAGCCCCATCTGACGCATAAGCCTACGCATATCACTATTGTTTAGTTTCACCCTTGATCCCCCAAACCAACTCTTATCTTTACCGCCACCCCCCTCTTAAAAAATTTTACTTCTGAAGGGAGAAGGATAAGCTGCCCACATCCTAAAATCTCTCCGTCTGTGGATACCACTATTGTGTCTTCGCCAACATAGTGTTGTCCAACAAAGCGAGTTATATTATGACAGAAAACGTCTTTACCATCCTTTATAAAAGGTTTGGCAATATTATCCACCACAACCACCTTGCTTAGCTTAACTTTACGCAATAAATTCAAACCATACTTTTCGAGCAAAAAGTAGCCGTCTTTCCTGCGAACCGCCACAAGAGCACCATCCGAATATATAGCTTTGGGTCTTTTTGTCTTATTGGAAAAGGATATATGCAGTTTATGTGAAATCAAAGTGTGCCCTACTGGTGGGTCATACATAAAGTCTAATAAATAGGCTACCTTTCTTAGAAGAAGACTATCCTCATATATATATGGCATAGTTCGTCTTTCCTGTTTTATTCGTCATAACAGCTTTAATCGCATGGTTAAAATCTTTTTCCTCAATCACCTTTGAACCTCTTCTAATCGCAGATAAGCCTGCTTCTATAACTATGCTCCTAATTTCAGCACCAGTTGTTCCCTCTGTTTCTTCAGCAAGTTTGTGCACATCCACAGATGGATGCATACTAACTTTTTTTGTGTGAACTTTAAAGATTTCGACCCGCTCTTCTAGCGACGGATAGTCAATGTGTATTATCCTGTCGAACCTGCCAGGCCTTAAGAGAGCTGGGTCGAGTATGTCTATTCTGTTTGTAGCAGCCAAAACCTTGACGTTATCCAATGGATCAAAACCATCCATCTCGCTTATTAGCTGCATAAAAGTCCTCTGAACTTCGCGCTCGCCACTTGTTCCAACATCCATTCGCTTAGCCCCAATAGCATCAATCTCATCAATAAAGATAATGGAAGGCGCCTTTTCCCTTGCGAGGTCAAAAAGCTCTCTGACTATCCTAGCCCCTTCACCTATAAATTTTTGCACTAGCTCAGAGCCCACCGTGCTTATGAACGTCGCATTAGTTTCACCCGCAACAGCCTTAGCTAGTAGGGTTTTCCCAGTTCCCGGTGGCCCAGAGAGAAGAACGCCTTTAGGCGGGTCTATTCCAACCTCTTTAAAAAGCTCCGGCCTCGTAAGAGGCAAAACAACTATCTCTTTAATCATTTCAATTTGTTTCTTTAATCCACCAACATCGTCAAAACGGAATCTCGGTTTTTCAACAACCTCCATGGCTTTTACATATATGTCTTGGGATTTCGGTAGAACCTCTATCACGGCTGAGCCACGTTGATTAAGAGCTACACGTGTACCCGGTTTTAACAGTTTAAGCTCAATATTTTGCGATACATAAACAACCAGATTAGGCCCGTTTGAACTGTGGACAACAGCTCTACCGTCGCTAAGAACTTCAACAACCGATGCTTCAACCAACGGTGAACTTCGAGCTTGCTCTAATTCCCTGCGCATATATTCTAAATCACGAACATATTGCTCCCTCTCTATCAAAAGGGAAGCTCTCTCAGCCTCTAAAAGCCTAATTCTGTTCTCTAACTCTTTGAATCGAAGGTATAGTTCAGTTTCGTGCGATTTAGCACTTCTCCCCGGATTCTCAGTTTTGTCTGCATCATACTCACTCATAAACCAGCCACAACAGAGATTATAAGTCAGAGGAACAATATAAAATCTGAGCAGCAAGAATGCCCTATTTCTGCGAAATGTGTGGAAGGATGAGCAGCGAGGCCTTAATACCGATTAATCACTATGGTGAGAAGCTGTTTGTCTGCAGGCAGTGCCTAAACACTGAAAAAAAGAAATATTCTCAAAAACAGGTCGAACAAAAAGTTTTTAACACCGTTCGTAATCTTCAGACTCCTCCCATCAGAGAACCCGACTACGACGTTACCGACAACTACTCTAAAATAGTAAGGGAGGCTCGAGAAAGAGATGGCGCCACAATACCCGAGCTTGCCTTAAAAATCGGCATCAAAGAAAGCGTGCTGCGAAGAATAGAAGCAGGGAGACTGCAACCAGATATTGACACCGCTAGGAAACTGGAACGGTTTCTACATGTCAAACTTCTAGTTAAACGGGAAAACACACAGGTTCTTAAACCAAACAGTCAAAACGAATTAGGGTTAGAGTTGCGACATGTCGCAAAACTCAAAGACACAGATTAAAGATCTGGTCAGCCTGCTTAAATCTTCGAAAATAGTGGTTTTAAGATTGAATCATCGGCTCAGGGACCTAAGAGTGACCACCCATGTGTGCCTTACTGCAAGGGCGTTTGGCGCCAACGGTGTGATTATCGCAGATACACAAGCAGAGGAAATAATAGAAAAGATCCAAAAATTAAATACTAAATGGGGAGACGGGTTCTGGGTTAAAGATTCATTGTCCGCACACGATGCGATTAATATATGGCGATCTTTAGGAGGAACGGTCATCAACTTATCCATGTATGGAGAAGACCTAAGAAACACTTTAAGCGAACTCTACTTTTTGCATTACCTTCAACTTAGACCATTGTTGGTTCTTGTTGGGTCTTCTAAAGTTTCAGCTGAAATGTATACCTTGGCCGATTACAATGTTTCCATAACTGATCAGCCCCATTCGGAAGTGGCCGCCCTAGCGGTATTTTTGGATAAGATACACGGCGGAATCTGGCCACAACGCTGCGGAAAGACCACAATTAACCCAAACTTAAAAGCTAAGGGCAGAATATCTATTATGGGGGACGCCATTCCAGATGAGAAAACTTACTAAACTGGACATAAAACTGTTAACCATTGCCTATAAACTTACAGGACCAGAGGGCTATGCAATTCTCGATTATATAGCAAAAAATGGGGAAACAACCGATGATGCTTTAAGCAGGGTTTTTAAGGTTAAACCAAACGTTATAAGACAAATAATATATAATCTTGAAAAGCACAAACTTGTTATATTTAGAAAGGATATTGATAAAAAGACGAATTGGGTAACGTTTTACTGGAAGATAAATCGAAGTTTCTTTAATACGTACATCGATTATAAGCGTAATAATATCATCGAAAAAATCCGCAAACGATATGACTATGAGAAAAATCAAAACTTTTTTGTTTGCTCGCAAAAATGCAGGAGGTATACTTTTGATGAGGCGATGGATCAAGATTTTAAGTGCGAATGTGGGCGGGTTTTAATCATGGAAGATAATTCGCATCTTGTTAAATTCTTAGAAAACAAATTAACAGATATAATTAACACTCAGAAGCAAAACTTCCTAACTCACCAAAAATCAAACCATTAACACCAACAACAATGGTTTCCCACTCACTTTGATCAAAGTGGAATCTATTTAGTAATTTGCGGTCATTAAGAGAGCCACCGCCAACAAACCTGTTGAAAGGGGGCATTATAATTACTTTGCTCAAACGGTTACCTGCAACACCTTTTTTATGCTTAAAAAACACCCATGCGAACACCCTTGACCCATCGGGTAAACAAACTGAGGGATGAAGGTGGCCGAGAACGAGAACACTTGGTTTTGGCTTAATTATACGATGACCGTGTTGTATGTTAATAGCTAACCCATCTTCCACGAGACTATAAGAAGCAACCACGCGAAAATTAACGTAATTAGCGATCAACCCATCATGGTTACCCTTAACTAAGACAACATCATCAAAAAGGTCGTTAGCAAGGTTTTCGAACCTTTTTATCAACTCTAACTCGTATCGACTCGGTTGACCAATTGACTCTTTAAAATCGCCGTTAATAATTAAACATTTTGCGTCAACATTACTGACTAGTGTCTTCAAATCATTCGCACATGTTTGGTACACAGACTCCGCTATACTTGTGGTTGACGCAACAAGACCCAATCCCAAATGTAGTTCAGCTATAACAAGAGTCTTACTAGTCGTAAAGTAAAGGGCGGGCGGGTTTATATGTGTTGTTAACACCATGCTATGGTAAATGGGATACAAAGATTTAGAGTCTACAGCAAAAAAACTGTTGGAGGGTATCAAGTCAAACATTTCAAATAGCGACTACCTACTTAGAAACATAACCAAAAAGAAGCTACATTTAGTTTTAGATGTTCTTCACAACTCGAAGTTTATAGTAGAAAAAGGTCACGTTGTTGTCGTATCATGCGAAAAAAGCTATATTATCTATGGGTATTATTATTGCTCTTGCAGCGATTTCTATATAAAAAACATAGCCCATAAAAAAAATGAGCCATGCAAACATCTATTTGCCCTAATATACCATACTGCAATTAGCACACACTAAACCGTCTCTTCTTTCCCCGATGAAAGCATGGCCAACGCGATTACCGTTATAAACACGAACAGTGAGAGGATTAAACCCACATACGAGAAAAGTGTAAAGTCAAACATGAAACTAAAAATCAGGGGAAACATATTAAGCTTAAGTAGTGTAAATGGATGATTCGCAGCACCCTAAAAATGTAGCGGAAATAGTCGCCCAGAAATTTCCTGAGCTAACACAAATTCAATCACTCTCCTTTAAGCAAATATATCAGGGTTTTAATGTTGTAGTGTGCAGTGAAACAGGTTCTGGAAAAACTGAAGCCGCTCTTTTACCGCTCTTTGCGAAATTGACTGAAAACCCACGGCTAAATGCAAACGAAACGAAAATCGTTTATATTTCACCGTTAAAAGCCTTAAACAGGGATATTGAAGAAAGAATATTTTGGTTAGCAGAAAAATTAGGGATTAGCGTTGGACTACGACACGGAGACACCCCTCCAAAAACGCGTGATTACTTAAAACGCAATCCACCTAACCTGCTTATTACAACACCTGAGTCGTTTCAAGCTTTAATAAGCGATCATCAAAACTTGTCGCTACTAGCTAAAGTGGATCATGTGATAATTGATGAGGCAAATGAGTTAGTACAATCAAAAAGAGGGATCCAACTAGTTCTGAGCCTTGCTAGATTTAGATCATATTTAGACCGCGACTTTCAAATAATCTGTCTATCCGCAACTATAAAAAGTGGAAAGACTGTTCAGAACTTTTTTATCGGCGAAAAGGGGAGGGTGATTTACTTAAAGTCTCAAAAGAAATATGATGTTAGCATAGACATGGTAAATGTTTACGACAACATTAGTGCATTAAAAGATAAAATAATTAAACATATTGAGGGGAAAACAATAGTTTTTGTCAATACTAGACACCTAAGTGAAGCCTTAGCTAAAACGTTGGAAGACGTAAAGGAGGTTTTTGATGTCCATCACAGCTCCCTGTCACCGTCGAAAAGATTAGAAGTGGAAAAAAGCCTTAAGCAGGGAAAACTAACAGCCGTCGTGGCTACGTCTTCACTTGAGTTGGGAATCGATATAGGCCAGCTCGATAAAATCATTCAAGTTGGGTCGCCCAGAACAGTTGAGACACTGGCGCAGCGTTTTGGCAGGTCAGGGCATAAGATTGGCCTTACATCCAAGGGCACGATCGTTGCTCTCAATCCGTTCGACCTTTTGGAGAGTATCGCGTGTACAATTCTTTTGAAACAGAGGTGGCTAGAAAAACCCACAATTTATATTAAACCACTGGATATTCTGGCAAATCAAATAGTCGCATATTTACTAATCAAAAAAACAATATCTAAATATGAAATGCTAATGCTTATTAAATCAACTTACCCCTATCGTGACCTCTCAGATAATGAATTTGAGTCACTTCTAGATTTTTTAAACCGTAATAGGCAGATCAAAGTAAACAGTGATACTATTTCTCTCGGCCCAAGAGCAAAGTCATACTTTTATAGTAACCTAAGCACAATAATATCTCTTCAACAGTACCACGTGAGAGATACAGCATCAAGACAATACATAGGTGTACTTGACGGGCCCTTTGTTGAAAGATATTGTGATACAGGTACACAGATTGTTCTTGGTAAAATAGTTTGGGAAATATTATCTATCGACTATGGGTCTAAAACGATAAACGTTAGGCGGACTAGCCAAAGCAGACCGACTATTCCATCATGGGGTGGAGATACTTTACCTGTCGATCCATGCGTGGCCCAAAGGATCGCCGACTTGTTACAATCAAAACGTGGACGAATATTTAAACTCGTCACATTAAGCGAAGAAGCAAAGCAGGTTCTACGTCTACTTCCTCGAGTGCAGTTGCAACACCATTCGGTCACAATCACACAAACAAGCTTCCCGAACACAATTGTGATAATATCTCCATTGGGAACAAAGGCAAATAGGGCTTTGGCCATATTACTCGAGGAATTGTTATGGGAACAGGGAATACACTGCAAGGCTTATTCCTCCTCTATGGGTGTGGTTGTTGATGGAATAAATATAAGACCTGAAGTACTCCGTGAGACATTAACAGGTTTAAGCATTAGCGATGTCAATGAATTGGTCACAAAAGGTTCGAGCAAATTTGGAAAGTTCACAGATAGATTCTTTGCAGTCGCAAGAAGATTCGGAATCAATGTTGACTCAATGATAGAACACTACGGTGCGAAGAGAACTCACCTGATGCTATTATCCACGTTGGTTGCCAAAGAGGGGTTAAACGAAATCTACACAGACCTACTGGATATCCGTAGCTTAAATAAGGTGGTCGCAGAAAAAAGAATATACGTATCCAATGACACAAAGCTAAAGCAACTCGCAGAGATCTTTCTTCAAGGATTTTTAACATACACAAAGCCAGACAATAGCCAAGATCTTTCGGATATCGTTAGAACACGAATACAAAATAAAACCT
>JAVZKQ010000069.1:0-9022 GCA_038884175.1 Thermoprotei archaeon | reverse complement strand
TTGGTGTAATCGCACGCTTATCCACAAACCTCTCCTTATAGGTTTCTGCTACGCTTAGAAGCCTTCTCGAACCTAGTTTACATGATGCGTGGGCGAGTGTGGCCACCGCGAGTGAGTGGCCAATCTCCATTAGGACATCTTTAGCGGCAAACTGCGCCTCCCGCTCGCCTAGGCTTGCCATCTCCCTGAAAACCCCATTTATCCTCGAGTGCATCTCCTTATAGAGCGCCGAATGCTCAGCGTCGCAACCACCAAAATCACCCATCCTTTGCTCTAGCTCCCTGAGTAGGACAATGTGGGCGCCCTTCTTGGCTATCGCTTCAAGCATGTCCAGAGCCTGAATGTTGCTTGGCCCCTCCCAAATCGGTGTTATGAGTGCTTCCCTATGCCACCTTTCGACGGGGAACTCGCTTAGAAAACCTATTCCCCCGTGTAGCTCCATTGCGAGTCTTGTGACGTGGGCGGCCGCCTCCGCGGTCAAATTCTTCGCGATGTGTGTGAGAAGCCTCGCGTAGTGGTACTCCTCACCGTAGGGTGGAGTCTGCTTCCAACTCTTCTGGAAGGCGTCAATAGCCCTAAAGGCCACACCCATCGCCCCCTCAATAAACACCTCCATCTCAACGAGGTCACGCTGGACGAGTGGGTGGTCCAAAAGCCTTCTACCGAAAGCTTCTCTCCGCTGAGAATAATAGTAGGCCTCAAGGTACGCCTTCCTAGCTATGCCTAGGGCGCCCACAGCGTTTGAAAGCCTCGAAACCATCAGATCCTCCATAGTATAGTAGATGCCCTTATCCGCGTCGCCTAAAAGTATGGCCTCAGAGCCATCGAACTCAACCTCACCAGTTGGCACACTGAGCGTACCACTCTTCTCCTTCAGTCTAAGCACATTAAAATTCCTCTTACCTCGAGAATCAAACTCTGGTACGAGAAAGAGTGAAACACCCTTCACACCACTCCTAGCACCCCGAGGTCTAGCCGTCACAAGCGCCACACCAGCAAGCCCAGCGTTGCTCGAAAAATACTTTATGCCTCTAAGCCTCCACACTCCACCATCCAAATACGCTTCGACAAGGTTGGCACCCAAATCACTACCCCCCTGCACCTCTGTGAACCACGTTGCACCAAAAAGAGGTTCACCCTCCCCAATCAGCCCGGGCAAAAACCTCTTAGCGCCACTATCACCATACTTATGGATCGCATACGCCGTCTGGTTGGTAACCGTGAGGATACATGAGACGCCTGGGTCGCCGATTAGGTAAATAGCGCTGAAATAGTGGAACCAGTCACCCACAGTGTAAGGCCTCTCATTCACCCTAAAACGCTTCACAAGCTCATTAAGCACCAAGCGTAGAGCTGGGTCAAGCCAGGCTTTATCCACCCTCTCACCACCAATAGACCAATAGACGAGTCTAGGTCTAGCCACCTTATCAACATAGTCAGCCACCTCGTAGGCCACCCCACCCACAAACCCACCGAGCTCCGAAAGCTGTCCCCCATCATAACCAAAATACTCCAACAAAGCCCTAAAGGGGTAGTCCACCTCAAAATGGTTCTTACCATACGCATTGGATATTAAACCATAAATCGAATCAGCCATAAGCCAACACAACACGGGTAAAACCGAGCGCTATAAGAGTCTTTCCACACCCCTAAACCAGTTCTCCTTAGCGTCCACTCTAACACGGTAACACAACCCTTAGCCAAGCGATCCAGAAAAGAACCACCCTAAATCCACCCACCACATTATGGAAGGAGAAACCTTAGGCGTAGAGCAATTCTACCCCAGAATTTAACCTCCAATCCACCGCCCACAGGATTAAAAGTATGCTCAACCCTCAGTAAACATTGGAGCCTACCTCCAAAGACTAGAGGCAACACTAAGCTAGCCACACTCCTAGTAGACAATTTTAGAGGCCCAACCACATAGCGAGTCAACACGACCCAACACTCCTCCACCCCCCACAGAAAACCCTAGCACAATTAAAATAAAGATGTAGCCAGGATCCGCTGCTGTGGTGTCTTAGGAATCCAAAACCTCTCTCGATTTCAATGGGTGCCTGGTGGGAAAATTATGTTCCTCGCACTCCAATATGCTGGTTCAAGGTACCTTAGATAGTCGGGGTTATTGCCTCTCTCAACAGAGAGATAATATGCGAAAAGGTAGATTGGGAGTATTGTGATAAATGGTGTCAGGATGGTTGGGATGCTTGGTACATGGAAGAGGCGGTGAGCGTCGAGTTGTGTGTCCGAGACGGCTAAAGTGTGTGCGCCAACCATCTCAGCGGCGCGCAGGGCCACCCTATACCTGTCGATCGCAGCGTCAGAGGGTGCGATGAACAATGCGAGGCTTTCGCTGTCGAGCGCCACCCAGGGGCCGTGTAAGAACTCTTCTAACCCAATGCCCTCCGAGGCTATATATGAGGACTCCTTAATTTTGAGCGCGCCCTCCCTAGCTGTGACTAGGTTGTAGCCTGAGGAAACCACGAAAACCTTCTTTACATCCACAAACTCCCTAGCCGCCTTTGCGGCGTCAACATCACACCGCACAATCACGTCACCCATCAACTCGGGTAGCCTACCAGTGAAAAACCCCTCCGCCTCCCCACCACCCAAGAATCTAAACGCTAGGGCCAACACTGCTGCAGCCGAATCCACGTAAGTCTTCGTGTGGCATCTTGAAAGATCGGGTCCGTCGCCCACAACCAGAGTGTAGTCTGAGACCTTGGATATTGGGCTGTCAGCGTAATGTGTTATACCCAATGTTACACCACCACCCTTTTTTGCCTTCGCAAGGGCGTCAACCGTGCTTTTGGTGATGCCGCTGTGGGACACCCCAACAGTTAGAGAGTCTGGTGTGACTGGTTCATACCAGACGAATTCGTTCGACTCTACAGCACGGTAGGCCGCGCGACCATAGAGTGTTTGGGAGCCCATCCACGCCGCGTAATAGGAGGTGCCGCTACCCGTAAAATAGACACGCCCCCTAATAGGCATATTCCCGAAGCCCTCAACCTGCTTTAACACCTCACCAAAACTCTTGGGAATAGAGCGTATCATGTCGTACATGTGGAAGGGGTGGGAGACCCTTGTTGGGGGAGGAAGCGGGGGGATTGGACCACCACCCCGCCCGGAAGAGTCCCCCTGCGATACCTCAACCATACAATGCACCCCAACACGAAAACCGTGGGTTGCACCCCAAGCACGAAGCCACCCTAACCATCATGTAGCCGCTATGAGCAAAGCCCAAAACCCAACACCACACTATGTAAGCCCCCACCCAAATATGTGTTGTGCGATCACCGCCCAAAGACGACACGTAGCACACGTGGACGCCAGCTCGAATCGAGGTATCCAGAGGTGGTGCAACCAAATAGCGACTGTGGAGCAACATTATTCGGCGCGTCGAAAGAGTCCGAGTCACCCACAGCTCAAGTGGGATGATCGGAGGGTGTGGCCGGCTGGGGGCCACCTAACCCAATTATTGGGGTGTGTGCTTGGAGTTGGGGTTGGCTGAGAACGGCTCCGCGTGGGGTGCACGTCCCCACATTAATCAGAGGTCTATCACCTAACCAATCACGGTGGGTGTAACGTTCACCATGTGCACTATTCGGTGTGTATCGGCGGAGAGTACGCGGAGAATCTAGCCTACAATTGTTTTTGTTGCCAACACCTTGAATATGATCGACCATATCAGTGTGGTGAAGAGCGCCATGAAAACTATTGCTTCAAATACGTCTTGTCCGAGGTATCCTCCAGCAAGACCTATGCTCGCAATCACCAATCCTGTTTCGCCTCTTGGTATCATGCCTATGGCCACTGTGTTAGCCTTTTTCAAGCTCCTCAAATTTAGCATTGCGAATGGGAAAACCCCCAACCATTTGAAGAGCGAGGCGACACCGGTTAGCTCCAGCGAGAGTAAAAACGTTTTGAAGTTAAATATTAGGAGGTTCACTTCGGCGCCTGTAACAATGAAAAATATCGGCCCAAAAAGGCTTAATAGCGTTCTACTCATCTCGCGGATTTTGGGGCTTTTAGAGCTAGCCGCCAAAGCCACCCCCGCCACGAACGCGGATATGATGGAGGAGTAGCCGAGTGAAACCATCAACAAAACATACCCGAACAGAACGAGGAATGAGAACTGCACTATGTACCTCTCATTCACCCTATTAGTAACCCTGGGAACAACGGTGATTGACACCCCCAGAATCACAGCCCATAGGACAATCACACCTATCGTGTTAACGGCGAGTGTGCTCAGACTTGCTGAAGAGTTCCCCAAAAGCGCGATTACAGTAGAAAGTAACAACAAGTCGACCACGTCGTCCACAGCAGCGGCGCTGACAAGGAAATTAATACTCTTGCCTTTAAGCCTCTCCTCTTCGATTATGGCGGCTACAGCCGCCAAACTAGTAGCGCCCATGGCCACACCCAGAAACAGAGCTTCCCCGTGACCCAGCGTTGGGGAATAAATATAGTAGGCTGCGGTAAAGGGTAAGAGCGCTCCGAATGTTGCCCCAAGAAAACCGGAAACACCAGAGGACCTTATTGGCGCAATTCCGTGCTCCAAACCCGCTGAGAAAATCACGAGGATAACAGAAAACTCGGCTAGGAACTTCACATAACCATCTATATTTATGAGGTGAAAACCGAGAACCGTGTTTAAAACATAGCCCAACGCGAAAGGCCCAATCACAATCCCGATCAGAATCTCCCCAACAAGAGCCGGTATACTATACTTAGACAAAGCGGAATTAACCAGTTCGGCTGCGAAAATGAATAGCGACACATTAAACAAAGCTATGAAAACTTCCTCTAACACCCATAAACACCCAACCCTAAAGTGGCGAGCACGCTGACCCCCCACGGGGTGTAAGTAGCCCGCACAAAAACGCCAGCATTCTCACACCCACCAACTAATCCACACCAGCACAGAGAGTGTACACTTAATATATAGCTATCGTCAAACCCCACTCTCCAGTGTTTAGATAAAATATGTAGATGGTGTGTGGAGAACAGCCTCCACAAAAGGCCAACAACACCTACATCGTAATGCTATGATGCACACGAATTATAATTCCACAGGATTACACCTATTTCGTCTAATCCAAATCAGCGTAATATTAGCGGGGAAAAGCCCTCCATTCCTGGCTTTTGTCACATCTACCTGGATTGTGGGCTACGTTTTCATTGAGCCAACTTACCCCTTTAAGTGTTCGTGTACGCCGTGTAGTAGTGTTGGGTGCTGGGTGTGATTAGTAGGAGCTATTCGTGTTGCGATGGGTTAGGGCGCAATCCCAAGCATTGACTCACACTTAACAGAGTAAAACCTGGCTTCGATCCAAAGTGGTTCAATGGCTTGATTAGTGGCGTGGATGTGGTGGGCGGAGTGAGGGCAAATGTTGGATGCTGCAGTCAGGCCTTAAAGGATAAACTCAGACGGTCCCGTTGAGGAGTCCTTGGCTTTGCAGTATGGGAAGAACCTACGTTGGTATTTAGAGGGCATTGATTGCTGTGGCCCTAGATTTGCAAGCGAAAAATTTGAGATCATAGTTCTGAGCGCGTTCACCAACAATCAACGTTCGATCCCTCTTGATCGTAGCGTGGGGTCCATAGCGTATGATCTTCTTCCCAGCATCTATAAGAGGTGTGTCAAATATTTCAACTAAATGTTAATGTGTAAAACTATGGTTCAAAGCATAACGTGACGCTATTTCGAACAACACGTGTAAACACTACTGCGAAGTCACAGTCTTCCTTGAAGCATGCGGGCGCCCACTGCGGAGAGTCCTGATGAAACGCAAAGTAGTGTGGGTGAGGCCTTTGGGTTGCTAGAGGAGCGGTTGCTCCTGGGCTAGTGATCACACAGAGCCGTGTAGGCCGACAAAAACTATGCGGCTCAGAACCGCAAAGGAAAAATTATAATAGTTCTGCGACCCATCGTCAGGCTTGGCCCAGAAAACCAAGGAAACCATGGTAGCCGCGGTGATCCGCGGGTTTTGTGTGGCGAAATCCAACGGGGCAGAGTAGGATCAACCAACATCGTAGCTCTATGCAAGAAGATTCAGTAAGGATTAGGCAACACCACTTTTATTCTACCATAAGGGTGTTTCAACCCCAAACAAATCGCGCACCGCTGGGGAGGCGGCTGCCCGCCTAGCGCTCGTGTGACGCGTAACACTCAGCCTACACAGCGCCACGTACACTAAAAGTGGCTCTATGGCGTGTGCCCAAAAATTTTTAACCTTCTAACCGCTTTGTTTAGCGATAAATACGAAACTCAGGTTCCCATCTGGTTTCCAGTGGGGTACAGCCATATCAGCCTTCCAGACCGAGATGGGTCGGGGGCTAGTTGAAAGGCCCCCCCAGACGGACTGGCTTGAATGGGCGACTTCAGCTGAGATTAAGCAGGAAGGCTTGGTCAGCGGTGACGACCCAAGGGATGGGCCGGGCTTCTGGGAGCATTACCGGGAGGATATGGATAGCGCGAAGGAACTGGGGACTAATTCCATAAGGCTCAGCATAGAGTGGGCAAGGATATTTCCGGAGAGCACATCACAGGTGGGCGCAACGGTTAAACGCTCGCCGAATGGGGGTGTGCTCGAAGTCAACCTGACAGATAAAGACCTGGAAAGCTTATCCGTGTTGGCTGATAAAAGTTCAGTGGACCACTATATAGGTATGCTCAAATACGCTAGGTCCATCGGTCTCCACGTATTCCTAACACTCTACCACTGGCCGCTACCAGTGTGGCTGCACGACCCAGTGGCTTGCCACAAGAATATAGGGAAATCTAGTAGAAGGGGGTGGGTTGACCAGGAAACCATCGTAGAGTTTGGGAAATACGCCGAATACGCCGCCAAAACATTCGGTGAATACGTTGATTTTTGGGAGACTTTAAACGAGCCCGATGTCATCGCGTTTAACGGCTACCTCATGGGTCCGAGCACTGGCTTCCCCCCAGCGCTCAGCGACCCAAACCTGTTTTCTGTGGTTCAGAGAAATCTCGTGTTCGCACACAATGTGGCCTACACCAATATTAAAAAGCACACTTCGGCCCCCGTCGGGATAGGTGTTTCCACCCCCTACTTCGAGGAAGGTGACAACAACCCCAAGAGCACTGGTGTGGTGGATGCTGCAAGATACATGATGTATGAGCGGGTCCTGAATGGTGCGCTGTACGGCGTGTTCGACAACGACTTTGATGGTTTAATCGACGAAAGGGTGGAGGGCTTCAGGGGTGCCGACTTCATCGGTGTGGACTACTACACTAGGGTGAGGCTCAGGTACAATAGTGATGCGCCGTTCAACACAGAAATCCTACCCTGCGTGGATTGCACGGATTTCGCATGGGACATATACCCTCAGGGGATGAGGAGGGTTTTGAAATGGGTTTACGAAAAGTACCGTGTACCCATATATGTCACAGAGAACGGGATCGCTGATTCGACGGATGCAAAGCGTGGGAGGTTTATTGCCCACCACCTGCAAGAGGTGTGTAAAAGCATTAATATTGATAACATTCCCGTAAAGGGATACTATCATTGGTCGCTCATCGACAACTTCGAGTGGGCTAAGGGTTACTCAATGCGCTTCGGGCTCTACGAGGTGGATTACAAAACGAAGAAGAGAGCAAAGAGAAGGTCGGCGAGCGTGTTCGAGGAAATATGTAGGAGCGGTGAAATCGAGGTTGAAACCTGAAAAATTCGAACAATACCTATCCAAACTAGAAGTGGATGTAGAATTCACACACATGATGATGGCCTCCAAGAGGATACTAGCAGTCTCACCTCACCCAGACGACATGGAGATCGCAGCCGGAGGCTACCTATCCCTGATGGTCGCTTCTGGAAGCACAGTTCGATTGGTGGTCGTAAGTGACGGAAGCAAGGGCACAACCCAAAGAGGGGTACAAGAAAGGGATCTTGCGGAAACAAGAAAAAAGGAGCAGTTGGAAGCCGCTAAGATACTCGGGGTGAGCGGCGTAGAATTTTTGGGTTACACGGATAGCGAAGTGCCCGAACCAAGGGGGATCAGGGATAGGCTTATGGGTGTGATCCGTGACTTCTCACCCAGCCTCGTGGTCACCTTGGATCCATATCTACCCTACGAGGCGCACCTAGACCACGTGCACGTGGGTAAAGCGGTAATGGAGGCCGTGCTCCTTCACCTACACCCCACAATCGGTTTGGGGACACCCTTATCACCTAGACCCAGTGTGGCGCTCGCGGCCACGGCCAACCCAAACGTCATCATCAACATAGACGACTCTTTCGATGTGAAAATGAGGGCCATAAGAGCACACGAATCCCAAATGGACAGCTCGGGGTACATAGTTGACACAATACGCTCGCTTTCACAGGTGTACGGGAGAAAAATTGGTTGCTCCCACGGCGAACCCTTCAGGTACCTCAAAGGGGAAATGCTGCACATGGATGTGTTAGCAGGCTTGTGAAACTAGGGGACCTCGATGCACACAACACCATCACTATAGCTAATCGCGGAATTCGAAGCCTCCTCCCTTCCAACGAACTCTGTCGGCTCGAAGCTACCTGCCGGGAGAATAGAGTGGAAACCTGTTACTGGGATGTTGCCGATATAACCGAGCTTAACGTCTTTTGCGCTCGCCTTCTTCGTGATGTTCGACTGGCCTTCGAATTCAACGCCGAGGATGCTGCCCACAAGAAACGGGTTCACCACGTACTTGACGCTGCCCAACCTCTGAGCAATATAGTAGGATGAATCCATCCACTCCTCGGGTTGCCATCTACCATTATCCAAGTAGGACGCCCATTTAACGGGGTTAGCGTCGGGTTGCACAACAATTTCAGCCCCCGAAAGCCTTGAAACATACTCCGGGCAAAACGCGTCAAGGCTGATCGCCACACCAAACCCCCGACCCCCAACCTTGAACACTGAGACCCCGGAGAGATCCCACCCACTTATCCCAAGCTCCTTCTCCATATCCGTCAGGAAAACCTTTCTCTGCGATGCAACAAGCCCACCATTTGGATCGAAGATGAAG
>JAVZKQ010000068.1:0-9031 GCA_038884175.1 Thermoprotei archaeon | reverse complement strand
TCAAAAAGAGTGCTAGCAGCCCAGTTTTCCAGCTATGAGCGGGTTTTCCAAACATATGGGACATCAACTTAATGGTGTAATTTAATCTTTGCCTCAGTCCGTGCTCTGCCTCCTTCTGTCGGCGAGGTTTGTGATGTGTGTAAGCAGTTTCTGAGTGTTTTCAGCGTTAAGGTGGATCCCACCCGTTTCTGAAGTACACCCCTCAATCACTTCTAGGTCGTTTCCTTCGAGTTTACCGAGGGTTACAAAATCAACTCTTATACCACGGCTCACGGCGTAGAGCGCCGCGGTCTCCGGGTCTGGACCCTGATTGAATGTTCCATCCGTTATGACGAGTATCCTCTTGGTGAACCCCTCCATGCTTGTATCATCAAACATGTTTGCTGCCATTATGAGCGCGTCGCCAAGGTTTGTGGCCTCACCTAGAACTTTGAGTTTTGAAACCAGGCTCACAACCAGTTCTCTGGAACTCATAGGTCGGGTTACCGGTAGCGCATATCCGTAGAACACGACCACCCCCACACGGTCCATGGGCGATGTGGTGAGCCTCACATCAACAAACCTCATAAGGGCTGATTTGGCAGCCTCAAACCTTGAGGGTTCATAGTCATGCGCCCGCATACTTATAGAAGAGTCGAGGGCCACGACCACGTCCTCGAACCTCGTATAGGTGGTTTTTAACCCCTCAACTTCGTCAGTCGCGGAGTCAGACCCAACCATAGTCATTCGCCCACCACGCCGAGTACGCCTTTCGAAAACTTCTTGCTACTCAACTCAGAGGGGCTGAGGGGTAGATAGTAGCCTAAGCCGAGTAGTTTTTCGTATGATCTAAGCGCTTCCTGCTCACCGATGAAACCCCGAGCGAGTAGGTAGAGCACCACCGAGATTGAACCCGCAACCCTAACACCCACTCTCTCAGCCGTAGCCCGCACCCTCTCATCATCAGCGACGAGCGTTGCACCGCTCTTTGATGCGGCTAGTATTGATGCTGCTTCACCCTTGGATATTGCATTCTGTGATGAAAGCTCGTCCACTGAACGTATTCCTGAAACGAAGACCACACCGTTGTTGAGCTTGGAGATCACACTTCTCCTGATTTCGAGGCTCAAATGCTCCACTTGGTGCTGGGTTAATTGCACCCTCCAAGGCTTACCCAAAAAGATTTTGTCACCTAAGCAATCGCCTAGCACACCTAAGGTGAACCCCTCAACCACAACTGAGTCCACGGAGTCAAGCACGCGCACCTCCTTTTCCACTAAACCCAACTCGTCCACACCGAGTTTGGGCTTATAACCCTTCTTCTGCATGACCAAAAGCATCTCGTTGAATGATAGATCAGATGCCTCAGCACAATACCCCAAACTCACTTTGCCCCTACGATACATGTTGAGGAGTATTGTTACTATATCCACCTGTTGAACCAGTCGCCTAATGGCGTCACGCACAGCCTCTGTCTTGGTTGCATATAGCCCTGTGGCCACTAGTACATCGAGTTTCTGCTCTAGGTAGCCTTCTATCTCAATTGTTGTGGGCATCTATAACTTAATCCTCAGGAGGTATTTAACCGTGCCCCAGTTTACGAGGTATACACTTCCTCAAAACGCATTGCACACTTTCAGTGAACCACTTTTAAACACTTCCGGTATAACTATACTATGCCCCGCTTCGTATTCCCTTACACGTTAGACGAAGTGCAAAGGAGAACCGAATATCTTAAAATCCTTTGTGATTTGATGAGTGAAATTAAACCAATACTAGTTGAAGCCAAAAAGATGCATAAGCTCAGCAAGAACCCGAATCTTCTCAGAGCCGGCTTATCCCTCATACTTCTACCAGAGCCTTTTACAAGCGTAGTGGGCATACCCTTAGTGGCCTACTCACTCTCTAAAAGAAGCACCGTTAACCTCGGCGAAGAACTCTCCTCCTCCTATACCCAAGTGTGGCGAGCTCTTTCGTGTTTTTAAGTGTGTGTCAGCTCCTCTATACACGCTTCGGCCGCAGAAACCCACTCCTTTTTGTCTTCCGCACGCCAATACCACCCCACCAAGAGGAATAGCATCTTTCTAAAAATGTTTGGTGGATTCATCACGGAGGTTATCCTGAGCATACACGACCCGTCTGTGGTTGTTAGCTGGAATGTTTCCACCGCTGGCACGCCGAGAAAGCGGGATCTCCAGACCCACTCACCCTCACTTTTAACCTCCAATTCCTCAAGCAGTTTGAATCCAAAACCCATGAATCTCCAGTAAGTCAAAACCCTTGCACCCCTCCCCCTCCTTTCGAGCACCTCTATACGCTTGAGCCTACGCCCAACATAGCCCCTCGGCTCAAGCTCGGTCCACCACTCGAAAACCCTTCTACAACTGAAGGGAAAGTGGAACTCCAATACCAGTACGCTATAGGGTAGCTTTACCATACAGTGCACCCCGCCTACCCAGCAGAATTTGTGGTAGCTGGGTTATCTTATATATCTCGTATGTGGGGTGGAGGTGGATTTTCGTGTTCCTCGGGTTGAAGTACACCGTGCTAGCCCCAGCTGCCAAGGCGGCCTCAACATCAACCCAGCTATCCCCCACAACCAGTGCGTTTGACGGTTGAACACCCAGTTTTTCACACGCCAACAACACCATGTCGGGGTATGGCTTCATCCTATCTACGGCCTCCCTAGTAATCACCACGTCAAAGAAGCGGTTCACACGTTTAGATTTTAAGACTGTGGTAACCACTGATATACTAGAGTTGGATACTAATCCAACCCTATATTCTTCGATCTTCAACCACTTTAGGAGGCTGAGCACACCCCTTCGCAGCTTGGCGCCGCCCGCACTCTCTAAATCATACTTTAAGAGTATTGAGAGCACCTCGCCACGTATACTGGTGTGGTTGCCCATCTGGGTGTGTTTAAGCCATTCTAATAGGTTGGCGATCGAGCCGTAAATATTGTCGGGTACATCTAAACCATGCGCACGCAGGGTTGCCAGTATCTCCGCCTTAGCCTGAGCGAAAGGGTAAATGTTATTTATAATTGTGCCATCCATGTCAAAAAGGATGGCCTCAAACCCAATTGGGGGAAACTGGTCAGCGTTAGAGGTAGTCGTCACGCTTGACCACTTGGTAGCTCCATCTTCTAAAGGTGTCCTTAGGCTTATCGTGAGGTATGGTTGCATCCAACCCCATCTTAGACGTCTTCCTCGTTATCCTGTCCGCTGAGGGGTCAAGCGATGAGCCCACAGCATCGTTGATCACCACGAGGCCACGGTTGGCTTGGAAGCGGGTGGCTATAGCCCACTCTACTTGGGATGTATCATCTATGTCTATGTCTTCATCAACCACCACCACGTGTTTTAGTGAACTGTGCCCTTTGAAGGCTGCTTCTATGGCCTTCAAACCATCTTCTCTCCCTTTTTTCCTTATTTTAACCACAGCGTGCAACCAACACCCCCCTCCAGGTGTAAGTCTGACGTCCACACATTCGGCTACCTTGGACACCTCACTATATATGGTCACCTCACGCGGCAGACCCATAAGCGACCTGTGCTCGGACAGCCCTGGGAGAACCTCGTGATAGTAGGGGTTCACCCTATGGGTGAGCTTTTTTACTTCGAACACTGGCTGCTCCCTTACAGCATCTAGAGTGAGTGTAAGGTCGAAGAACGGTCCCTCTTTGACCTGCGTGGCCTCAACTATTCTTCCCTCAAGCACAAATTCACTATCGGCGGGAACAGGTAGGTCAACGCTAAGCGCCCTTACAAGTCTTTGTCTTTCTAGTGCATTCGCTAAACCCAGCTCGTCGTAGCCTATGGGTACAGTTGTAGCAGCCGCAACCAAGTAGCCCAAGCCATTACCGATTGTTGCTACAGCCTCAAGCTCACCCTTACCCCTCTTTAAATATGTGTACAGGTCTCTTGGCACCACCCTCATCCCCATCTTACCAGTCTCCCCCTCGAGCATCATTAGTCTGTGCACACTCAAATTATAGCCGTACTCTGGATCTCGCACACAGAATGTTGCAGCGGTAACATATCGCCCCCCATCGCCCTGAGTGTGGAGCAGTGCGGGTAGTTGTCTTGGCAGGTCAACCGTGTCCTCTACAACCTGTTGACACGGAGCATCCCACCTCTCCACCTCGCCCACAGCCACAGGGTTTGAAAGCGCATTAAGAAGGTGGGCTGTTAACATACCTTGTGGAACACCAAAATACTTAGCAAAGAGTGTTCTCGTAGAATAGATGTTCCCCATTATAGGTACGGTGTGCCCATCAACGTTTTCGAGTATTGTGGGTTGCGGGTCGAAGGCCGCGAGGACACCCGCTGCCTCGTACCTCCACGATACCCGTCTTTTTACTCTCTTTACCCCGCCTTCCCTTTCAATCTCTTCTACGAATGACCTGAAACCCTTTGGTTCGATCAAGTCCTACCAGCACCTAGACCATCCTACCCAGCCTGCTAGCCAAAACTTCGAGAAAAGCCTTGTCCCAAGGACCGAAAGCCCCAATCTCCTCGCCGTCAATGTCTATTTCGCCAAGCACCTTCCCTTCACGTATTATGGGTACAACTATCTCTGACTTGGTCTCGGGGAAGCAGGCTAGGTAGCGTGAATCCTTACTTACATCGTCCACTATAACCGTCTCAGCCGTCCGCGCGGCGAGCCCGCATATCCCAACACCGATAGGTATTTTTGTGTGCTCAGTTGGTCTGCTACCACTCCACGCACGTAGAACAAGCGTTCCTCCATCAAGCATATATATCCCAACCCAAGAATACTTTGGGTACTTCCTCCTCAGATACTCCACAACACCCTGTAGCACACCGTCGCCACCCCTATTAAGGATTAGTTCGAGCTCATCGTCGAGTCTAGCAGAATCAAGTGTAGGCATAATCTATTAATAATAGTAGTGGTCAATAAATGTTTTCACGACACCCCAAAGTAGGCCGTCTACACCAACATACGCCGCCCAAAAACTCACGTAACCCAAACGCTACACAAGGTGCTCGCCCATCCAAGCCACACAACTCTACATGAAAACAATACTACGCCACAGAGTGAGTCAAAGCTGTGAAGTCCAAACCGGCTACCATCAGCAGGACTGCTAAAACACCTCCACTAATCCTCTGTCACCGTCCACCAACATCAGTTGGCCGGTCTTGAGTGTCTTGACAGGGTCGATCTCCAGATTATCCACGAGCGGGATGCCTGACATTATGGCTCCCACAGCCACAATGGGCTCAGCAACCCTGTTGACTATTGCGATTGGACCCAAACCATTCTTCGCCAACTGGTAGAGTGTGTACGTACCCACAGTCGAACCCTTGCCGTGTGGGAAGACGAGCACCTTACCCGTCAGTTTTCTACCCGCTAACTCATGGTTGCCGTCAACAACAATACCGGTTGATGGGTCAACCCCCCCTAGGAAGCTGATGGGTTGAGATGTTACAAGTGCCTCCCCTTTCGCAACCCCCTTCGAAATAGCCCTACCGCGTATCACAACCAACCCTACACTGCCTCCGACGCTTCGAGTATTATTCTTTCAAGGGGTGCCAACCTAACGTTTACATGGCTCATCATCGGTGAGTAGTACGCCGCCTTAGCTGAGGCTACATCGATGGATGAGACGCCCATCCTATCTATTGGGGAGACAACCATGCACGTATCGCAGAAGATTTTCCCCCCCGCTAGCTCGATGATCTTAGTGTACCCCGCCTGATCCGCTTGACTTTTAACCTGCCTCGAAGTGTAAACGAAGAGGGGCTTTGTGAGCTTCCTATTTGCAAGTATCTTTGCAAGCCTACCGATCTCTTCTATTGAGGCGTGGGGGCAACCTATGGTTATCACGTCTGCACTTGGCGCGGAGCCACCCAGTCTTTCTGCCTCCGCTTTCAGCTCGGTTTGGCTGACGCCAACGATCTCTGGCGTGTCAGCGGTCCTCCACTCTGGTGTTACCCCCTCAACAAAGAATAGGGCCACAGCCCCAGTTGAAGCCAACGCGGCTCCGAGAGCTTTTAGATCTTCTCTTGACGGCGTAATGCCTCTAAATGCAACAATCCTATCACCCGCTAACCTACCCGTATAGGAGCCAAGGACCGCATAATCAACTGGATCCGCTAATTCGGCTGAGACGTTAACAAGTAGGGTGGCCACCCTATTCGAGGGGATGTGGTAGCCATAATATGGTGTGTACCCAGTAATGGCGGAGCACAGCGCGGACACACCGCTTTCCCTGTTGGTCATCGCGCCTAAAACAGAGTTTGCAAAGATAACCGCGCTACTCTCAGCCCAAGCTATATGTTCGCCTAAGCGTGGAACCACACCTATCTGGTATGGGGCACATGTAAGTGATAGGTTGACACCCATCCTACGGTAGGCCTGCAGTATCTTGGTTTGCCCCTGCACGAATTTGGGGTCTAGGTTCATCTCTTCGAACCTGTTTAGATCCATCCCAGCTGGGTTAACATAGGAGGGTATCCTTACCCTAGCACCTTTTTCGGCGAGGTCCCACAGGAAGTCCGCACCAGCATCACCGATGTTTTTGTAGCTCACACCAGAAATCTGCGCGCTTGTACACCTAACAAGTCTTGAAGCACCATATATTTTACCTAGAGCAACCAAAATCTCCATGGCTTTCGCTGCTGCTTCCCCAAACTCGCCGGCAAGCATTCTCTCCTGCGTCTTACTAAGGTACAATCTAAACAATACCTTAGGTGCAAACTAATAAACCCTAGCAGTAGGACGCCCAGAGCAAGCCGGTGGTCTCCACTTTCCCACGTTGTTTAGCGACTGGCACATGGCCACAGATGGGCAAGCATGTGCCATCAACAAGCTTTACGTGGTATTCGGCGAATCGCTAATGTTATATTTTAAAGCTGAATTAGTACTCTCTAGGATGGAAATCGTTGAACTGTCAGATAAAGAGGTAGAGTCATACCTCAACCTTCTTAACCAAGAGGACAGTGTGAAGGACCTATTCAGCAGGCTCGGGTTCCCACTCAGCAAGCAGGAATACTACGAGAAAATCAAGAGTTTTTCCACGTGGATAAAAGCCTACGTGGCCAAGCAAAATGGAGAAGTGATTGGAGCTGTCACCTTCACTGGCGCTGATAACCTAAATATGGAGGACGCCTGCATAATAACAGACGTGTCAGTCAGAAGGGATCAACGCAATAAAGGGATAGGTATGGCACTAGTGAACACTGTTCTAAACTTTGCGAAAACGCAAGGAATTAGGAAGGTTGTGACGATAGTGAGTGAAATGAATGTGCCAGCGTTGGAAATGTTCCGCAAAATAGGGTTCAAACCATATAGGGTGTTAAAAGACTACTATATTCAAGGAGAGAACGCGGTAGCCCTCGAATACAATTTGACTTAGTCCAAACATTGTACAGAGTTTTGAGTCAGCCAACATTGCATGGGCAGAGTGTGCGGCTACAGAAGTGGCTCCCTAAGCTCCCAAACACCACCCAACAGCTGTTTAGCCTCAACGTTTACACATAATTATTTATATATCGAACTAAGAGTATTGAATAGTATACAAATACCGCTAAGCGTAAAGCATCACTTAGTGTCGATCTCAATAAGGGAATGCTACTTACACAGCACCATGGGTCACCCAAATCATTAGACTAAGATACACTGATAAACACGAACGATAAAATAGTTGTATGCCACTCAGGGTTTGTGTTAATAGTCAGACTCCTTTCATCAGGTTTAACCTCAGCTACTCTGAATTGGTTGAAAAATACGGTGTTCTTGACGACCCAGTGGATCTCAAAATGCTTGAGCAGGGCGTTGACTACGATTTCTCTCCGGGCGGCGTCACCGCCATGGTTTACCCACTCATCAGAAACCTCTTAAACGAAGGCTACTTCTCGAGTGCTTATTGGGTGAGTTTGGGGGTGGACTATCCACCAAACATTAGGGTTGACAATATACTTCTATCTCACGTGGAGTTAGAAGATAAGTATAGGCGGGATTACGCCTCCTTTAAAGAGAGGCTTTGGGCCGAGATCCACGGCTTCGGTGAACACGACTTTCTACTACCTGGCTATAGTGCGTATGTGCACTATAATTCTGTCAACGCCCAAAAACTTCTCGAGTACGTTGGAAAAGTTGATCTATTTGAGGTTGAAGACTTTCAGCAACTCCTTGTCGGCCAACTCATAGGCCCCTCCGCAC
This sequence comes from Thermoprotei archaeon, assembly GCA_038884175.1. Classification (GTDB taxonomy): domain Archaea; phylum Thermoproteota; class Thermoprotei_A; order Marsarchaeales; family Marsarchaeaceae; genus ECH-B-1. The sequence continues at coordinate 862 of JAVZKQ010000068.1, read as the reverse complement.
CAGCAATACTACGCTGGCATGTGCCCTTCGTGCCAGAACACTTTGATGGTGTGCATCAAAGATTCATCTTAAAGGCGGTGGAGGGCTTCGACGCTGTAGTGGTGAGCACTAGGAGGGATTTAGAGGGGTTAATCCGAATTTCATACCACGGGAGAGCCCATCAGATATACCCCTTTGTGGATCCTGGCGAATGGTCCCAGCCAGACCGCGCATCCAAACAGGAATTCTCGGACGCCGTCGGTCTCAGGGAGGATGAAAGGTTGCTCGTGGTTGTAGCAAGGATGGACAGAATCAAGTCTCAGGACGTGGCGATAAAGGCTTTGGCGAGGCTTGCAAAAAGAGAGAAGCTACGCCTAGTGCTCATAGGAAATGGGAGTTTTACATCAAGCGGTAAAGGAGGGCTCGCCCACGGTAAGGCTAGCGGTTGGAGGGCTAAGCTTGAAGAGTTAGCCAAGAGTCTTGGAGTATCGGACAGAGTGGTGTTTCTTGGTTACTCCCCTAAGCGCTTAATCGAAGCGGCGTACAGTTGCGCTGACCTTGTGCTTTTACCCTCAAAGATTGAGGGGTTCGGGGTTACAGTGCTCGAAGCGTGGCTGTACAAAAAACCCGTTGTTGTCAGTAGTGGTGCAGGCGTGTCAGAGCTTGTAGTCGACGGCTCTAACGGCTATGTGTTCCCATCAGGGAACGATGAGAAGCTAGCTGAGAGGATCTTGGAGGCTCTGGGTCCAAACACCGAAAGGCTTGGGGAGAACGGTTACGAGACCTCTAAGAGGTGCCACCTTAAGGTCTGTGCGGAGAATATGAAGACGGTGTACGAACAGGTATTCTCACTATACGCGCAGGTGAAGAAATAATGGATGAC
>JAVZKQ010000067.1:0-9232 GCA_038884175.1 Thermoprotei archaeon | reverse complement strand
CTCGAGCTGGGGGCGCTCGACACAGAAGCCAACAAATACGTCGTGGAGCGCGGCTTCGAACTTGCAATTAGGGAGCTTGGAGGTGAGAGTGTTGCGGAATGGGAGTTCGAACGCCTTATGGAGCTGGCTAATAGGCTGATCTATCGATTCCCCTTTAAACTTCCAAAACACCTAGTGCTCTACATGAGGATGGCGGGTATACTCGACGGGGTGTGCTTAAAGCTCGACCCCCAATTCAACCTCCTTAAGATCATAGTGAACCTACTCACAGAGGAGGGTTACCTCGATGAAGTGCGAGCGGATAATGTGCGCATGTTCTTCTCCTCCATCATTGAGACAGTGGTTCTGGCAAACAGGGTGGCTCCAAGCATTTTGAGGAGACTTGAAGCCCAAGCGTACAACGACCACACGAACGCCAAGCATAGCAGGGTGGTTGTACCCTCCACCCTCATATTCGCGGCTTCACTTGTCTACTTGCACTTTAACGCCAACAACCAACTCCCAGCGTACCTTGGAATAGTTGCCGCATTTATTCTCTTGGTATACGACGCGCTAAAAAGGTGACACTCTACTCGATCCTAACCTTCTTTGCTCCCTTCATCGAGAGTTTGACTGTTAGAACACCGTTCTCATACTTAGCGGTTGGCTCAACACTCTCATCGACATCTACAGGAAGCCTTATGACTCTGTGGATGCGTAACGGCCTCTGCCTCAAGTAGACGCCGTCAACGTCATCTTTGGGCGCCTCTCTCTTCGCGGTGACCGTGAGTGTATGCGCAGTTGTCTTAACGCTGATATTGTCTTTTGTGAAGCCTGCGAGATCCATTTCTACCACAAGTTCGCCGCCCAACTCATAAATATCGATAGCTGGAAGCACAACTTCATAGAAAGCCCTAGAATACTCACCCGCCTCCCTCATAAGCATAGAAAGCACTCCTCTACCCCTCATCATAATACTTCATTGTATTAAGCGCTTAAGCGAGTTAAAAACCTTGCTTGAATAGGTTTAGATTCAATTCGAGTGTTCAAAGGCTTTATGTTTAAGGGTTAAAACAACTATTTGTCTATGATGTCACCCGAGAACTCGGTTGTTTTACACAAGGGCTTGGATAATGTGTATGTTGCGGAAAGCAGCATTTGCTATATCGACGGTGAGAACAGCAAGCTCTTCTATAGGGGATACAGTGTTGAGGAACTAGCACAGAGCTCGACCTTTGAGGAAGTGGCCTTCCTGCTCATATATGGCTGGCTGCCAAAAAAGGAGGAGTTAGAAGGATTCGTGCGCAGTTTAAAGGAATCCTACTTTCCTCCACAAGAAGTTTTGACGTGGCTTAAGACTCTTGGAGCTAAAGCCCACCCCATGGACGTGTTAAGGACGAGCATCTCGATGCTTTCATTATATGATGATCAGGGGGCCGATAACAGTCTTGAAGCAAATAGGCTGAGGGGGTTGAGGGTGATTGGGGTTACACCCACAATTATAGCCTCCTTTGCCCGTATTAGGCGTGGCCTGAACCCCGTTGAGCCCAAAACCGATCTCCCGATTGCATCGAATTTCCTGTACATGCTAAGGGGAAGTGAGCCCGACTCTTTCGACGCATCCGTAATGGATAAAGCCATGATACTTCACGCGGAGCACGAAATGAATGCCTCCACGTTCTCGTGTATAGTCACCGCGTCAACACTGAGCGACATGTACTCGGCGATAACCGCGGGTATAGCAACACTTAAGGGCCCACTACACGGTGGTGCCAACGAGGCGGCGCTTAAATACATACAATCGGTGGGCTCACCCGAGAAAGCGACTGAAGCCGTGGAGAAAACCTTGAACGCAAAACAGCGTATAATGGGCTTCGGCCACCGTGTGTACAAGAATTATGATCCCCGCTACCTTATACTCAAACCACTCGCAAAGCAGCTCGGCGAGAGAAAGGGTACCTTGAACCTCTATCTAACAGCTGAAGCTGTCGAGCACGCTGCTATAGAGAGGCTCTCACAGCACAAGCTTTTCCCCAACGTTGACTTCTACTCGGGCTTGGTTTTCAACGCCTTAGGCATAGACACAGACCTATTCACACCAATATTCGCGATGAGTAGGAATGCAGGCTGGGTGGCCCACGTCCTCGAATACTTGGCTGACAACAGGCTCATAAGACCTAAGGCTTACTATACGGGTAAATTGAATAAACCCTACGTCGAGATTGAGCGTAGGGGTGGTACAATTGAAGGTTAGGGCTCTTATCAAGCGTAAACCGGTGGTTATACGTCGGGATTCCACGATTATCGAAGCGGCACGCCTAATGGTGCAAGAGAACGTCGGATTACTAGTAGTGGTGGACGAAAAAGGTGAGACACCACTCGGAGTAGTCTCAGAAAGAGATATACTCCGCTCCTATGCGGCCAACACGCCGCCCAACACCTCTGTCTGGAATATAGCCACAAAAAGCCCGGTTACGGCGACGCTTGAGGAGGATGTTGGAAGCGCGGCCACAAAAATGGTGAACAAGAAAATCCGGCATCTGGTTGTTGTGGACGAGGCCGGCAGACTGGCTGGTGTGCTCTCGATTAGAGACTTGGTAGCTGAAAAATCAACGCTTAAGGCTATCGTGTCATCCTACGAATATGAGCCGTTCGCGGGCGGAGACTGAGAGCCAGACTTGGCCGTGTACTCGAGTACACCCTTCTGGAGGGTTCTTAAACCAAGCATTGCACACTTCATCCTCATTGGTGTGAGTGTTTCAATGCCAAGCATATCCAACACGTCCTTCTGACCAAGTTGTAGCACATCCCTAATATTCATCCCCTTCACTTTCTCTGTTAGCATTGATGTAGAAGCCATGCTTATGGCGCAGCCGACGCCTTGAAACTTGATGTCGCTGATGGTGTCACCATTAAGCGAAGCGTATATTGTGACCTGATCGCCGCAAAGTGTATTCATATCCCTGTACCTTATTTGGGCACCATCGATCACACCCCTATTGCTTGGGTGCTCATAGTGGTAGAGGATTTTCTCCTCGAATATTTCGCTCAAGTTAACTCTAAAAATATTGCTCCAAACATGGATTTTACTTTTACTAAACCCCAATAGCGTGGGCGCGGCTTGTTTACCCACCCCCCACACTGGAACATCTAACCTTGCTGATCTGGCTTTTAGTGGGTTTGGGATATGGTCGTTGCCGTTGCTAAACCCAGCTCAGCCCCGCATGTATTCGAGTTTTTGCTAGGTGTTGTCCGCCATCAGGGTGACGCAGCCACGCGCTGCCTCGGTGAGGCTCAAAATCTCTATGACCAACACAATGAACCCCACGTCTACACTCACCGAGTACTGGGAGGTGTGCGTGGTTATCACATCTCTACTGAATGTTGAAGCAGTGAATATGTAGCCCAGTAGACCCACACCCACCATGAACAACCCCCTAATACGGGTTGTTGAAAATAATGCTGATAAAGCCTCTAATACCACTATACCCAGCGCTGAGTAAACCGATTCCTGGGGGAGGATGGTGCTTGGGGTTGATCCGAGCCCAAGTGATGATAGCGCTCTTGGAAAGAGGTATAGTAGAAATAGATAGCTGAGTAAGGCTGAGACTATTGCCAAAACCATTCTTTGAGCGTTCAGCCGCAAACCACATCACCGCTATAGCTCTGCGTGTTTTGATTGTATGGTAATGTAAACGCTCCCCACATAGTTTGTACGATTAATGTGATGTTTTCAGGGCTGGTCTGGGGGCCGACAAAACTCTTCGTGTTTGATATGTACTGTGTGGGCTGGGCGTTGAGTGGCAAGCTGAGTGAAGTTTGGGGTCGTCCTCCAAGTAATAAGAGTAGGGTTGCGTTCACAGGTAAATAGTCGTTGTTGTCGGTGAAAGAATAGTGAACTGTATAGCTTGATTGCGTAGAAGTATACCTAGATTGTGTGAGTTCCACTGTGATCCCTCCAAGCAGGGCTCCGAAGCTAAGGTTGGTGTAGGAAACCACGTGAATGGGGAGGATCCCACCCAAACTGGTGTTAAACATAAACCCGAGTACCACTGTTCCTCCGTGGAATAATAACACGCACGCCGCGGCCCCCGAAGGCTCCACACTCAGATTTATCGGTAGCGTTGTGTTTTCGCCCACACCCACAGACGTCACGTGTGAAAACGCTTCTACTTCGAAGCTAGGTGGTGCGGTGAAGCTCAGCCCAGCGCTCAACTCTTCGAGGGGTAGTGGCCCAGGGTTGCTTATCGATGCCTGAGCCGAGAACACTGTGACCCCGCCTAATTGTGATACGCTTACTTCGTTGTAGCGCACCCTGTTGGGTAATGCGTTTGCGGTCAGTCCCACTAAAAGTAGCATGATGAGGAGAACAACTGTGATGGATAGCATTGCAGCGCTGAAAGCCTTAGTAATTGGTTGGTTCAGACTCAATCGGAGTCACCCACCCCCAACCACAACCCGCATGAGGGCGGCTTGGTTTTTGAATCGGATTACTCTGAACCCAACCATGTGTGCTACCATACCTAACAACTCTTTTCAGTTAACCGTGCACAGCGATCAAACACTTGTAGGTGTGCGCTCACGCCGCTCTACCTCACTGTGGTTTTCGCAGGCCTCTGTCCAAGAGAATAGCTCCACCCCAAATCATCGCGGCTAGGAAGAGAACCTGTGTTATTACATTAACCAGTTCCCCGAGCCCCTGTGCTAAAGGGCTATTCGCCACCTGTAAGTTAAGAAGTCTTATAAACGCGAATGTAACTGCTACCACGATTATGGCTGTACCCAACCCAATCAGGATTAGGCGTACGCTGGAGTGTTCGGACACTCGCCATATACATGTTTGCCCAAATAAACTTTTTGTTATAGGGAGTATACTTATCCTTTTTTTTGCTCAGTCGATTTTGTTTTTATGCTAAAATGAGGTTTTGGTTGGTTTTTGAACAGTGAAGTTTAAGCTCTGGTTGGATGCTAATGGTTTGTGGCTTCCACTATTTTCGCCCATAGAAGGGATGTTGACGGCCTGATGAGCGCGGCCATATTCCTTAGGGTGGAACCCTCTAGCCGTGTTTTTTTCATCGATTATGGTGAGGAAAACATGGAAGAGTTTCTGAGAAAATTTTCTGAGGCTTCGAGAAACTCAGAGCGACTGGTTATAGCCGATTTTGGGTTGGATGACTTCTACTTGGAGCGGGTAGAGAAGGTTCTCGCCGAAGTGTTAAGCTTGGGCGTACAGGTCTACTGGTTGGATCACCACAACTGGTCGGAAACAGCATTAAAGGAGATTGGCTCCATGGGGGTCCACCTAGTCAAAGTGGGTGACAGGGAGGCGTGTGGGGCGGAGCTTGTTTGGCGTGTGTTTAACGCCTCGGACTCCTACTCTAAGCTGCTCTCTGAGAGCGCTCACCGCACAGATTACCACTTGGAGCTAAACTGTGTGGACCGTATCCTCGTGGACGCCGTGGACTACTATAACACGCTTAGCCCAAAAGATTGTGATGCGAAAATGAGTTTGCTTGCACGTAGGGTTTCTAGCGGGGTTCTTGTTGACGCTGAAATCTATGGGGACTATCTCAAATATTCTGAGCTCGAATCGGCCGCAGTGAGGAGCCTGCTTGAAAACATACACGTTTTCGAGGTCAACGGCTTAAAGGTGGCGGTTGGCTTCACTCGTGACCCACTCAGTGCGACGAAATCGTGCGACATCATAAGGGAAAAGACGCACAGCGACGTACAGGTCTCAGTGAAGAATAGGAAGGTGAGCTTTAGGAGGAGTAACCCCTCTGTTGACTGCTCTTCTCTGGCACGGCTCTTTAAAGGTGGTGGTCACGATTACGCTGCAAGCGGAGAACTCGAGTTCGAGGTGGTCGACAACCGAACCATGGTTGAGGCGCTCAACCTAATAAAGGAGAGGTTAAAGCTGGGACTGGCCACTAAAAACTAGCGTCTTTACCCCCTTCCAAAACGACTTCTGATTGTGTTAGCTATGGCGCTGAGTTCATCGTCACTGAGGTTCAGCCTTCGAAGCCCAAAGCTGCTCTCTCCAAGTTTGAATGGTAGTATGTGTACGTGGACGTGTTTGACCACCTGTGCGGCTGACTCACCGTTGTTCTGCATTATTCTGAAACCGTGAGCACCCATGGCTGGAACGAGCGTCATTGCCACCAATTTAACAGCATTGAAGAGTTGGCCTATTGAGCGTTCATCCATGTCTAGGAGGGTGTCGAAATGCTTTTTCGGCACCACGAGCGTGTGGCCTCTTACGAGGGGGTGAATGTCTAAGAAGGCGAGTTGATTCTGATCTTCGTACACTTTAAAACTCCTGCTTCCCCCATGCACTATTGAGCAAAACACGCAGTCTTCCATTTGTAAGGCTTACAGTGTGAGTAACCATAGGCAAACTAAAAGGTTTTGCGAATGTGTTAGGGGAAATGGAAAACTTAGCCCAAGCTACATAGTTTGTGGTTGGCGTGATATGAACATTAAGTGTATAACGCTTAAGAGTTTCTCCCATCATATATATGCATAATGGCGAGATTAAAGAGAGCTTTATCGGAAGAGCTGGATCAAAAAATTATAGCGGCGTTAAAAGAGAACGGTAAGGTTACATTCGCCGAACTCGCTGGGAAGCTCAATGTGAGTGCCTCCACGGTGTATAACAGGGTCACAAAACTCGAGAGAAAGGGGGTTATCAAAGGTTATACTATAGTTGTTGACAGGTCTAAGAGCGGTAAGGGTACTGGTGCAGCACTTCTTATAACTGTTGATAACCAGGCGAGTATTGAGGGCGTGTGTCGCGATTTGGCGCGCCTAGCCGACGTTGAATCGGTGTACGAAATAGGTGGTGAATCCGACATTATGGCTCTCGTGTACACAGACTCGATCGAAGAGATGAGGAAACTTGTGAACGAGAAGATCAACTCTATTAAGGGGGTGGAGAACGTTAATCCCCTTGTGATAATGAAGACATACAAGGAGAACGGCTCACTATTCCTAGCTTAAATCTTTTTAGCCCGCCTTGCGTGCAGTTTTCACCTAGATATACTCAATAAAAGTTGTATTTTTATACAATGGTTTAGGGGAAGGTTTTAGCTGTGAAGGCTGAAGAAGCTCCGAATCTCCAGGCGACACAAGATACACAGGGACAAGAACGTTAAGATAGAGAACACTGTTTTGTGAGTCCACAGTGTAACAAGTGGTCCACTTGGAGACAATGGGGACAAGTTGGTGGCTATGAAAGTGGTGTCCCCTCTGCCAGCGAGAAGGGTGCTGTGTGGGAGGGTATGGGTGGTGGCGGCCGGCTGTAAAACGTGGGCAAGTCGTGCTATAGGGAAGAAGCAGTCTTGGAACCTCAATGGGAACAAGATAAAGTGTGTTGTTGGGTTCCACTCCATCCATGGAGTTTAAGCATTCCACTTTGGATGATAACTTATATAAGGTGTCTGTTAACCAGGGTTGACAGAAATCACAAACCTGTGTTTCCGACTATGCAGGGTGGTTTAACCATTCGTAGGAGAGTGTTTGAGCCTTTCTACGCGAAAGGAACTGGTTGTTGTTTCCACAGTGGACCGTGTAAACACATTTGGGGCAACCATCATCACAATCACACCCTTGAAGTATTTCGTGTGCAACCTGCAGCGTGCTTTCAAACCGTTTAAGAAGCTCCTGAGAGGCGCCCGACCCACCTATCTGCCCATCATAAATGTATATTTCACCGTTGGGTGTGCTTATACCCCCCAAGTCGACATCCGACACACCCACAGTGATGCTTGCAGCGGATATTAATGTGTGCTCTAAAGCGTGGAACCCCTCAGCGTTCCCCCTAACTCCCCACTCATCTTTTGGTTCAAGCCTGAAACTCACCGCCTTGGTTTGAAACGTATAGCTCACCGGCTCATCAAGCATTCGCTCCACGAGCACGTTGTCGTCCAAGTCTTTAACGATGAAACCGGTAACATCAACCTGGAGGGTTAGGCGCCCGTAACCCAAGCTAACACCCCCCACAACAGTGCTTTGAAGCTGTTCGAAGTGTTTGGGTATACGCTGACTTAAACTCTTTGTGAACACGTTATCCGAGTGAATCCTGCGTACATATGCCAACCTCTTTTCTAGGTCGAGTCTAACCACAATGTAGGGTGTACCCATGTGGTTGTATATGGCCTGTGGGTGTAGCTCCAATATTGCGGCTGGAAGGTCTCTTTCGCCAAGCCTTCTACCATCTTCGAGAAGTATACTCACAGCGTCCGTGGAGCCTCTGAGCCCCCTCCAAACCCCTAGTTGGGCGTACCCTTCCCGTGTACATCTATAGTAGCCTCCAAAGGGGGCGACCAGTCCAGATGTGACAAGCGTGTTGAAAGCATCCAAAGCCCGCCTCGCAATAACTTCATCCTGTTTGAGGGGTCGCTCAACTGTGGATGCGAGCATGTGGTGCCTAGCTATCTCGGTGTTATCTGGATCAAGGAAAACAGGTTCTAGCCTTCGATCTAGGAATTCATTTGGCCTCTGCCTATAATACTGGCTTATGGGGTCTTCGCCGAGTAGCTGAATTATCAGCCCAAGGTCCCCCCGCCTAGCAGCCCTCCCAGCCCTCTGCACATACCTGCTGTGGTTGGCCGTGACGCCATAGTTTACGACCGTGTCCAGCTCACCAATATCTATTCCAAGCTCAAGTGTGGGTGTAGATATTACACCAATTATCCTACCATTCCTAAGTCCTTCTTCCACTCTCCCTCTCTGCTCTGGTGTTAACCCAGCCCTATGGATGGACACACTCGTACCGAGCTTGGCGCGCACCATTTTATATATTAGCTCAGCTGTCTGATGGCTGTCTACGAAGAGTATTGTGCGCCGCGAAGCAGAAACCAACTTCTCAAAGAGCCTAGCTGCTACAACCCTTTTGGAGTGCCCAGCCTTTAAGCCGAGAAGCATGTGCAGCTGGTTGGCTGACCGCGCTTCGCTCGAGACTACGCGGCACCGCTCGCCGAAAACCCTCTCGAAGAGTTCAGCTGGCTCGGAAACAGTTGCCGAGGACGCCACGAACACCGGTTTCACCCTAAGCAGCCTTTTAACCCTCCAAATCAACCAGGATATGTTGGCTCCGAAAACACCTTGGTACACGTGGAAATCATCCAGAACAAAATAGCCCACCTCGGAGATTATTTGTCTAAAGGAGGAGCTGCGGGTAGCAAGGTTGAGCATGTCGGGGTTTGTGATAAGGATGTCCGTTGGATTTGTAAGTATGGTTTTCCGAGCCGCC
>JAVZKQ010000066.1:0-9391 GCA_038884175.1 Thermoprotei archaeon | reverse complement strand
CCGGGGGGTACACTAAACCCGTGTTGGCGCCCAACCCCATACCAGATTCCAGCCCCATTTTCCGGTCGACACCCACCACAGCCAGCCTACGACGCTTTGCGAATATTAGTGTGAACCCAACACACCTATCCCACATTTTTGGTGGTTTAAACACACCCTTCAAAACCTCTGCTTCCCCCACACCCCCATCACCGCAAAGAAAGAGTACTCACACCCCTACACTACCACCCCTAGCCCACTAAGCTGTACACGCGGGCGGCTTCCAACACTCTACCTATGGTAGACAACTGACGGTGGGGGTTCTAGCGAGGGACAGGTCAGGGGTCTGCCTAGATAAAGCTCTAAAGTCGAACGGCACACAACGAGAAGGTTCGATGTGTACTATTGTTGCTCGCTTGTGATTGAACAGAAGATTTAACCAAAACCTTTTCTCTATGTGTGAATCTTTAAGTTGAGCGGTGACGAGGAATCCGGGTTTTGAAGGGGTTGGTGTAATGAAAGGACCAGCTGAGCTCGCCTTGGGCGCTTTGTGCGCCACATTGTTGATGGTGGTTGAAATGGTTTGTGGCTGATGGACACGTATTACATTGACGCATATATACATGGGTGAGGTTGATGGTGAGCACCCTAAATATACTTCACGTGTCGGATAACTCTTATCCAAACATAGGTGGGGTTGAACGGGTGGTGCACGAGGTGGCTAAGCGACAGGCTCAGTCGGGTCACCATGTCACAGTCATTTCGCAGCATTCGAGCTTTTGGGGTATGTTGCCTACAAAGATTTACTTTGAGGGCGTGACATATATCAAACTTCCACGTCCAGTTTTTCCCTATCTAGCCTTCGCATACAGCGAAAAACTGAGACCGGATGTCATACACCTTAATAGCTATCTAAGCTCGAGCTACTTCTCGAATAATAATAGCAGGAGGCGTGTCGTCCGCCACGTCCATGACGTCTACACAAACATTTTTCAGAAATATTTTGGGCCAAACATCGAACACTTAGCATCCGCACTTGAAAAACGATGGACTAGGTGTTTTGACTACTATATCGTGCCAAGCCAGTCCACTAAGGCTAGGCTTTCAAGACTAGTGGGGAATAACAAAAAGGTTTGGGTTATACCGAACGGGGTTGACACCTCGGTTTTCAAGCCTAGTAATGGGGTTTATATTAAGAGGCGTTTCGGGCTTAAACAAAACGTAAAACTTGTGGGTTTCGTTGGTAGAATAGCTTTTGGTAAGGGTGCTTTTGACACTTATCTTGCGATGAAACCAATCCTTAAAAAACATGAGAACATATACCTAGTCTATATTGGTCCCGCTGACACCGTTGGTACAAGTGGTCAGAAAAGCGCGCTTAGAAAGATAATGGCTCAAGCCGCATTAGACGGCGTCTCATCCAAACTACTCTATATGCCGCCGCTGAACGACATAGAGCTAGCCTTGGCTTACAGCGAATTAGAGGTGCTTATGCTGCCAAGTGTTAGTGAGGGATTCGGTTTGAGCGTTCTTGAAGCCGCCGCATGCGGCACACCTAGCATAGTTTATGATTCTGGTTCGCTGCCAGAGTTGGTCGAAGATGGTAGGACTGGGATAATTGTACAGCAGGGGGATATAGCTGGGTTAACACACGCTTTAGACCTAATATTAGGAGATAGCGCGCTCAGGGATGAATTGGCGGCTAACTCTGCTCTCAAAGCCAGAAAATATGGGTGGGAAAATGTTGTTTCCGAAATCGCTAAAGTGTACCAAGAAATTATAAACGGTTGTTAGCACCTGACACATTTAAGTTTGGGTTACACTCTTAGTTCTCGGGTAGAACATATGGAGACAGATGGTGATAAAATAGAAATCGAAGGGGGGGTGTGGCGCACACCAAGTAAACCCGTGATCCTATATATTGAGGGTGATGGGATAGGCCCAGAGGTCACTCGTGCAGCAATAAGTGTAGTTGATAGCGCAGTACAAAAGGCGTACGGGTCTTCTAGAAAAATCGCTTGGAAGAAGGTTTTAGCGGGATGGGAGGCTGAGAAGGAAACGGGTTCAAGGTTTCCTAAGGAAACAGAGGAGGCACTAACACGATATAACGTTGTTTTAAAGGGACCTTTGGAGACACCCGTGGGAGAGGGTTGGCGCTCTCTTAATGTTCATATAAGGATGATCCTAGATCTTTACGCCAATATTAGACCAGTAAAATATATGCGCGGGTTGCAATCACCTCTTAGGAACCCTGAAAAGGTTAACTTGGTAATCTTCAGGGAGAACACCGATGATCTTTACCGCGGTATAGAGTGGAAACAAGATTCAAATGAGGCCCAAAAGCTACGAGCTTTTCTGCGTGATAACCTAGGGGTTGAGCTTGAAGAAGACACCGGTATAGGTATAAAACCAATAAGCAAATACAAGACTCAAAGGATTACTAGGCTAGCCCTAAGGTATGCTTTAGACAACGCTAGAAGGAGCCTGACAATAATGCATAAAGGCAATATAATGAAGTACACTGAGGGAGCATTCAGAGAGTGGGCTTACGAGGTTGCAAAAAAAGAGTTCGCCGACAAAATAGTTACGGAAGATGCGCTACAGGGGAACCCCGCACCCTCAGGCAAACTACTAGTCAACGACAGGATAGCCGATAATATGTTCCAACAAATCATAACAAGACCGGAGAATTACGATGTGATTTTGGCTCCAAACCTTAACGGCGACTACATCTCCGATGCAGCGGGCGCCCTTATAGGCGACATAGGCGTGCTTGGAGGTGCGAACATAGGTGACCACGGCGGTATGTTCGAAGCGGTTCACGGAACAGCGCCAAAGTATGCGGGTAAAAACTTGGCTAACCCGACGGGTGTGATTAGGGGAGCGCAGCTAATGCTGGAATTCATGGGTTGGCACGAGGCATCAAGGCTTATCGATAAGGCTATAGATAGAAGTATAGCGGAGAAAAAGGTGACCCAAGACCTAGCGCGCTATATGGGTGTTGAGCATCTTGGTACCACGGAATATGCAGGTGCTTTAGCCCAATACATCGAAGAGTACTAGGGGTTTACCTTTTAGCCTATTTTAGCTCTCTAAGCTTATGCCAGAGACCCTCGTACTCATTTTCTATCTCAACGAGAATCCCCCTGTAATCCACTCCGTCACCGGGTTCCTGTGAGCGTAACTGGTAGTCCATGAAAACAGTTATATAGTGTTCCCCTAGGACGGAGATCGATAACCAGAGCTCCGCCACTCTCCCATGCTCGTCTATTATGGTTTTCTTGGTGAACACTAGGTTGGGTTTGGTGTCCACCACTTGGTAACCACGACGCACTATATATTTAATGGTGTGCTCAAAGACATCTTCCACAGTATGGCCCTCTACGGTCAACTGCTTTGAAAGGTGCATTCTTAGTAAAAGTAGTATGAATTTATTTTTAGGTGTGTCGGATTTGTTTGATCTCGGCTCGTTTCCTCATATATCCTTAGAACGCTAAACGGCTCGGGATGACTAAAATATATCCATGACGTTGATACGCTGCGGTATTCATGAAGCTATATAATACCTTGAGTAGAAGGGTTGAGGAGCTCCTGATTGATGGAGGCCCGATAAGGATCTATGTGTGTGGGCTCACACCACAAGACCATATACATGTTGGTCACGCGAGAACATTCGTGGTGTTTGATTTGCTACGCCGATTCCTAGAGTACCGTGGACAAAAGGTGATATACGTCCAGAATTTTACTGATATCGATGACAAAATCATCGCCAAAGCGAAGGAGTTGGGCATCCAGCCGAGTGAGGTATCCGAAAAATACATTCAAGAGTATTTTGAGGTTATGGATAGGCTAAACGTGTTGAGGGCTCACTACTATCCACGCGTAACCCAGAACATACCCGAAATAATCGATTTTATAAATGGGTTGATAAGTCGTGGGTACGCTTATGTTAGTGATGGAGACGTCTACTTCGAGGTAAGGAAGTTCAGGGAGTATGGTAAGCTTTCACACCAAAAATTGGATGACCTAATAGTGGGTGCAAGAGTTGAACCCTCAGAAAAAAAGCGTAACCCTGAGGACTTCGCGCTCTGGAAATCCGCCTCATCTAGCGAGATAGGTTGGACTAGCCCTTGGGGAAAGGGTAGACCCGGTTGGCACATTGAGTGTAGCACTATGATTAAAAAATATTTAGGGGACACAATTAACATTCATGGTGGAGGGCAGGATCTCGTTTTTCCACACCACGAAAACGAGGTCGCTCAAAGCGAAGCGCTTACGGGTAAACCGCTCGCCCACCATTGGGTCCACGTGGGCTGGGTTACCATGGGCAGGGTTAAGATGTCTAAGAGCGTGGGCAACGTGGTCAATCTTGTCGACCTACTCGAGCGGAGGGATGCCAACGCGATTAGGCTCGCACTTATCAATACACATTATAGGGGACCTATGGAATTCGACGAGGATACATTGGATCAGGCGGAAGCAAATATAAGGAGGATAAGCGCTGTGTTGTTTGGCCTACACCAAAAGGCCGCAAAAGGTGGGAGAGATGAGGGGATTGGTTTAAAACCCACCCCGAAGGAGGTGTTAGATCAGTTTTTAGCCCACCTCGAAGAGGACCTCGACACACCGAGGGCGCTTGGAACACTCTTCGAGTTTATAAGGAGTATCAATACCGCTCTCTCAACCGGCTCACTCACAAAAACAGACGCGGATGCCGCGTTAGAGGTTTTAAACCAAATGTTGGGCGTTCTGGGGTTAGAGTTAGAGAGACCTAGTGTGGGCCAAGTGGCAGAGAAACTTATTGAAATAATACTTGAACTCCGTGAGGAAGCGCGTATGAGGAGAGATTATGCTACGGCAGACAAGATTAGGCTTAAACTCGCAGAGCTCGGAATACTCATCGAAGACACCAAGGAAGGGCCGAGGTGGCGGGTAAAACAATAGACCCAGACGAAAATCGAAAAACACTATGTTGATGCAAAAACACGGCATTTTAACCTTAATTTAGTATTTACCTTATGTTGTAGAGGGTGTTACCAATTGTTCGCTAGAGTCAACCTTGAGATTGTTTCGTAGTTCTGACACACTATTGACTCAAAAACATGGTGGAACAGCTAACAGCGTAGGCGCATATCATTAGCCCTCACCGCTGCTCTCAGACCTTCAAAAACACGTGTTTAGACCTACACCCCACACTTGTAATCCAAAATCACGGAATCAATAGGCATAAACAACCAATAATAGTAATAGCATATGGACAACACGAGCCACAACCAGTCCAAACAGCCAAGGATCTTTGGGTGTGAAATACGCTTATTTTACACTTCGAAGTATACTTGCCTGAGGATATATGAAAAATGAGGAGCTCGTGATGCTTCCAGGCCCAGTTAACGTGGACCACAAGGTCTTGCTTTCAATGGCCACAGCCATGTTTAATCATCGTGGCCCAAAATTTAACAAGCTGTTCATGGAAGTTAAAGAAAAGTTGAGGAAGGTTCTAAATACTTCTGGAGAGATATACTTTATAACCGGTTCGGGTACTGCTGGTAACGAGTTCGCGGTCTCCAACCTTGTTGCGCCAGGCGACAAAGTTGTTGTGTGCACAAACGGTTACTTTGCGGATAGGCTGCGTGACACTTTCAAGGTTTACGGTGCGAACGTAGTGGAGGTCAAGTCGGAGTGGGGTAGGGGGGTGGATTTAGAAAGCTTGAAGAGCAGTGTGGATGGGGCGACAATTGTGGCGCTGGTGTTTAACGAGACAAGCACGGGTGTTCTAAACCAAGTTAGGGAGGTTGTTCAAATAGCTAAAAAAGCGGGTGCCCTGTGTTTTGTGGACAACGTTTCTGGGGTTGGGAACAACTATGAAATGGATCCGTGGGGGATAGATGTAACTGTAACGGCCACCCAGAAAGGTTTGGCCACACCTCCTGGGGCCGCGTTTGTTGCCATGTCTAATGAGGCTAGAGAAAAGGCTGCGAGGACCCCTAAGCGTTCTTTCTACTTTGATATAGAGTTATTCGACAGGGCCGCTGAGGATCATTCTACCCCTGCAACGCCGGCTATAAGTGTGATAAACGCTCTGAACACATCATTGGACGAGATTTTAGAGGAGGGGGTGGAGAGATTTGTAACGAGACATAGTGTTAATGCTGAGGCGTTCCGTAGGGGTGTTGAGGCGATGGGTTTAGAGCTCTTCGCGGATAGACAGCTTGCATCAAACACTGTCTCAGCCATTAAGATTGGGGGTAAGGCTAGGCTTGTCGCGAACACTATGCGCGACCGGTTTGAGGTGATTGTGACCGCTGGACTTGGAAAGTATAGGGACGATGTGCTCAGAGTCGGGCATATGGGTCGTGTAGATATGAAGGATATTGTCACAACGCTTTCGGCGCTAGAACTTAGCCTTAAGGAGATAGGGGTTAGCGGCGCCCGGCTGGGTGAAGGGGTTAGCGCCGCGCTTGATTACTACTCTTCAAACAGGGTTTAAGGTGTGGTGCACCATGAAAAAGATAGTTGTCTGCGATAGTATTGATGCAGCAGCAATCAAGGCGTTAAGCCAAGTCTTCGATGTTGTGGACAAGTCGCGGGTGAGCAGACAAGAACTGCTCGAGGCAATAGCTGATGCGGACTGTGTTATTGTGCGTAGTAGAACAAAGGTGGACCGCGAGTTTCTCGAAAAAGCATCGAAGCTTAAAGTTATAGCGAGGCCGGGGGTTGGGCTTGACAATGTGGACTCTTCAGAAGCTAATAGGAGGGGGATCAAGCTGCTCAATACGCCCGAAGCGCCCACAAACGCAGCGGCCGAGCTCACGATTGGCTTACTCCTAGCCCTTTTCAGGGGTATCGTAAGGGGTGATAGGGGTATTCGGAGGGGGGAGTGGCTCAAAAACGAGCTGCTAGGAGAGGAGCTCTCTGGTAAGACGCTTGGAGTGATTGGTTACGGTAGAATAGGTCGTCAGGTGGGCAAACTGGCAGTCTGTTTGGGTATGCGTGTGCTGGCTTGGGATATATTGGGTGAGACCATAAACTATGCTCCAGCCACCTATACCCCACTCGAAGAGCTGCTATCCCAAGCCGACGCGGTGACCCTACATGTGCCGCTCACCCCGGAAACCAAAGGGTTCTTCAACGCTGAAATGCTCTCCAAAATTAAGCGGGGCGCCTACCTAGTCAACGCCTCTAGGGGTGAAGTGTTGGACGAAGACGCCCTCTATAGGGCGCTCAAAGAGGGGTGGATCAGGGGGGCGGCGCTCGACGTTTTCTCCAGCGAACCATACACTGGGCCGCTCACCCAATTGGACAACGTAGTTTTAACACCCCACATAGGCGCGAACACCAAGGAAGCCCAAAGGAAGGCTGCTATTCAAATAGTGGAGCTAATAACCCGTGAATTAGGCGGGTAAGCCCCTTGAGCTTAACCCTTAACGTTGACCTTGGAAGTGAAACGGTTGAGCTCGAGCTTCGCATCCTCAGAGTGGGACTGCTTAAACCACATGAAGAAATAGTTTATTCAAACTATAGGGAATTATACGACCTCATAAGTAAAAGCGGGTTTTTCTTCAACCCGATTATAGTTGACAGATCGAGTTTGACGGTGCTTGACGGTATGCACAGGCTAGCAGCCGCCAAGTCTCTGGGTTTAGCCTATGTTCCAGCAATGGCTTTAGATTACTTCTCTGATTATGTTAGGGTGGATGTGTGGACTAAAGCATTCAGGGGCGACGTGGACAAGGCGCTCAAGCTCCTATTGGATATGGACCTTAAGAGAGGTAATGGAGAGGACTGCCTCTTAGTGGGCCAGAATGAAACAATTGGGTTTGAGATCCCAGCTCAGAGTGTTACGCAAAAGTATAAGGTTGTGCGCAGCGTACTAAGCCGGCTTCAAACCGTGTTCGGCGAGCCAACTCCGACTAAGGAGGCGGAGCCCAAGAGAGGAGAATTCTTCTTCACACCACCTAAGCTGTCTAAGAATAATGTTGTCGAGGCGGGTGCAAACAAAACTCTTTTCCCTCCCAAAACCACAAGACACATCTTAAAGGCGAGAATAGTTGAAGCACCAGTTCCTCTTACATTACTCAAGCATGCATATGACACGCGGCAAGAAGAATTCCTGCAACACATTAGTAAGGTGAAAGTGTTAGAGGGGAAGAGTTTTTACGGTAACCGGTATTATGACGATGATAAAATCATTGTTTTAAACCGCTATTGAAGCATTAATAGTTTTCCTCGATGAATTCAAGCCACGAAGAGTAGGCGTAGAGAGCGTCATCGGGATTCTTAGTTACAATCCTATCCCCCTCATCAACTTGTACATTATCAAAGACCACCTTGTCGCCCACCAGCCTACCGTGAAAGACAATTCTGGCGGGCTCGCCCTGTGAATGTGACTCCGCCTCAGGGAAATCCGCCGTGAAAATCAGGTCGACCCTGTCATGGATACGGAGCACTTGATACAGTGAATTACCCGCAACATATTTGAGCAGTTTGTTATAGCTTATTTCTAATCTGTCCACAACTGTATTTCTTCGGCGGAAAGTTAAAATCCTTACCCACTACATCTCTCCGGGTAAGGAGGGGGTGCGGGGTAAATTAGTGTAACAAGCTATGGGCATCCACATAGCAGAAATAACCCACACACAAAAAAGGTTATTTACCAATTATTTAAATCACCCGTAGCTTCAGGTTTGACTCTGGTTTTCTAAGACGATTTCTATCCTCTTGTTGGCCGCACCCTTGTTTTCATACTTTGCGAAAACGATTTTACCGACTTCAAACGTGTTTGCCACATGTGTTCCGCCGTCGAGCTGAGCATCGAACCCATCAATCTCTATTATCCTAAGTGTTTCGCCAAGTGGGAGGTGGGCCTCGTCCCCTAATCTGTATAAATCCGGATTAGCCAAGGCTTCTGCGCGTGGTATAAAGCGCACAATAACGCGTCTACGCTCAGCCACAACCCTATTGGATTCTTCCTCCAACACCCTCAGTTTAGACTTATCGAAGTCTTTAATGCTAAAATCGATGCGCGCCCTATCAGCGTAGATTTGGCTGCCGCTTATCCTGGCGTTGAAGAGTTTGAATGCGACACCCGAAACTATGTGCAAACAGGTGTGGTGGCGCATGTGTGCGTAGCGCAAACCCCAGTCGATCTGTCCCCTCACAACCTCACCAACACTCAGCGAGCCACCTTGAACCTCATGGTAAACCTCTCCATCTCCCATTTTACCCACACCCGTGACGCTGAGCGTTTGACCGTTACCCAAAAACAGAAAACCCCTATCCGGAGGCTGGCCTCCTCCCCCCGGGTAAAACGCCGTCCTGCTAAGAACTATGCGCCCCATGTCAACACTGACCACTTCAGCAGTGAATTCCCTAAGATAAGAGTCCACAAGATAGAGCTTCTCAGTCAATCACA
>JAVZKQ010000065.1:0-10357 GCA_038884175.1 Thermoprotei archaeon | reverse complement strand
CTAAATCCTTTGATGTTACGTCCTCGAACGCCCTGCGAAGGTCGTCTGTCTCAGCGTTGGCGAACCTGTGGCGCTCCAAATAGAGTTTTATAGCCTTTCTAAAAGTCTCCTCACCCGTAAGGTTTAGGAGGGAATTGAGCACAAGTGAACCCTTCTCATAGGCGTGCCTATCAAACACCTCCTCGGGCATCGAATAAAACTTGGTGGATATGGGCCTAATATACCTCTTTGAGGACTCCTCAAGATAGGTGTCCAGTTTTCCAATCAAGTCATAGTAGTACTCGTCCACCCCCCTATCACGTCTAAAATAGAGCGCCTGGAAGAATGTCGCGAAACTCTCGTTGAGCCATATGTGCGACCAATCCTTACAGGTGACGAGGTCGCCGAACCACTGGTGAGCCAACTCGTGGGCCACGAGGCCGTCGCTTGAGAAATCCATGTGTGCAACCTCGTCGTGCAGCGTCCTTTCGGTGAGCGTCGTAGCGCTAATATTCTCCATCCCCCCATACGTGAAGCCGAACACGCACGTCTGAGCATACTTTTCATACGGGTAGGGCACTCCGGTGAACTCCCCAAAGAATCTCAACATGTCGGGTGTCTTAGAGAAGCTTCTATCAATATCTCCTCCCCGCCCCTTTGGTACAAAGTATTGCAAAGTGACATCGTCAACCCTTTCTTCTTTAGAGTCAAACTCGCCCGCTACGAACGAGATTAGGTATGTTGAGTGTGGATGCTTCATGTACCAGTGATACCTCTTTTTTTCGCCCTCATCTCTGACCTCGAGTAGCACGCCGTTTGAGACAACCAACTGGTTGGCCGGCACACGAAGAATAACCTCAGAGGTACACTTGATATTGGGGTAGTCATACACCGGAAGCCAATACCTATTATCTTCACTTTCACCCTGAGTCCACGCCTGATACTGCCTCTCAGGATGATCAGCATCAGGCACAATAAAGAACAAGCCCTTCTTGGGCTCCCGTACAACATAGTCTACATCAAGCCGCACCTCTGAGCCTGCACTCAGCCCAGGGCTAACAACGATCTTCCTACCATCATAGGTGTACCCAGCTGGCTTACCATTCAAACTCACACCCAAAAGCTTGAAATCAACGGCGTCAAGCTCTATAATGCCTCCATCCTCAAGAACAAGCAAGCTTAGACTCGCTGACCCCCTTAGACTCTTAGAGGGATAGTCGAGCTCACCCTCAAACTTTACATGTTTTAGCAGATAGCTCTTACTCCGCGGGTACTTCTCCTTGTAGCCTGGAAAAACAAAGTCCCTACCAACCTTAGAATAGTAAAACTCCTTTTCAGACAAACTCACTGGAGACCGCTGTATACAACATTCATCCCAATATAAGCTTGAAACAAAATATACTTAAGGTTATGTGCGGTCACAGGGGTCTCTTAAAGTGTAAATTCTTCTAGATCGTTTGGCATGATTGCGTCGGGGTACACGTCACGCGCCTCCCTGAGTTTTTCTTCTGTCGGGTCAGCCCTGTTTTCTATGTGCGTTATAAAGAATTTCTTCGCACCCACGGCTTGAGCTGTTTTGGCAGCTTCGAGCGCCGTTGTGTGACCGTATTTTTCAGCTAATCCTTTGAATCTCTCAGTAAATGTAGCTTCATGGATAAGGTAGTCAACCCTGTATCTGAGAAGGTTTGAAGGCTCACGCGTATCACCCGTGTAAACGAGAGCTCTATCAGCCCAACGAATCAGGTAGCCAACATTGGTAACCACATGGTCTAGGAGAATACCCTCAACGGTGTACTCCCTAATCCTCACAGAAGTATCAGGACTCGTGTAGAGGTTAACACTGAAGCCAGTCTCGGGGGAGCTCAGCTTGTTGCCAAGCGACGAGTAGGATTCTAACAGGTCGCTTAAGCCTGCAGGCGCATAAATAGATAGAGGCCTACTCCTCCTCTCCACCACCATCGACACAAGCGTGTCGTATATCCCACTCATATGATCGCTGTGCAGGTGTGTTATGAACACCGCATCAAGTTTATCCAACAACCCAAGATCCTCAAGCCTACCTGTCACACCAGCCCCACAGTCAAACAGCATCCCATCCATGTAAACAGAAGACTTACACCTAGCCGAGCCTCTAAAGCCCCCCGCACCAGTACCCAAGAAAACTATTTTGGGCAAAGCGACCACCACACGGTTATTTCCACACACACTCCCAAATAGTAAAACCCACACGAAAACTGTGAACCACTTTTAGACGGCTACTTTGAACCCTCAACTCTCTGACCACCCATTATCACATATTGATAGATTAGCGCCGCAACCACTGAGCCGATTATCGGTCCAACCCAGTAAACATACCAAGCAGAGAAGTAGTGTGCGGCGATCTCGGGTCCAATAGCCCTCGCTGGGTTCATCATCGCGCCGGTGAACGGTCCACCGGTTAGAACGTCGAGGAAAACCGCTAACCCAATACCGAAGCCACCTATCTTCGGGGCTCTGGGATCCACAGCTGTTCCGAAAACCGCACTCACTAGCACAAAGGTCATAACCGCTTCGAAGGCTATTCCAACACCAACACTTACACCTAGACCTAAGGAGGGGGCACCATAGTTTGCCGCAGAGCCCACCTCGTGTGGTACAAGCAACACTAGCGTGTAGCCTGCAAGGGTGGCGCCCACCACTTGGGCCACGATATAGCCTACGGCCCTAGCCACGTTTATTCGGCGTGTGGCGAGCATACCCAAGGTTACTGCTGGATTCAAGTGGCCGCCAGAAACACCCATTGTTAAAGAAACGGCTACCCCAAGCCCCACACCATTCGCGAAGGCAGCTATAAGCAGGCCCATGCTCGGTGCAAAGTGTGATGATGTAACCACACCGCCAGCCCCAACAAACACAAATATATATGTGCCAACAAGCTCGGCTGCAAGCATACGTGGGAAACTCTGGGATGACAAGTGCTAAACCTCCCAAGCATAAGTGATGCAAGCAACATATAAGCGTGGTTTGGAGTTATACACTTTAGGTGGGGGTGGTGGGTTCACGAGGCTACACAGGGCCGTTACACCATGGGTTTAGATTCGACCTCTTCCCTCGTTGTTACAAAGATTTAATATTTGACTATTAAGCTCTTTAGGGTATGGTCCAGTATAAGTGGGTCGCCCTCTCAAACACGAGCCTTGGGGTGATCATGTCCTCGATAAACGGAACCATCACACTCATTTCTCTTCCAGCAATATTTAGAGGCATCAACATCAACCCGTTCAACTCTTTTCAATACCTCCTATGGGTGCTATTCGGCTACAACGTTGTCACAGCAACACTTCTTGTGACCTTCGGGAGACTCTCAGACATGTTTGGTAGGGTGAGACTCTACAACATGGGCTTCGCGGTGTTCACCGCCGGCTCCATCCTATTATCACTCACACCCAACAGCGGGCACATTGGCGCGCTCGAAATAGTTGTATTCAGAATAATCCAGGGGGTGGGTGGAGCCTTCCTCTTCTCTAACAGTGCAGCCATAATAACCGACGCCTTCCCTGGCGAGGAGAGAGGTAAGGCGCTCGGCATAAACCAGATATCGGCGCTCACAGGCTCATTTATAGGCCTAGTATTGGGGGGAATACTCGCCCAGTACAATTGGAGATATGTTTTCCTTGTAAGCGTCCCATTCGGCTTATTCGGCACCGTGTGGTCATACACAAAACTCAGAGAGCTCGGCAAGATAAGTAGGAGCCAGAGCATAGACTGGGGGGGTAACATAACGTTCGGCGCCGGCCTCACAATAGTGCTTGTGGGCATAACGTACGGCCTGCTACCATATGGCTCCTCCCCAACAGGGTGGGGTAACCCCTGGGTTATAGCCGCCATGGTTGTGGGTGTAGCTCTCCTCGCAGCCTTCCCATTCATAGAGATGCGGGTCAAATACCCAATGTTCAGGTTAAGCCTGTTTAGGATAAGGATGTTCACGGCTGCAAACTTCGCAGGTCTCCTCGGAGCCATCGGGCGCGGAGGGGTTATGCTCATGCTCATAATCCTACTACAGGGAATATGGCTCCCACTCCACGGGTACAGCTACTCCTCAACACCCTTCTGGGCTGGAGTGTACATGGTACCCCTATCACTTGGGTTCATAGTGATGGGTCCCCTGAGCGGTTGGCTCTCTGATAGGTATGGTGCTAGGGGGCTTGCGACGCTTGGAATGCTTATCACCGCAGCAGGTTTCCTCCTCCTAGCCCGCCTACCCTACGATTTTAGCTATCCAATCTTCGCCCTAATAATATTCTTTATGGGTGTTGGAAACGGGATGTTCGCAGCGCCGAACACCGCTTCCATAATGAACTCGCTTCCCTTAGAGCACAGGGGTGCTGGCTCGGGTATGAGGGCCACGCTACAAAATACGGGTCAGACCATAAGTCTAGGCATATTTTTCACTATAGTAATACTGGGGTTAACCACCACGCTCCCCGGGGCGCTATATTCTTCTCTTGTTAAAGCAGGTGTACCCACTCAAATCGCTCAACAATTCTCTAATATACCTCCCACGGGTGCACTCTTCGCAGCCTTCTTGGGATATGATCCCGTACGAAGCATACTTTCGAGCGTACCCTCCAACCTAGCCACCTCCATACCACCCCAAGCCATAAGCGTGTTGGAATCTAAAACTTGGTTCCCCAGCACTATAGCCCCACCGTTTGTCTCAAGCCTACACGTAACCTTCTATGTTGGCGCCGCGCTCTCCATTTTAGCCGCCGTTTCCTCCGCTTTGAGAGGACAGAGAACCCAAATCACGCAAAAAGTTGGCGAAGCCGTTGAAACACAAGGACGGAAAATCGTTCAGCCCGGGGAAGCCGTACACGCTGGTAGTAATGGTAATGCTAATAGCAAAGTGAAGCAAAGAGATGGGGAAAATGGGTGACTCCGTAAAAATAGATGAACCAACACTGTGGAGGGACTTCGCACAAGCGATGAGAGCTGTTCAAAGGCTACTCGACAACAGACTCAAAGTCCTTGGTGTAGGCTACCAAGAATTCAAGGTTTTGGCTGAGTTGGCCGCATCTGGAAGACTCCCTATGGCCAAACTCGCCGAGAGAATCATGTTTACACAGGCCGGAGTCACATATCTTGTGGACAGATTAGAGGAGCAGGAGTATGCTGTGAGAGAGAGGAGTAGCGAGGATAGGCGTATAATATACGTAAAGATCACAGAGAAAGGTAAAAAGGTGTTCGAAGAAGGTCTGAGAATAACACAAGAAACAACTCGCGAAATCTTTGAGAACCTAAGTCAAGAAGAATTGACAAACCTGCACAAAACCCTAACAAAAATAATGGAGAACACCGAAAAAATAGGCGGTTGAGTACTTACGGTGACACCTCCATGAACGGTACAGAGAGAGTAAGGAATTATATCCAAATGAGGTCAATACAAGCGGAAATCAGGATTCTTGAAAGCTCAACCCGCAGCTCCCAGCTTGCGGCTAAGGCATTAGGCTGCAGCGTTGCCGAAATAGCCAAATCAATAGTTTTTGTAGATGAGCAAAACACACTGGTGGTTGTGCTTTCAGGAGACAAGAAAGTCGACTTACAAAAGCTGTGTGGCACCCTTGGACTCAACCTCCGCTTGGCCACACCCGAAGAGGTGTTTTCTAGGACTGGTTACATGGTGGGAGGAGTACCCCCATTCCCACACAGGAGCGGTGTGCGCGTGGTCGTGGACAGCTCAGTCCTCCGCTTTCCCATTGTTTGGGCCGCGGCGGGGGACAACAACTCGTTAATGCAGATAAGCACAGCTGAACTTGTGAGAGCTAGTGAAGCGCAGGTCATAGAAGCATCAAACTAGACTGCCGAATAGATGAGCCGGTCGCGGCTCTACGCAAATATTAGCCGCCCCCCAAGTTTTACGCCGTGTGCAAACAGTTCAACAAGGTTTGGGTGTTAACCGAATCACAACACCTTTAGGCTGTGAGCCGGCACCGATGTGCTTATGATAAACCTTTGTCGCGGTATTTTGGTCACCCCCGAACACGACTATGCGCCATCTTGTTGCAGCCCCATAGACCCAGCTTCCCTATAATATAACATGGACATCGCCCTTATCTGTTAACCGGAATATTCCATACAGCGAGGAACTCCCCATTTAAACACGTTAAAATGGGGGCTTAACGGCGAAAGTGTTTTACACATCGATATCCGGTCAAAAGCGCAGATCACTAGGGATTAGTACGTCTTAAGTAGAGTTTATCAAGCTGTGTTGGTGTATCTAATTGGTTTTAACTGTATGGAGAACACGCTAATCAGTACCGAGGAGTTCAACTCTGAAGTTGCCAAAATCATTCAGCGTAACTATTTCGACGAGGTTGTTGACTGTAGTGTTTACTCCGAGCTCGCTAAGGCCGAGAGGAATCCTAAGATTAGGGGCATACTCGCGAGCCTTTCCGAGATTGAGCGCAAACACATCGAGGTGTGGTCGCAGCTAGCCAAAAAGCGTGGACTCAAACTTAGAGCCGCCGGTGTAAGGCAGAAGTGGAAGGCGAAAGCGTATAGACTCCTCCGAAGCATATTGGGTTTGAGGATAACGATACGCCTACTCGAGTCGGATGAGCAGCAGGCCATCGTCAAATACGCCAAACTACTTGAGCGCAGCGACCTTACGGGGGAGGAAAAGGCACTACTTGACGATGTTCTCAAAGACGAGGTGGCCCACGAGTACACCCTTATGAGCCAAGAGTTCCGCGTTGAGGGGGTGAGGGATGTTATCTACGGTGTGAGTGATGGGTTGATAGAAGTGCTCGCAGTGGTCTCAGGGTTCTCCGGCGCGTTCACCTCACCGCTCATAGTGGCCGTTGCCGGCACAATAGTTGGACTGTCGGGTGCGCTCTCAATGGCTGTTGGCGCATACCTTTCGACGTCGTCCGACGTTGAGCTCGCAGAAAGCGAGATGAAGAAGGCAAGACTCCAAGCAACAATCAGCGAAGACACACTCATAGCTAGGCTAAGCCACATGCTGACATCTAAAGGGCTTGACCAAGTCTCCTCCGCTAACATAGCACGCCAGCTTAAGGGAATCGCACACAACCTAGTGGCTTCCGAACCCGAAGACGAACCCAAAAAGAGCGCCCTATACACCGCCATCTCGTATATTGGGGGTGCAGTAATACCAGTACTAGCCTACCTTGTAGGTGGTTCCGGCCTCACAGCTGTAATAAGCTCGTACGCAATAGCTGCGGCCGCAACGTTCATCATCGGCTCAATAATTGGGGCGCTAAGCGATGTTAACCCATGGAGAAAAGGCTTCCAGATGATGATCCTCGCAATAGGTGCAGCACTAGCCACACACGCTGCGGGCATATTTGTGAACAGGTTCCTACACATAAATCTCGCCTAACAACTTATATTTTCTTCCCCAAGAGTCGATGAATCCTAACCGCCATGCTGGCAGTAAAATGACGATGGTGTGCAAGTTACGCTAACAGAGATTTAGATTGGTTTTGTTACACCCAGCCACACACAACGCTTAGTGGTGTGGCCAAGTGTGACAACAGCGCGGGTTGGTTCCTATGGGGCTAGTGCTTTTCAGAGCCCGCATTGAGCCAAGTTCCACCCCCTGCAGTTTAGATATATCTCAATGATGGGTTTAGAGGCCAAATTAATGATGATCAGCAAAAAGGCTCGGCACATTGGGTTTAACCTATTTGGGGTTTGGCCACCTAGTTATCACCACTTTCCGCTCTGTGTAGAAATAAACATGGTCATCACCACCCTGAGCGTGTAGGTCGCCGAAGAAGGAGTCCTTCATACCACCAAAGGGGTAAAAGGCTATGGGTGCGGCCACACCTATGTTTACCCCAATATTACCAGCGTTAACGCGTTTCACGAACTCGCGGGCATATCGGCCACTCGAAGTAAATATTGTGGCTGCATTACCATATCTCCCCGCGTTTATTACTTCCACTGCCTCGTCCAAGTTTTTCACACACATGACGCTGGCAACCGGGCCGAAGATTTCCTCCCTAACTATTTTCATGTCCATCGACACCCCATCGAACACGGTCGGCCCAAGAAAGAAGCCCTCTGTATAGGAGCCAGAACTAATTTTTCTCCCATCGAGCACCAAACTCGCACCCTCCGACTCACCCACTTCAATATAACTCTTAACCCTCTCTAAGTGCTCACGCCTGATGAGCGGACCCATCTCGACACCAGCCTCAAGGCCGTAGCCCAACCTGAGCTTCGACGCCGCGTCAACAAAAAGTTTGAGCACGCGCTCGTGGTTCTCTGGGAATGTTACAAGAACGGAGCCGGCCAAACACCGCTCACCAGCGTTTCCAAAGAATGAGCTTATCAGGCTTGGGATTGTCGAGCCTAGGTCCGCGTCTGGCAGCACCACCTCAAAGTTTTTTGCGGACGCACCAGCCTGCACCCTCTTATGGTTTGCGGCGCCACGCCTATGCACGTATTCGGCCACGGGCGTCGACCCAACAAAACTGATGCCTTTGACATCCGTGTTGTCGAGTAGGGCGTCAACAGTCTTTGCACCTCCATGCACTATGTTGACCACGCCTGGGGGTATGCCCGCCTCTTCGAATAGGCCCACTATGAGCGTCATACTCACAGGCGTCTTCTCGGAGGGTTTAACAACAACGGTGTTTCCAAGACCGATGGCATAGGGTATAAACCAGAAGGGAACCATAAGTGGGAAGTTGAATGGTGCGATAACACCGAACACCCCGACTGGGACACGGTAGAGCTCCTCGTCTATGCCCTCAGAAATATTGAGGGTGTTTTTACCCATTATATGATACACTGAGGCGGCGGCCGCCTCAACGTTCTCTATTGCGCGTATCACCTCACCGCGCGCCTCACTAATGGTTTTGCCGTTTTCACGTGTGATGGTCGCAGCCAACTCGTCTAGGCGTTCACTCATAAGTCTCTCAAGCTTGAAGAGGTGTTTGATTCTCTGGGTGACGGGTATATTCGACCACTTCTCAAAGGCCGCCTGCGCCTCCTTAACAGCACCATCAACGTGCTCTTTACCAGACTCGTAAGCCTCCGCGATAACACTTCCAAACGCCGGGTTATATACTATGTAGCGTGTGTCGGATTTAACCTCAACCCTCCTACCCCCAATATAGTTTGGCAGGGGTCCGTAGACCGTTGGATCCATAGGCTTCAAGCGTGGGTCACCTCCTGATCCGCGACCTTGAGTGAGTCGTCGAATACCTCAACAGCACGGTCTATCTCCTCCCTGCTTATTATTAGGGGTGGGGCGACCACGAAGTGGGAAACCCACGAATTGATGTACACACCATTCTTCATCATCTGCGAGGCGACCCTGTCTGTCATAAGAGGTCTACCCTCCAATTTGTCTTCGTATGTGTTGAAGGGAGTCTTCTTCCCCCTATCCCTGACGATTTCAACCGCCCAAAAGAGGCCGATACCCCTTACATCACCAACCGAAGGATGCCTCTCACCCAGCTCGCTAAGCCTTTTACCCAGATAAACTCCGAGCTCCTTCGATTTCCTTATAAGATCGCGCTCCCTGTACTCATCTATGGCTGCCACACCCGCAGCCAGAGTTAGAGGGTGCGCTTCATATGTGTGCCCGTGGGCGAAGTAGTGGTCCTCGAAGTAGTCAGCCAACTCCTTGTTTACCGCTGTGAGTGAAAGTGGGACGTACGCGGCAGTTATACCCTTAGCTGTCGTAAGTATATCTGGTTTGACACCCCAATTGTCAACAGCGAACCACTCGCCAGTCCTACCCCACCCACTCATCACCTCGTCAGCGACAAGGAACACATCGTGCTCTTTTGTGATTTCCCTTATCCTTGGAAGATACTCTTTTGGGGGCACTATAACGCCGTTAGTACCAGTGACCGGCTCGACAACCACGCCTCCAACATTACCTTCATTCCTAATCACATATTCGAGATATTCTGCGCACGCCACACCACATTCAGGGTATTTGAGGCCGAAGGGACAACGATAACAATAGGGGTCGGGTATACGCACAAATCCGGGTAGAGACATTTGGGCGTCCACGGCCACACGTCTAAAGTCGCCAGTTAGATTGATGCTAGACGCCGTTGATCCATGATAGGAATTGAACCTCGAGACAATCTTCGTTTTACCCTCACGTGAATAATACATTCTAATCATCTTAACAGCCGCCTCATTAGCCTCTGTCCCAGAGGTTCCGAAAAAGTACTTCACCAACCCCTGTGGAAGCACTTCTCTAAGTCTAAGCGCCAACTCGGCCCTAACCTCGGTCGCATAAGCCGGATTGATATAAGCGAGCTTCTCAGCCTGAGCCCGTATCGCGTCAACCACCCTCTTATTTCCATGGCCAAGATTGGAGCACATAAGCTGCGACGAAAAATCCAAG
>JAVZKQ010000064.1:0-10953 GCA_038884175.1 Thermoprotei archaeon | reverse complement strand
AGGAGGGGTAGTATGCTATTTCTTCGCTGCTGTAGAAGCCTATGGAGGATTTGCCCGCGTAGTGTCCATACATTGGTATCGTGTTTATTGACTTGGGTTCGTGGTTAACCACGAACACCACATCAACCCACTAACACGATAGCACCCGACTACTCTGGAGGTATCTCTTTGAACACGAGCCCCAAGAGGTGGGGGGTGCAAGTTTTTAAAAAAAGGTTTAGGGTAGGTTGACTGGTTGGTAGTACATCATGTTGTAGTAGTACCCGGAGAACTCGTTGTATGCGAAGCCTTTGAGGTATGGTTGGACAAAGTAGTAGAAGGCTGAGTTTGGAAGCCACGCGTATGGTGCGTACCAGTAGGTTATGTTGTATATCTCTTTGACCATTTGGATCTGTTGTGTTGTGTTTGTTGTGAATGGGGCTACTTGGAGTAGTTGGTTCACTTTGGTTAGGTTCATCCATGCTGGTAGGTTTGCGAAGGTTGTTATTTCGGGGAACATTTGTTGGAATATTGGGTCGGCCCAGTCTGGATACCAGTCGAGTAGGACGAGGTTGGGTGTGGCTTGAGGCGTTGTCCAGCTTGCGAATACCGCAGGCGTTGCGCCTTCAAGTGAGGCGGATATACCGATGAGTTGCAGGTCTTGCTGTATTATTTCGAGTTTGCCTTGGTCGAATGTGCTTAGTGGTGCGAGGTACCATATTGGGAGTGGTTGGAGTTGGGGTGCGTTGGGGTTGCCTATTATTGTGCCGTTGGGTAGTACTACGTGGAAGCCCGCCTGCCACCCGCTGAGGTTCAAGTAGTATTCGGCGAGCGATAGGTTGTATGTGTATTGTGGGAGGTTGCCTGGGTTATAATATTGTGGGAATTGTGGTGACACTGGGCCGAGGTACATTTGGCCTAATAGTGTGCCGTTAAACGTATAGAGGTCGTTTAGTATCTGGGTGTAGTTTATTGCGTGCACGATTGCGAGCCTGAAGTAGTTGTTGTTTGTGGGTGGCTCCTGCGTGTTCATTGCGAGGTATACTACGCCTGGCTGGAATCCCGCATTATAGAATATTTGGTTGAAGCTGAAGTATTGCTTGTATTGGTAGGCGTCGTAGAACTGGTTGAAGGAGGATATGCTTACGAAGGATATTTGAGCCCTGTTTGTTGCGAAGTCTTCCACACGCTGGTTGTGTGATAAGCCATAGTTTATCACAACTGTGTCTATGTGTGGTGGCTGCGCCACTGCTGGCACGTTGCTTTGGTTCACGGCCCAGTAGTGGGGGTTGGCCACAAGCACAACTTGGGTGAAACCTGGGGTTACTGACTTAATCATGTAGGGGCCTGAGCCGATGCCGCCGTTAGAGTTGAAGTAGCTGTTCTGGGTGTTGGCCTGAACCCCACCGTGGCTGTCGACGAAGGATGGGTCCACAATCGCACCCCACCACCCTGCGAGGGCGAGTGGAAAGTCGCGGTAGGGGTTGAGCAGGTTTGCCTTAAAGGTTAGTGGGCCGCTTGCCACATATGCCTGGTCTGGGTAGGACATTATCTGCCTTATGGTCTGGTTGTCGGGGTTAAAGTTGCTTAACATGTTGTTGAGGATGCGCACCGCGAGCGTCACATTTGTGGTGGCGGGCAGACCTGTCACAGCCTGTATCGCGTGCCTAATACCCCACGGGAAGGCGTAGCCAGTCTGGGAGTACTCGGTTAGGTTAACGGTTAGCATACCATAGTTGGCCAAACCCACAGCCTGACCCATATAAACTTCGCGTACAAGGCTGAACCAAACATCATACGCGTTGAGTGTGTCCCCATTACTGAAGGTTACATTGGGGCGGATGTTGAACACATAGTTCTGGTAGTTGGTCGTGCTATAGTTTTGGGCTATCACGGGCACAACCTGTAGGTAGTTGGAGGCGTTGAATTCAACCAGGTTTTGGAACACGTTGGTGAACACCGCGCCGTCTGGTACATAGAAGCCTGTTGCTGGGTCGAGTGCGTCGGGTGGGACAACGTGCCCTATGAGTGCTAGGCCCGCATCATCCACGAGCACACTGGTATTGGGTGGGCCAAATGTAAGTGTTGGCTTGGTTGTTGTGGACGTTGTTGTTGTGGTAGTGGTAGTGGTTGTACTACTCGTCGTGGTTATAGATGGTGTTGTTGTAGTTGGTGGTCTCCTTGTGGCGAGCACGGCCGCTAGGATAACTATGATTACTACAACGACCACGATGCCTATTGTTACCCCTCTACTCAAAGCGCGTCGTCTAGAGGTGTACATCGTCTCTCATTAGACCACTATGGTGTGTTACTATATATAAATTTTTTGTGCATCTATGCTGTATTTGTTGTGTTAACTGTGCGTATGTTTTAAATTCATATTAGATTAACTCAGATTTGCCCAACATTTTTCAAACTTAGCCGTGATTCCGCGGGCCGACCTAAGCCGCCGATTTGGCTCGCTTATACCATTCAATAAGCAAGCACAAGTGGGCTGGGTGGCCCTCTCAGCGTCCAAGTGTGGCTCATAAGCGCTAGCCCATAAGACATATTTGATTGTGGTGGAGGGAAGGGTTCGAGGTACACCTAGCTACATATATATGGATCATGTTTGTTTCGGGTGGTGCGCTACGCCTAATTGTGGTGTGGGTTTGCCTGTTAACACCACTACCCTGCATTTAGGATCGTTGGGGGAAATGCCAACGTGGTGTTGATTGACACGCCTTTTTATGGTTGTCCGCGGGCGCCTATGGTGCGTGGTCATATGACTTTTTTCGCCTGCTCGCTAGGGGTAATTTTAGTGCCGTTTGTTTGTGTGTGCGATGTCTAGACGCAACACCCGCTTTTATTAGTAGGGGTATGATTGCGGAGGATTTATATCTTTTATTTGGATTTTTTGTATAGCTATATGGGTAGTGTTATAAATAAGGGGTCATATATTTCTTCGCTAATCTTTGTTGTGTTTTCAGTGTTCATTGTTTGTTTTGGGTTGGTTGGCGTCCCCCATATGTCAAGTTTGGGCGGGGCGACCCATATAACAGGTTTAGGGGGGTACACGGGTAGTATACCTCCAAGCCAAGACAATACAACTATACTTTGCACCCCCTATAGTGGGGGTGGTGCGTCTAATCTTGCTTCACTGGGAGGTAATATGGGTGGCGCCCATATTGTGCCGAGGGCGTCTGAGCTTCCAACCCAACCCGCACCCAACCAGTCATCTCCTATACCATCCGCGGTATGGGATGAGCAACTTGGAGAAACATTCACCCAGAACTTCGTGTCGCTGGCCTTCAACGTGACGGCGGTGGCTCAAAACGACTCGTACGGTTACGGTCCAGCCTACCTATTAAACGGGTTATCTAACAGTGGCTACTGGTATCAGGTTGGCTTAAGCTATAATTGGCCGTATCTCAAAGGTGGTCACGTGTCTGGATTCGAAATGAATTATGAGGTGTTTGCCCCAAATGGGACCTCTATTTTCCCAGCTAGCGGGGGTGGGGGCCTATTGCCTTTTTCTGGGCCTGTGAATCCTGGGGACACTGTTCTTCTAAAACTCTATTTTAGTGGTGGAAATGTGATTATGGGGGCTTTTGACTGGAATACTGGTGCCAGTGGGAGTATATCCTATAGTGGGGAGGGAGCCACATATTTTGTGGGCTTAACTAACTCCCCCGAGCAGAATGGTTTTTTCACTGGGTTAATGACTGAATGGTACCATGTTAACCCTTACTATGGTGGGGAGCAGGAAGTTGTTTATTTCGAGCAAGGCTTCAGCTTTTCCACGGCGTGGCTATGGATGGACGAATGGGATACGAATAATGGCACTATACTCTTTTCTACCTCGACTCCCAACCCAGTCCAGCTCACCAGTGGCTTGTACCCGTATTCCTATGGTGGTGCTGTTGAATATGCGAGTTCCAACATGTTTATTACGGGTGAGATAGCTTTCAGTGTTTCCTCGTTTAAAGCGGGTGGTGTGACAACTGATTTCGGTGTCCCTGTTAGCGTCGGCTTTTCCTCAACAGTTCAGGGAGGCCTTCCTCCCTACTACTATAAAATATATGTTGATGGTGCGCCGATGGGTGTTGTTGTTACAACCAGTACGAGTTTTCAGTATACTTTTACTTTAACCAATCAGCTTGTTTTGGGTAGTAACACATACTATGTTGTGGTGAGTGATTCTAGTGGGGCGACTTATGTTTCCCCGACGTATACGATAACGGTTAACCCAGACCCCAATGTGTCCGCGTCTTACTCGAGTGGTGTCACCGATATAGGTGTACCCGTAACTTTGTCCGCCTCGGCCTCGGGCGGTACTCCCCCCTATAGCTATGCATGGTATGTGGATGGAAACCTGGTTGGGACTTCGCCCACATATTCATTTAGCCCCTCCACGGTGGGTGTCCACTCTGTTTATGTGAGTGTCACAGACTCTGTTGGCTACACTGTTTCCTCAAGCATCCTCAACATCACTGTTAACCCCGACCCAACCCTAACACTCACTGGTAAAACGGAGTACGATGTTGGTCAGAACCTTAGTTTCTCTTATGGTGCGTCTGGGGGTACTCAGCCGTATAGCTTTAGTGTTTCGAAGCCTTCGACTGGTGCCCCGGGTACGTACACTGTTAATGTGACGCTTACGGATGCGGCTGGCTACACTTTGACGAGGAGCCTTGTGATCACTGTTAACCCCGACCCAGTGTTGTCGGCCTCGTATTCTCTTGGGTCCACCAACTTTTTCTATTCGAACAATGTGGTTACCCTGAATGTGTCGGTGAGTGGTGGCACGCCGCCATACATGTATGCTTGGTATCTGAATGGCGGTCTTGTTGCTAGCACCAATAAGCCCACATATACCTACCACCTTGCGAATATGGGCGAACAGACGCTTAGTGTTGTTGTGACTGACGGGGTGGGTTACACTCTGCACGCTTCAGTGGTCGCCAACTACACCTATAATTACACTAATATAGCGCTTGTTCTCGTTGTGGTTGTTGTGGTTTTGGTTGGCGTTGCACTCGCGCTGAGGCGTGGTGGGGTGGGGAACAAGTAGGCGTGTTATGTGTCTATTAAATGGGGTATACTTCTGAGCGCTCTCCGTAAGGGGGTTGGCTTGCTCGCGATGTGCGGGTTTAGTGGCTGAGGTCCAAATGGTGGATTTGATTGGCTTAAACTATTGTTTTTATGTTTCGTATAGTGTTTTGTTCCGTTGGGTGAGGAGTGGGAGTGTGTGCCTAGCGGTTTTGAGTCTTTCTCTGCTAGCCTCGCCCACTATGTATCCTTCGGATTCATTCATTCTGTGGAGGATTACTCCGAGGGGGTCGACGAAGCTTGTTATACCAGTGTAGATGTTGCCAATCTGGTTTGATGTGGCTATATACACGGTGTTCTCGATCGCCCTCGCCTTGACGAGTGTTAGCCACTGGTCTTCCTTGTTGTATCCCTTTACCCATGCGCTGGGTATCAGTATTATGTCGGCGCCCTTCAGGGTGAGTGTTCTGGCTATTTCTGGGAACCTTACCTCGTAGCAAACCATGACTCCAACATTGAAGTCACCGTAGCGGAAGACTTTGAGTGGGTTGTTTGACTGCTGGGTGGCGGCTGACTCCGTATAGTTGAATGCGTCGTATAGGTGTGTTTTCCTGTACACGTTTATGATCTCCCCATTCTCGTCTGTGGTCACAGTTGTGTTATAGGTCTTTAGGCTTCCCTCAACCGACTCGTGTATCCCCACGGTGATGGATACACCGTTTTCCCTAGAAATCTCTCTGACTGTTTTAACGAATTTTCCGCTTAGCGACTCAGCCTGTTTGGATCGCTGCTCCAATGTGTCTTCAGGTGAAAAGTAGCACATGAATACCTCTGGGAACACGACCATTTCGGCACCGTTTCTTTTGGCTAGCCTTGCATACTTCTCTATTTTTTGCAGGTTATCCTCCTTACTCCTCGACGATGCCACCTGTGTGCACGCGATCCTAAGGGTTTGATCGTCCAAGTGTGGGGACACCCCACAATCTCTACCCGCATCCACTATTAATGGTTTATGTGTATAAGAGTGGGCGTTACGTGCTGTGTGCTTGCTTGGATGCCAATCTGTCTAGTTGGTTACAACGCTTTCTAGAGGGTTATAGTTGGGTGCTTATAAATTGGAGTGTTGGCCGCAGCAGTCGTGGTTGCCCGCGTTAGGCTTGTGGTTAGGGGTATCTATAAAGTATGGGTGGGAGGTGTGAGTCCGCGGCGGGCGGCTGGTCGTATGGGTGTAGCCTCCGTGGGATTGTGGGGGGTGGATGTAGCCTATCACAGTCGTGGTCTACGCCGTTGTTGGTGCACAATCGCAGCGCACGCTTGGTGGTGTGATCGCCCATCACTGTGTGGGGCGCCGGTGGCATACGTGTACCCGCCCACCCATTCACACATAATATTACTCGCTCTCCGTGTTTGTGTGTAATTATTATTGTGGTTGTTTCAACTTTTTCTTTTGGGTTTCCAGCTTGTGGTCGTGGTGGTGTTCGTGGTTTGTTGGTTCACCGTGTTGTTGGGGTTGACCGAAATGTAGATAAGCTTTGGGTTGGTGTAGTGTTGTGTATGGAGCTTCCGAGTGTGGTTGTTAAGAGGGATGGTAGGCTGCAGGCGTTTGATGGGGGGAGGATTCGGAGGGCTATTTCGAGGGCTTTTGATGCTGTTGGTGTGCGTGATGAGGCTTTGGTTGACAGGGTTTACAACAGGGTGCTTGAATTGTTGTCCGCACGCTTTGGGGGTGAGGGCAGGCCCCATGTGGAGGAGATTCAGGACCTAGTGGAGAGGAGTCTTGTCGAGTTGAACCTTTACGAGGTTGCTAAGGCGTATGTGGTGTATAGGAAGGAGCATGAAAGGATTAGGGAGGAGAAGAAGCGTATTCTTGGCAGGGAGCTCGATGAGGTTGATAAGTCTCTTTCTGTGAACGCCATACGCCTGCTCGCTTCGAGGTATCTTCTCAGGGATGCTTCTGGCAGGCTTGTTGAGGGGCCGAAGCAGATGTTTCAGAGGGTTGCCGCCCTCGTAGCCCTTGTGGACTTGATCTACGACCCCGATGTCTACAGTATAGGTGGTGGGGGTGTTGTGAGTGGTGTGCAGCCCCCTTCAGCCAAGCCTCTGCCTGATGGTTTGAGCTTCGAGGTGGAGGGGGGTGAGCGCTACACTCTTGGTCCCGAACACGTTGAGCGCCTTAGAAGCCTGTTCGCCGAGCACGCCCGCGCTGGGCGGATGAAGCTTGGTTGGGATGACTTCTTGGATTGGGCTGTGCGCGTGGGTTTGAAGAAATATTCTGGTGTGTTTGGGGAGTATTATGATGTTATGGCTAGGAGGCTGTTTATCCCTAATAGCCCGACGCTTTTCAATGCTGGTACGAGGCTTGGGCAGCTCAGCGCTTGCTTTGTTTTACCCGTAGAGGATAGTTTGGAGTCGATTATGGATGCTGCTAAGGAGGCGGCATTGGTGTTTAAGTCGGGTGGGGGTGTGGGGATCAACTATACGCCTCTTAGGCCTGAGGGTGATAGGGTTTCCTCGACTGGTGGTGCGGCCTCTGGGCCTGTTTCTTTTATGCGTATAATTGACACGCTCACCGACGTTGTGAAGCAGGGGGGCAAGAGGAGGGGTGCCAACATGGGGATACTTGAGGTGTCACATCCAGATATCGAGAAGTTTGTGTCAGCGAAGAGTGTGCCGGGATTCCTTGAGAACTTTAACCTCTCGGTGCTTGTAACCCCCGAATTCTGGGGCCACTATGAATCGGGTGAACCTTGGCCTCTTGTTAACCCTCGGGATGGCTCGGTTTGGAGGGAAGTGGATCCTGTTAAACTGTTTGGGGATATTGCGGCGACGGCTTGGAAGAGCGGTGATCCCGGCCTTGTTTTCTTTGATAATATAAATCGTGATAACCCGCTAATTGGGGCGCTTGGGCCGATTAGGTGTACCAACCCCTGTGGTGAGGAGCCCCTTTATCCCTACGAGTCGTGCAACCTTGGGTCGGTTAACCTCTACGCCTTTGTGAGGAGGGATAGTGGTGGGTGTGTGTTCGACTGGGATGGGCTTAGAAGAGTTGTGAGGCTCGCCACAAGGTTTCTTGACGGTGTGATAGATGTGAACAAATATCCTCTCCCAGCAATTGAGGAGGTCACGAAGAAGACGAGGCGTATAGGCCTCGGCGTCATGGGTTTAGCGGACACACTTTACGCTTTGGGTATACCCTACAACTCTGAGGAGGGCTTCAGTTTTATGAGTAGGGTGGCCGAATACATATCCTACTATTCGCTTTTTGAGTCGGTGAGCCTCGCACGTGAGAGGGGATCATTCCCACTCTTCTCCTCCTCGAGTTATGCGCGGGGTGAGCTACCCTTTGAGGGCTACCGCCATAGGGATTGGTGGACGCTGGATTGGGATCAAACCTCAAAACTTGTTAGGGAGGGTGTGCGCAACTCGCACACGATGACTGTTGCGCCCACGGGTAGTATCTCGATGATTGCGGATGTGTCCTCGGGGCTTGAGCCCCAGTATGCGATTGTGTTTGAGAAGAACGCCACGGTTGGCAAATTCTACTATGTGGACCCAGAGTTCGAGGTGCAGCTCGTCGCGAGGGGGCTGGATAGGGATAGGCTTCTTGGGGCTGTGGCGGCGAACGGCGGCTCTGTTCAGGGTTTGGGTGATGTGCCCGAGGATATGAAGAGGGTGTTCCTCACAGCGTACGACATACCTTGGTGGGATCATGTTAGGGCTCAGTTCGAAGTGCAGAAGTGGGTTAGTGCGGCTGTTAGTAAAACGATTAACATGCCCTCTTGGGTTGAGGCTGAGGATGTTGCTAGCGCCTTCCTGTTCGCCCACAGGTTGGGTTTGAAGGGTATAACGGTGTATAGGGATACTTCTAAGGGTTCGCAGGTTTTGGCTGCGCCCACCCGGAGGCTTGGGGGCTACCCTCCGCAGCCTGAGAACAAAACTCTGCGCATGATGGGTGAGCTTGGTGTGAGCAGGGTTGCGAAGCGGGCGGTGACGCTTGCTAAGAGTGTTGTGGAGCTCGTTGTGAGGCCTGGTGAAGAGATCGAGTTCACGAGGTGCCCTGCGTGTGGTAGTGTGAATTTGGCAAACCAGGAGGGGTGTGTGAGATGCCTTGACTGTGGTTGGTCGAACTGTGTGTTGGCCTAAGTTGACTCCCCTTTACACCACTGTTTTTGTAGGTTGTCGTAAGGGATAAATGGGTGTTCGGTGTCACTGGATTTATGAAGATTGTTAGCACGCTTCCGAGCGCCACAGAGATTGTGTGCGCTTTGGGTTTGGAGGATGAGCTTGTGGGTGTCACCCATGAGTGCGACTATCCTCCAAGTGTTCGCTCGAAGCCTGTTGTTGTGAAGAGTGTGTTTGACACCTCTAATATGAGTCCTTCACAGGTTGATAGGCTTGTGTCAGAGTATCAGCGTAGCGGAAAACCGATTTATAGGGTTGACCTCGACCTGCTTTCACGTCTGCAGCCCGACGTAGTGGTCGCCCAGGATGTGTGCGATGTGTGCGCGGTGTCTTCGAGCGCTGTTTTGGATGCTATTAGGAAGCTTGAGAGGAGACCTGAGGTCGTTACACTCAACCCCCACACGCTTGAAGACGTTTTGAGCGATATTTTGAGGGTTGGTGATGCCACGGGTAGGATTGGAGAGGCGCGCGCCCTCGTGTCATCGCTTGAAGCCAGGATTGGGAGTGTGCGAAGCGAAGCCTCTAAGCGTAGGCACACGCCGAGCGTGGCATGCCTAGAGTGGTTTGACCCAGTATACAACGCTGGCCACTGGCTGCCCCAGATGGTCGAATACGCTGGGGGCAGGGAGGTTCTCGGGTTTATGGGTTCACCTTCACGTAGAGTTGACTGGGAGAAGGTTTTAGACGCCGACCCAGAACACCTATTCCTCACGGTTTGCGGCTACGACACACAGAGAACAATCAGGGAGTTACCCAGCCTGAGCAGTAGGCGTGGTTGGCCCATGCTCAAAGCCGTCAGGGAGGGCAACGTGTACGCCATGAATGGGTCGTGGTACTATAGTAGACCAGGCCCACGGCTTGTTGACGGCCTCGAAGCGCTCGCCCACTTCCTAAACAACTATGGGAATCCGCCTCCCCAAGCTGTGGGTGTAAGATTGGGCAGCCAACAACTGTTACCGAAACCACTGGAAATATAGCGGCATAGGGCTTTGCGCTGCTTAGAGTTTCAACTCTGTGAGGCCACCTTTCGCTGTGACCAGCCATATTCCCCTTTCTTCCGCCTCCCTCACAGCCTCGGGTAGCGCGAGCATTGTGTACACGACCTTTATAACCCTTCTCCTCAGGTATTCGGGGTACCTATCCACAAGCTTGCGGATATCCTCGTCAACATCCCTAATTGTGTTTGGGCTCGCTCTAGTCTTAACCTCACCCACCACACACGTGTCCGTGTCCACACCATATATGTCGATCTCAATATCTGGGAGGATAAGGTTTGACACACTCAGGGTTAAACCCTTCTCTTTTAACCTGTAGGCTATGATTTCCCTCGCCTCATCCTCTAAGGTTAGGGAAGTCCTCTCAATATACGTCTCGATCCTTCTGAGCCTCGCATCAATCAGCCTGAACCCCTCCTGCATTTCCCTTCTCAAATTGTTGTGTTCCTCCCTCAAAGACTTGATCTCGTTCTCTATCCTGAGGAACCTCTCCTCATTCCTAGCCTGGTTCTCCGCCACCCTCTCCTCGAGTCTTGTTAGGCGTTCTTCGCTTCTTGCTTGTGCTTCTGTTAGTTTGGCCACTGCTTCTTCGAGTCTTGTTAGGCGTTCTTCGCTTCTTGCTTGTGCTTCTGTTAGTTTGGCCACTGCTTCTTCGAGTCTTGTTAGGCGTTCTTCGCTTCTTGCTTGTGCTTCTGTTAGTTTTCGAGTCTTGTTAGGCGTTCTTCGCTTCTTGCTTGTGCTTCTGTTAGTTTGGCCACTGCTTCTT
>JAVZKQ010000063.1:0-11779 GCA_038884175.1 Thermoprotei archaeon | reverse complement strand
GCCTCTTCAAGCCTCCTCTCCGCTTCAACTTCACTCATAAGTGTGTTAACAAGTCTACCACCATATGGTTGGGGTATCAACTTGCACCTCACCCCACTATACGATGTGGTGGACAGGCACAGTCCTCATGGTCCACTCACGCGTCATAGGATCATACCTAGAATTCACAAACACATGCCAGTTCTGGTCGTCTAGCTTGGGGTAATCCGAGCGATAATAGTACCCAGGCCACCTAGTCTCCTTCCTATACAGCGTGTGGCGTAACACGGCCTCAGCGGTCAAAACACGGTGGTGTAGTTCCCAGGCCCGCTGAAGTTGGTGGAGATTCTCTGCGGAAAGCCTTTCCAAGTCTTCTTTGAGCATTAGGAGGAGCTCTAGGCCACGGTTGAGCAGGAACTCATTGGTCATATACATCGAGCCGTAGCCGCCGGCGTACTCATCCATTATCTTCTCGAGTCGGATGACCCCCTGATTCGGGTAGATATAGATGGGCGACACACTGCCCTTCACAATCATATTCCTACCCGTCTCATAGGTCTCAAGAGGCTTGTACACCATTTCCCTGAGCGCCTCTACTTGAACTGGGTCAACCTCAGGGGTATAGTCAGCGTGGTCGAGCACATACTTTACCGCCGCCTTAGCTGCAAGCCTACCCTCAGTGAAACTTCCAGAGCTAAACTTGTGCGCCGAACCACCTATAGTGTCACCAGCACCAAACAGACCCTCAACAGTGGTCATACGGTTATAACCCCAATAGTAGTCTTTAGGAGCAACATCCTCGGGGCCGCTCGCCCAAGCCCCAGAGCACGTGGCGTGCGAACCCATAATGTACGGCTCAGACATGGTGAGCTCGGACGGCCGCCTCTTAGGGTCAATGTTCTGCGACGCCCACACAATTGACTGGCTCATCGTCATATCCAAAAAGTCTTCCCAGCCGAGCTCCTCCTTCTCAGCTGTATCCAATACCTCCTCAGTATGAAGATAGATTGGGTGTCTACCAGCCTTTATCTCCCTGAGCATCGCATCATTCCTAAGACATGTGGGGAATGGCTTAGAGTCCACATAGTCCCCGTAGAGCTTCCGCTGCTCGTCAACATACTTCCTCTCGTACTCCTCGCCGTACGCATTCCTCGCCACCGCCTTAAGCGCTAGGAACCATGCGCCAACAGGACCATAACCATCCTTAAACCGTGTGACAACCAAGCGGTTCTCCATCTGAGTCATCTCCGCCCCAGCCTCTATGAGGAGGGCGTACGCCGAACCAGTACTCCACGGGGCATACCAAGTCCTACCAGCACCCTCACCGACTGAGCGCGGCCTGAATATGTGTGTGGCTCCACCCGCAGCAACTATGACGGCCTTCGCCCTAAACACGTAGAAAGATCCGTCGCGCACACTGAAGCCCACCGCACCAGCGACCCTATTCGAATTATTTTTGTCGAGTAATAGGTGAGTGACCATCACCCTATTATACACTTCTGAAGCCGCCTTCTGAGCCGCCTCAGCCACAATGGGTTTATACGACTCACCGTGTATGAGTATCTGCCATCTTCCCTCACGCTTATAGTGGCCCGTCTGCTTGTCATATATGATGGGGAGACCCCACTCCTCGAATAGATGAACGGTGCTATCTACATGACGCGCAATATCGAAAAGGAGGTCTTCGCGCACAAGGCCCATAAGGTCACCCCTAGCATAGCGCACAAAGTCCTCGGGCCGATTCTCATTCCAGCGCATCCCCATATAGCAGTTAATAGCTGAAAGACCCATTGCAACAGCCCCACTACGCTCAATGTTCGCCTTCTCCACTACAACGATCTTCATCCTACGACCCCAATACCTTGCCTCATATGCAGCACCACACCCGGCCATACCCCCACCAATTATCAGGATGTCACAGTCGACACGGTGAACACTCTTCGAAGATCTCACACTCAAACTACTCACCCTCCCTTCTGCGAAGTGTGGGTAAACCCTCAACCTTAAGGTACTCTGGCTCGTGTGCGAGAAGTGGCCCTGCGAGCTGATCCAAGCTGGGTTCAGGGTACTGTGTGGGGGGCTTGATGCTTCCAAACTTAGTTGTTCGTATGGGGAACCTGAAGGTCTTTGTCTCACCGTTCCTAT
Organism: Thermoprotei archaeon; assembly: GCA_038884175.1. GTDB lineage: Archaea > Thermoproteota > Thermoprotei_A > Marsarchaeales > Marsarchaeaceae > ECH-B-1. Next base: position 9,655 of record JAVZKQ010000063.1, on the reverse strand, counting down.
ACACAACCTTCCACGACACAACTCCCTTCTCGGGCTCCCTGAGCACAGTGAGAGCGTGCCCGAGGGGGGCGAAGTCCGCGTACCCCCTCATATCTATGGCGTTCTGAGGACACGCCTTAACACACGAGTAGCACTCCCAACAATATTCTGGCTCAATGTTGTACGCACGCCTCATCACAGGGTCAATGTGCATTATGTCGCTCGGACATATCTCAACACACTTACCACACCCATCACACATGGACATATATACAAAGGTGGGCACAGTACACCACTACTCCTTAATATACGAGTTCTCGGAAGGGGTGGGTAGACGCGATACACCCCTCTCCCTGTCAAGCTCCCGTTGAATAGCGTAGGCGCCCTTATAGAAGATGTGGCTGAACTTTGTCCAAGGAACACTAAAGAACATAAAGGCGGTCACGGGCAGATAGATCCCAAGCACTACCTCCGTCGCCACAATGGAACCACTTAAATTCACCCCCTCAAGCACAAAACCTAAAACCGCGTTGGCGAGCAAGCTCAAAACAAATATATCAGCTCTCACAAACCTGGAAACACTATTAGCTTCCGAAGACACGTTTACCCTAAGCCACAGATACCATATACCCCCAACCAACACAAGCAAGCCCCCAAGGTTAAGGAGCACACCAAGCACGCTGGTGGGATCAGCCAAGTTGGCTTTGGGGTAGGCGTAAGCCTTTACAACTACAACCAACACTGAGAGTATGAAGCCCCACAGCATCAGCTCATGTGAAGCGCGACGCGACGCACCACACTTAGCTAGCTCCCTAGAGGTTGCAAGATTAGCGACAAGCGTACGCCCAACAACACCGACAACATTAACCCCCCTACCCACACCACCGCTAGCCGCAACCACCATTCTGCGCTCAGCCCTAAAGTAGGCGAGCTTCCTACCCGCTAAAGCGTCGTATGCTAGCCCTAAGATCATGGCGGCAAACAGGACGCCCACGAAAACTTCAAAGAAAACAGGAGGTAAAATACTGTTAATATTGGCTGCTGTCATTGTCAACAAAATAAAAACCCACCCAATATATAACACTTTTCAATACCCCCAAATTCGAAAGACAATACCACAATATCTCGGTAACAATCAAACATATACACTTCAATGTCAACGAAAAAGCATGCGAATCCAATCAATGATAATGGCACAAATACATCTAAAAGGCTTCTGAAAACCAGCTGGGATAAAAGCCTTAGAAATCCGTGACAAAGAAGGCTGAAATCAACCGGCCACCAACCAAAATAAGTGTGCGACAATTAAAAAGCACACCCAAGTTTAAGCCATAACATCTACGAGGCACATCGATGCACCCTCATGCAAAGCCTATGATTCGCGCTCATTTGGGTGCACACACGCATCAAACACATAGGCTTAGCTATTATGATAATAATCTCAGTTTGCTGAGCGCGAATACAAGCATTGCGTGGGTTGATTGGGCCGCTGTGGAAAACGTAGACAACAGGTTTTTAAACACAGTTGAATAACATATATGTGGACTAAAAGTGGCCGAGGAGGACATCATAAGGTTACTCCCAAAACTTCTCAGGGAGCACCCAGAACTCAGACACGAAGTAGCCATGATACTCTCAGAATCCTTGGCCGACAAGGGTGACATAGCAGCAATATTAGACCACCTCGAAAGGCTCAGAGCTGACTTCAATAGGAAGGTTGAGGAAGACAACAAAAGATTCGAAGGCATTATAACCGAAATCAAAACCCTAAGAGAACAATTCAACAAGAAAGTTGAGGAAGACAACAAAAGATTCGAAGGCATTATAACCGAAATCAAAACCCTAAGAGAACAATTCAACAAGCTGGCCTCTGAGGTCTTTGGTCTTAAAAGAAGGGTGAGCACACTCGAGGAGAACTTTGGTGCGTTTATCGAGAGTTACTATGTTTCCAGGGTGGTGGAAGTGCTCGAAAAGAGGTTGGGTTCAACCGCCTTTAAAGTCTTAAAAAACGTTACGGTAGAGGGTGGAGAACTTGACGCGCTCATAATCACCGATGGAACTGTGTATACACTGGAAGTGAGCGGTGTGCTTCGCAAAAAGGACGTCAGCAAGCTAAAGCGTTCGAGCGACCGCCTTACAGCCATGAGTGAATACAAGGCCAAACAGGTTAAACCCATCGCGGCTGGCGTGCGGGTTGACAGCCACGCCGTGGAACTCGCAAAACGCCTAAACGTGGAGATAATGTACATATAGCGGCCACAAGCCGGCTTGGTGATTCGGAGCTATTCGATGCTAGTCCATTTAAGTTCGAGCACACCGCAGATCGTGTGGATGTAAATTACGTTCACCGCCAGGTAATATCTACATACATTTTTGGTGTTGCCAAGTAACACATGGATTATATGGTAGATATTGTTTTGTAAGGTTGAGTGTTTTGTGTTTGGCCTTATACGTGTGGTTTACTATGTCTAATGCCGCTGAGGTAGCTAAAAGCTAAATACTGGTAGAGCGATTAGTATGCGAGAAGCTTTGGAGAAAATGGAAGAGGCCGGGGCTAAACCCAACACGGTTGGAATCGACGAGTTGGACGCTGAAATAATACGCAGCCTTCAAGAAAACGCGAGGATGTCCTACCGCGCACTATCAAGGAAGCTTGGTGTGAGTGTGACAACAATAAGTGAGCGAGTTCGGAGAATGATTGCGGGTGGACTTATAAGGGGGTTCACAGCGATCGTTAACCCAGAAAAGCTTGGTGGGGTATACTGCGTAACACTCTATATTAAGGCTGCCGAGGGTGTGGAGGCTAAACGGGTTGGCGACGCCGTGGCCAAAATACGTGGAGTATGCTATGTGTACACGACGCTCGGCCTCTACGATGTAGTGGCTATGGGTAGCGCCCCCACGAAGCAGGCGCTATCCGAAATGATAGCCACAGTCAACGCTTTACCCGAGGTGGGGGAAGTGGTTCCCTCAATGATACTAGACGTGGTAAAAGAAGAACCAAAGCACCCCGTGTACATCCAAACACCCATGACGAAGAACTGAGAACCAAATTTCCACAGTGCCAAAATTGTGGTGATTATGCCACTACTGCGTAGTGGGTTTGGACAGCTCAGTTCACTTTTTTGGATGTCTATGAAGTTTTGAGCGGAGAGTTACATGGAAACACACTAAGATGGACACATGTATAGAGTGTGTAACAATTATTCGAAATCCTTATAGTTTTTCCTGTACACATTAGTTATAATCTTGGTGAAAACCTTTTGGCCTCAGAGTATGCCACCAAAGAAGAGGTCACGGCCGTCATTAATCTGATAAAGACGCTTAGAAATGACCTCGACAACAGAATAACCAAAAGCGAAAAAATGCTGGAAAAAATCATAGATGTGCTTAATCAGCGTACGGCTGAGGGGGGCAGGGCGCTCTGCTTCTCTAAGATTCAGGCTGGAATAGACCTCGAAGAAACCGCTGAAGAGACAAGGCTTGTGGCCAGAGGATGCATGCTCATGCACGAATGCGGACGGGAAAGCGGACACAAAGGACTACACCAATGCGTTAGGTGCTCATTCTTATGGGGTTGGGTTATAAAACCCTAAGCTCACTGGTCGATAACACGGGCAAGGTTGACGCCAACACAGTTTTAGTTTTTCCGTGTTTTAGGTTTCTTTGTAGATAAAGTACTAAAAAACGAAAAGCATATAAAACACTTAAGGATGATATAGTTACAATATGGTTGTACCACGTGGATCCACAAAAGAGGAAGACAGGGCTAAGGTGACCAATGGATTTCACGAAATTGTCCCACCATCCGTCCGTGTAGGCGACCTCAGAGCGACACTGAGCGAGTTTCTCGGGAAAACAGTAGCAGGGGTTGTGCTTAACTATGTATTCCCCTTAGGAATAAGGGGCGACACACTCACTGAAGAAGAGTTCAGGAGATTCAAAGGTGAACTCAGAGAGCTATTAGGAACACAAGCAGAACTAATAGTGAATGTGCTAACATGAAATTAAGGGTTAAAAATCAAGTATTGGTGTTTGAAAACTGAGCTTCCACCTTAAATGGGATCCTAAGTGTTCTATGTGGGGCAAACCTATTCTTGGGCTTAACGTGCATTGATTTAGCACATGGATAATAATCTTAAGACGCTGTGTGCTACTGTTTAGGTGTATACGGAACGTGCGCGTACAAGAGTGGTATAGGGTGTTTAGGGTGCACGCTTAAGTGTTTGCATCGGAGTGGGTGTTGAGGTGCTTGATTGTCCACCTTGCAGTCCTCCTGATGGCTTCATCCGCCCCCAACTTAGGTGTCCAACCGAGAGCCTTGAGCTTCGATGTGTCGAGCATAACAAGTGGGTTGTCGCCCACCCATCCACGTGGGCCACCAGTGTAAACCCTCTCTACACCGCTATCTTCTAGGCCTAGCTCGCTGATTACTATATCGGCTACTTGATCCACTGTGCGAGTTTCATCAACAGCAATGTTGAATGTGTTCACCCTACCCCTAGATTTTAGGTAGCCTGTTATTATCCCATCCACACAGTCCGATACATATATGTACTCTTTGGATTGTTTGCCGTCCCCAAGTATTTCGAGCCTTCTGGGGTTGGCTTTGAGCTTGTTCACAAAATCCCATATTACACCGCGCCTCGCTCTTTCACCCACCACGTTCGAGAATCTGTAGCTCCACACACTTATATCCCCAAGTTGGGTGAATGCCTGTGCAAAAGCCTCACACGCGAGTTTTGAGGCGCCATAGAGGGATGTCTGGATGGGGGAATATTCCTCAGGTGTGGGGCGCACCGAGGCCTCGCCATACAAAGCTGATGTTGAAGCGAAAACCAAGTGGGGTACTCCCCTCTTAAGCATTCCGTCAAGTATGTGCACCATTGGAACCACATTTTGCTCCAAATCCACATAGTGGTCAAGCGCACTATGTCTAATATCTGCGTGTGCAGCTAAGTGGAACACTACATCCACACCTTGCAATAACTCCATCACAGCTTGCCTATCACGTAGATCTGCCTTAACAAACCTAAAGTGAGAGTGGTTTTTGATGTGCGCGAGGTTATCGAGCGTACCCGTTGACAAGTTGTCAACGGCAACAACCTCGTAGCCATCCGCTAGAAGCCTGTCCACAAGGTGGCTACCGATGAACCCCGCTCCACCAGTCACAACAGCCCTCATATTTAAACCAAACCTAGAACCTTATACCAACTAATAAATACTTTGAATAAATTTTACACTGTAAGTGTGCCACAACATAACTTGCAAAGCGAAATTTTGGACGCTCAACCACTAGTGTTCAAGCCGCACATTAACATCCTCTGCGGTAGTTCCTTCCACCCTAGGCGACCGCCGCTTTTTAATAGCGTTTATTTTTTCATGTAGAACATCTAGGGCAGCCTCAGCCTTAGGTGTGAGGACGAACACATCCTCATCCTTCTTGTACAGGAGACCGTTCTTTACCATATTCCTAAGAAATTTCACGGCCCTCTTCGACCTCTTACTCAAAGCGTAGAGCTGCCTCACATCTTGGGTGCAGACCCAACCCTTCTTCCTCGCCAAAAGCAGAACAACGTACCCCCTCAAGGTTAGATTCATAAAATCAAACTTCTGAATGCGGCCACCCATACACACCTAGTTAGCGCGGCTAAGCGTATAAACTTGGCTTACCCAAACACACAAAAGCCAGGGTAACACCGACTATCACACAATCATTATACACTACAAATGAGGAACCTACTCAAGGTGCACCCAACAACTAGGGTAGCCCCCGCTGTGTGCAGAGGTTAAACCCAGCAGGCACCCATGGAGCCCAGTCTGATACTAGTAAACAAAGCCACTATGGTTTCTATTGTTCACAGTATTTTTCAGCTGCCTTATAGAGCAGTTTGATGAACGACTTTTCAGCTGAAGCCAAACCCTTCACCCTACCACTATCCTCTAACACATAGTATTCGTCTGGTGCGTGAGCCCTACCACCATGGCCCAAACCAAATATTACTAGGGGTAATCGGAGGGGTGGGTTTGTGAAGACATGTATTGGTGCAGTACCCGCTAGGCGCGGCCATATCTGTGGGTCATATCCAAACTCCCTATATGTTTCGACAGCCGCGGTCACTATTGGTGCGTGTGGATCCACCTTGGCCCACTTTTCACCCACCTTCCTACCAAAGTCGTCATCCGTAGCTGTAACACGTATGTCCCCATATCCGTGGGCGTCCAAGTGCCGCCTTATCTTGGAGAGCACCTCGCCTGCCTCCATGTTCGGGACTAGCCTCACCTCGAGCTTAACACTCACTTTGTGTGGTAGGATGGTCATGAAACCTGGACCAGTGTACCCACCTTGAACGCCTTGAATGTTTAGGGTGGGCTCATATAGGAGCTTCACGAGTGCCTCAACCCCTTCAACATTTCCCCTGAAAACCCTCACACCCAAACTCTGCTTTAAGGCCTCGAAATCAAGTCTAGATGCGAGTGTGCGTATCATACTCAACTCTTCTTCCGTTGGACCCACCACACCATCATAGAACCCCTCAACCGTGACCCGCTCAGGATCACCGGCGTCTCCCTTCATAGTACCCAACGCGCGTATAAGCCTCCATACTGGGCTCTCCACTATTGGCGCATAGCTACTGTGTATCTCGCTACGCATGGGACCTCTACCCCACGATTCACCGCTACACTCCAACTCAAATTCGAACACACCCTTGCACCCAAGGTGTAGTGAGACCTCCCCACGAGTATCCTGTGCGGCGAAGGGCATAATCATCGCTTTACACCCATCAAACAACTCTTTGTGTGATGACACAAAGCTGTAAAGGTTGGGGCTGCTTATCTCCTCCTCTCCTTCTGCTATGAACCTAAGGTTAACCGGAAGCCTCCTCCCAGTCACGCGCACAGCCTCTTTCACCGCATTTAGGAAGGCCTGCATCGGACCCTTCGAGTTCACCGCGCCCCGCCCAACTATAACACGTTTAAATGGAGGCAACTCCACTACACGCGGCCTAAACGGATCCTCTACAAGTGTCCACCTCTGACCCTCAACCTGCTTCACATCGTACATCATATACACTCCAAGCGTTACGGGGGCGCCGCACTCAAGCTCCCCGAATACCACCGGTTGACCCGGCGTGTCGTACACCTCAGCCCGGCTGCACCCAGCCTCCAAGAAGAGTTGCTTCACAAGCTGTGCACACTCCCTCATACCAATGTTCTGGGCCGCTATACTCGGCTGGGAAATCAGCCTCAAAATGTCACCGACGTGCTCCTCAATATTCCTATCAATGGCTTCATAAATACCATCAAGCTCAGAAGACACATTAACCAAAAAACAATGAAAAAATATAACTTTTTTGGATGAACAAATTGGAAACCAAAACCTGCACAGAAAAAGAACAATACGCCAAACATTGCAAACACTGTGCGCACCAAAACCGTGTTCACGGTCAAAAGCACACAGCTATACATCCATATGGCAGTGGGGTGCGAGGAGTGAAAACAAATCAACCATACTCACGTAACAGTGCGATACTTAAGCTAAAAACCTCTAAAGAATTGACAGTCACAAAAGTCATATAGCAGCAAAAAATTATTGCATTCAAGATATTGCAGCCAAATGTGATCTAATCTGGCTCACACCCCGTAAACCAATAGGAACACCTTAATGGTTGAACTATCGGTCTTACACCCTGTCGGTATTCTCAGGCGAAACCCGCAACTATACTCATAAGCGCACTAAAACGCTATTTTCCCAAAGAGTGGCTCCCGCAACACAGGATTTGTGTGCCTGAGGTTTTACTAGCGGACTATGCTCTACCCGTGAACCTCCACTTCACCATTGGCAACCCATAGTCTATAAGTCCACGGATGGATGCCATAGCCGAGGTCTGCATGTGGAGATATTGACCGCAGGGTTTACCCGTATAGCACACTCCACGAAGCTCCCTCGCCTTAGGGGAGGCTAGCAGTGAGTTGAGGGGTGTAGTTGTCAGGTTGCCCAACACTTTACCTTTAAAGTCACATGGGTACACTAGGTCGCCATTCGGCTCAACCTGTATCGCCATACTCCTACACGTGTATCCTCTCTCCCAAAGCTCAATATAGTCAAAGCTATTGTTGAGCGTTTCGGGGTAGAGTCTCTTCAACCTCTCCATCTCACGCCTATATTCGAGCGGGTCGGGGCTGAGGCGAATATTTCCAGGGTAGTCAATCGCGGGCATAGCCAACAGTTTAAACCTGTACTTCCTGGCTCTTCGAACCTTATCTTCAAGCCTACCCAGTGTGCGCCGAGTCACCACAACCTGAATATTCACCTTGAGACCAGCGCGCCTAAACTCTCCAAGCCTGTCATAGAGATACATGTTGTTATGGTACTCGTCAATGGATATGTGGAGGTAGTCCAAGTATTCAGCTAACTTGTCTAGCTGGATCTTGTCTAAGCGCGTACCATTCGTGGTCACAAAAGTATAGAAGGAGTGTTCCTTCGCTCGCCTGACAAGGTCAAGTAGATCCTCACGCATTGTAGGCTCACCGCCCTCAAAACTCAACACGTAAGCACTTGACTTAGCTATATTATCTATTATATTCAAGGTCTTCTGAGTGTCAAGATGAGGTATGGATCCATTCCAATAGGCGGGATTACAATATGAGCACCGAAGATTACAGAAGGTCGTTGTCTTAAATGTTACATAGGCTGGCCAATCGTACCTTTTTAAGGCGTAGTTCCTCGCAAACCACAAAAGAATCTTAAGGTTGCGATTCACAAAACCAATTACGCAAACCCGCATATAAACATGATAAGCACACAATAAAAACTTCATCACATCACACAAAAATAACATGAAAAAAGAATGTGGGGTTAAACCATTAGGGGGTCAACAGCTCAGTGGTGCAAACACATTTAATAGCCCGGTTTTTCAGCCTCCGCTAGCCTACCATATATAAAACAATACATATATTCTTGTCGTGCTGATTTTGGTTATGGGCTCACATAAAAAGTATGGCGGAGAATACTCCTTTAGCTACCTGACTGCGGGCGAAGACTATAAACCGTTCGAATTGGCCGAAGAGATCGGGAGGGTTAAATCAAGTGTAATAAAGCTTTCGAAGAACGAAGAGGATAGGGTGAACCAGCTTATTGAGAAGTGTATAATAATATCACTACACGACCACCCCTCTATCTACCCCAAGAACATCTCAGAGATATTCGAATACGTAAGGCACAACCGAATATTCCTTGGCTACAAGGGACTCGCCGCTTCAGGGTTGGATGCTGTGTTCGACGGCCTACTCGATGGCACAAACCTGATTACTTCTAATACACCCTGGAAGTGGGATTCGACTGTGTACGAAATAGGGATGCGTCTGTGCGACATAGCCCATCAAGACTTCGTGATTAGGGGTGAGGGGGTTGAAGATATTAGACGCGCCCACAGGGAGGGAAAAGTAGCTCTAATACTCCACCTGGAGGGTGCTTCAATGATTGAAAACGAACTCGACAGAATCGACATACTATACGGTTTTGGTGTGCGCTGCATGGGTCTAGTCTACAGCGACTCAAACGCGATTGGGGGAGGCCTCAAAGAGAAGGGTGATGGGGGCCTTACAGACTTCGGCTACAAAGTCGTGAAAAGAATGAATAAGGTGGGTGTTGCCATAGACCTCGCCCACGTTG
>JAVZKQ010000062.1:0-12203 GCA_038884175.1 Thermoprotei archaeon | reverse complement strand
AACCGCCCCCTCAGTGGGCAGGTAGCGGTCACCACTCTTGTTAAAGGGAGCCATACTATTACAGGCCACAGTGTACGTAGAATATTTTTTTGATAACTCTGCAAACCTTTGATAAAAATCATTGACGAATTTGTCTGTTAAAGCGAGAAGTATGAGGGTGGGGAGCCCCACACCCACATAGAACCCTGCTAGACGTTTAACCTCGTCCTCATGCGTGGCATAAAGTTCACGCATTGCACTAGCTAGGTCGGAAGCCCTGGTTCCCGCTAAGCCGCTAAGCAGCCCTATATATTCTGGGAAAACCAGAAGGTCGCCGGGATCAGATCTCCTGTAAAAATCCTCGATATGTCTAGCATAGCCCGCTGGGCTGAAATCCTCGGGTTTCACCTCAAACTGTACGCCTATAACTTTCATTGTTAACAATCTCGCTATGTCCATATTTATACTATTAGGCCTTAGTGGCGCAAGCTCTCGGGCGCCACACCGAGCAACGCACAAGGTTTTTAAATTCACCCGGTATTATCAGGCGATGGGCGTAGACCAGAGGCTTCCCCTCAAATCCAAGATCCTATACAGCGTCGGCCAACTCGGGGTGACTGTGCCCACATTCTTCATATCCTCATACATATACATATTCTACGCGCCACTTGAAGGAGTAAAATACCTCCCAGCGTCCACGGTTGGCGCAGCCTTCTTCCTTGGTACACTTATCCAAGCCATCGCCAACCCGCCCATAGGCAACTGGAGCGACAAGCTACGCAGCCGATTTGGGAGGAGAAGATTCTTTATTATAACTGGATTCATCCCTCTAACCCTGTTCTTCAGCCTAATCTGGTTCCCCCTCCTCCACGGGCTGGGAACCGCCATCCTTCTCTTCATATACATGTTGGGCTTCAACTTCTTCTACGCATACGTAGTCCTCCCATATCTCGCGCTCATACCGGAAATAGCGGTTGTATCCAGCGACCGCGTGAGGCTCACAACTATTTCCGCTTACTTCTCAATAATCGGTATAATCCTCGCCTCAGTGATCCCCATCGTCATGTTCTCTCTAAACTTCACATATTCAGCTGTTGGATTAGTAATGGGTCTAATTACACTACTCTCCTTCCTAACCGTTTTCGCGTCCACGAAGGAGCCCCAAAACATCGATAAGGCGCCAACAACGTTCTCTCTTGCACACGCCTTCGCGCAGACGTTTAGGAACCCAACCTTCAGCAGGTACATAACCGCCTACCTATTCTTCCAGTTCGGCTTCTACTTTTTCCTTTCATCCCTCGGCTACTATGTTGAGGACATAGTGCTACCAGGAAACCCGGATTACAAGGCCTTTGTGGGCGTGTTCACACTGGTAGCTGTTATTGCTGCCGTGGGCTTTTCACCGCTCCTTGTAAGGTACACGGATAGAAAAGGTGAAAAGAAAGCCTTCGTGCTTTTCACAGCGCTACTAGGTGTAGCGATGCTGCTTGCATTCTTTGTCACACCCTATAGGGGGTTTGGCAACGTCTACCAAATGGTGCTCATCCTAGTGTTCGCGGGTCTCGGCCTAACCTCGTACTTTATACTACCAAACGCTATAATCTCCGAGATCATAGATGAGGATGAGACAATAACGGGTTACAGGAGGGAGGGCATCTACTTCGGCGTGCAAGGACTACTCGAAAGGGTGCCCTCCTCCCTCGCGGGACTGGTTCTCGGATTGTGGATAACAAACCTGTTTCAACCCACCCACAACACCCTGTTCATAAGGCTTCTCGCCGTCGTGGGGGGAGTTTCAATACTGATAACCGCCCTGCTCTTCGTTTTCGTGCCCCTCAAACAGGACATCAAGATGGGCAGTCGAAAATGAGTGGGTTAAAATACGCTCAAATGCACACCCATTCGAAGTACTCTGTTAACGCGCTGAGTGGGGAGGGTGTGTTCCACCCCTATGTATGGAGGCTTGAGAGGCGCATAATGAGGGCGCTCATGCACACACCAGAAGACCTAGCTAAAGAAGCCCGCCGAAGACACGTCGACTTTGTGGCCATCACGGACCACAACACGCTCCCAACGCTCGGTCAGGAAAGGTGGGAGGGCGCCCAACTCATAGCTGGAGAGGAGTGGGGTCAGAAAAGAGGACACGCGAATTTCACTTGGATAGAGAGAAGGATCGACCCAGATGCGGGCTACTTCCCAAGTGTTGAACCCGAGAAGCCGCTAAGCTTCCCAGAAGCCGCCGCGATGGCGAGGCAGGCTGGGGCGTTCATAACCATAAACCACCCCTTCAAAAAGGACTCGTGGAGGTGGGGGGAAGCCTCGTACACATATGCGCACGCGATTGAGATATGGAATGGGCCTTGGAGCAAGGAGAATGAGAGGGCTAAGCTCAAGTGGCAGGAACTCCTCGAAGAAGGGCTTAGGATATACGCCATGGCGGGCAACGACTACCATGTCAGGGCGCTCTTCCACCTTGACCGAGAGGTCGTAGCCCTCAGGAATGCTAGCACCCCAAGCGAACTACTCAGCACCCTCAGAAGAGGTGAATACTCGCTCGCCGAGTCAACTTCGTCGCCCGTGGTAATAATCGAGGTGGGTAAACACCTATACTACACCATAGAGAAGTCCCGTGGGGACCTTGAGTTAAGAGTGTACACAAACCGTGGGTGGTACACTATAAAGAACCCTGGGGAGAGAGGGCTCATAGAACCGAAAGAGGGAGATAAATTTGTAAGGATAGAGTTGTGGAGTGGGCTTAGACCACTCTCATTCACGAACCCGGTCTTCCTATAAGCGGCCGCGTCGACCCCGAGAACCCTCTAGGTAGCGTAGGATCGAGTACACCATTAAACCCGAGCTACCGGGGAAGTGTATCCCAGTCAGACACCTGCCGGTGTTTTCGTCTATCGTCTCGCACGCAAGCCCTCTATCGAGCTCCATCTCGGTGAGCACCAACCCCTCGGGGTCGCCTGAGAGTAGAAGTGAGGAGTAGTAGTGCACCCATGGGTGGCCCACATGCCTGTTCCCAGCCCCAGTATATCTACCCGAAACTAGGTATGGGTTCCTCTTCGACTTTATCCAATCCACAGTGTTACGGTACAATTGGGAATCCTCTTCGATGAATCCGAAGTAGGGGAGTAGTAGCAGGCTTCCAGTAGGGTCATCGTAGGATTCATAGTTGCCTTTAAGGTCGGTGGAATAACAAAACCTCTCCTCGTCTCTAATAACCATGTTTTCGAGTACGTCCTCCCTGAGCGCTGAAGCCAAATCCATAATCCTCCTCCCCTCCTTGCCCATAGAACCGGCGAGCTTTACGAGGGAGTACCAAAGCACAACGTTATCATAAGTCACGTAGGGGTACACTGCGGGGTCATCCGATGAGTTAAGCTCGGTGGAATATATATGGTGGCCCTCCGCCTTCCTTATAGAGAGATCCTTCAAAATCGAGTCCAAATAGGTTCTCGCGTCACCTACATCTATCACGCCGTAATCAAGAGCCTTAGACACGCTGAGGATGGTTGCGGCGAGCTCGTCGAGTTCGAAGCCATCGTACAGCACCCTACCATCCAAGTATAGAGCGTGCACCCCCCTACCGCCAAAATACTTAGTCAACAATAGTTGTAGGAGCTCTCTAACCCTCTCGGGGGCAACTCTTTCGAGTAGGGGCAGGGTCCAAAACACGAAGTCCCTCGACCAGAAGCCGCCCGCAACATAATACTTTGGGCTCTTCGAAGCCATAATACACCCATCACCTCTATCCATACACTTGGAGTTCGAATAGAACACGGCGAGCATCGCGTTGCTGATGAGTCGCCCATTCCCTAGGGATGTGAACCTCGAGTACCACGCCTCACTCTCACTGTGCACCCTCTCCACACCAAGCCTAGATAGGTGTACGGTGCTCAGGACCGCCCGCTCGGGCGTGTCGCCCACAGCTACGAAAACATCGCTATTATACCTCAAGAACGCTATCGCGGGGTACACGCTCCCGAGCTTGCAGTAGTAAACAGGTCTATCGGTCCAGCTAACACTCATAGAAAAGGCCTCGTGAGCCATTTCCCAGAACACCTTCGAATAAGCCCCGACAGATGAGGGAAACCTCTCAGCCCCGTTCTCAACGAGGAACCCAGGTCTATCTGGAGGCACGACAACCTTTACTCCACTCCCATCTTTGCGCCCGTAACCGAACCAGGTCTCACCTTCAACATCACGCTCATCCAAGAAACCCCTGAGCCTAAAACAGAATAGGGAGCTCTGTGAGCACAGCGGAAAACACACATCCAACTCCTCTCCCTTCAATAAGAGCGAAAAATAGTAGTTGCCCGACACATAATACCCAGACTCCTTAGAGGGTTCAGGTGGAGTAACAAGTCCACCCATCCAACCTCCTCCACACCCAGTCAAGGCGCGCACAGCAAAACTACCGCACAAAACAATTAAGTGTTTTCAACAAAAACACGGGTCGCAAGTACACACAACATGGTGCCAACACAATAACCCCAGAGACACATCCATTGTTAGCCCACCCCCAACACGCTAATATGTAGCCGCAAGGGTGTATGCTCAGCGGGAAGCGATGGTGTAGGCGCTTGTGTGACGTGTTTGTAGTCCTTCCCCAGTTGGCTGAAGGTGGAGCTACGGTCTTCGGGAAGAATAGTGACAGGGAGCCCAACGAGGCGCAGGTGGTGGAATACCACCCCCACAGGCGTCGAACCAAACCCACTGTTGAGTGCACGTACGTCGAGGTGCCAGAAGTAGAGGAAGCCTACGCCATACTCATTTCGCGCCCATACTGGATGTTTGGCGCTGAGATGGGTGTGAACGAGTATGGTGTGAGCATTGGCAACACTGCTGTTTTCACCAACCAGAAGCCATCCAAGCGGGGGTTGCTTGGCATGGACATGTTAAGGCTCGCGCTTGAGCGGTCGAGGGACGCGGAAACCGCGCTCAGGGTTATCACAGGGCTACTAGAGGAGTATGGGCAGGGGGGCTCTAACAGCGCTGTGCGGGAGTGGTTCTATGATAACGCCTTTCTAATTGCCGACAGGGAGGCCGCATGGGTGCTTGAGACCGCAGGTAGGTTCTGGGTGGCCAAACAAGTGCGCGACCACTACTCTATCTCCAATATGCTCACAATCCACTCTGACTACGATCTTGCCTCCCAAGGTCTCGAAGAGGAAGCGAAGCGTAGGGGCTTTATGGACCATTCCTCTAAGCTCGACTTCGCAAGGGCCTTCCAGGCCAAGGTGTACACTTGGTTCACACATGCCGCCCAACGTGTGGCGTGCACACGCAGCCTACTTGGAACCCGTGAAAGGCGCTTTAAACTCCATGATGCTAAGGCGATCCTCAGGTCGCACGAGGGTACAGGTAGAGGCTATGGGGCTGGTAGCGCGCGCAACGTGTGCATGCACGCGGGGGGAACCCTAGCTCCAGACCAAACTGCTTCATCCATGATAACAACGTTTGTTGAGAGCAAACCAGTTGCCTTTATTACAGGTTCGTCCTTACCCTGTGTGAGTGTTTTCAAACCACACATTGTAGCTGGAGCGCAACCTGTAGCCTATACTACCGCGTCATTCCGCTACGACGCTCAAAGCTACTGGTGGGCGCTAGAAAGAAGACACAGGCAGGGAGATCACGCTACGCTAACCGCGTGGGCCCTACGCCTTGAAGCCGAGTGTGAGCGGGGATTCCTAGAAAGGTTACACGGTGAAAACAAACCCGAGGAAATCGCCCAATACACAAAAGACTGCTATAACACAGAGTTGAGCACAATCCCCGCCGGTCCAAGTGGGACGCCGAGCAGATTCTGGCGGAAACTCAACACGCAAGCAGCAATTCCTACATGAGCCCGATCCTAAGGAAAGGATCAGATTAGGCCCCATTGCGGCCGTATCCTAAGCCGGTTTTCGAAGCCTAACCATCACGGAAAAGTAGAGCAGTCCAAAGAGTACGAGGGTCGCTAAGACGAGGTATGGGGAGGATGTTGCAAAGATTAAGCCGCCGAACAAGAAGAAGAGTGCGGCGACCAGAGGGAAGAGGACTGCGCCGCCCCGAGGTCTAAAAGGTATGTCTTCAGCCCTGTAGGTGCGCAGGTGTTTGAAGGCGCTCAGCGCCACGAGCGCGTAAAGCACGCTGTCCACGGCCGCCGCTAATAGAAGCGTCAGGGAGAAGTCCTTCGTGAGCAGAATGTACCCAGCCACCCCGAGCACGATAAAGTATAGGGCGATGATGCTGCGCACAGGTGTGAGGAAGCGTGGGCTAATGCTTCCAAGAACCTTGGGAAGAACACCCTCCCGGCCGAGCGCGTAGATGAGCCTAGAGGTGCCCAAGAGGCCTGCGTTAAAAGCCCCAAAACTCATAAGCAGACTGAGAAGCGCCGCAACCACAGCTAGCCTCTCGCCTAGAAGGTATTTGCCAAGCAGGATCTGTGGGACGTATGTGTTTGAGAGAACGTTGAGTGGTTCTACTTTAAGGAAGGCCAGTGAGACGAGGCCGAACACGAGGCCGAGTAGGAGGACGCCTGTGGGCATCGAGAGCGGTAGGGCTCTACGGTAGTCCTTCGCCTCTTCCCCAAGTGTGGTCACCCTCGCGAATCCGAGGAAAAAGTAAACGGATATCGATGAGGACACGAAGATTCTAAGCGCGTTTGGCGGCCCGAATGTGAGGCGGCCCACTCCCGATAAGCTCAGGGCGTAGACCGAAAGCGCCACGAGCGCCGAGGCCACAGTGAAGGATAACACACTCTGGAAGCGGCCCGATACCTCGACGCCCACGATGTTCACCAACATAATGAGGCCGAGGCCGAGGGCCACGTATAAGAAGACGGGTAGTGCTGGGTAGAGGAAGTTTAACACCTCACCGAAAATGAAAGCCTCAACCCCCGCGCCACCCATGAGCGCGGCTATCCACACAAGCGAGAGGGTTATCGCCAAACGGTTGCCCACTAGTGGTTGCAGGAACACCCTGTTTCCCGCCGCTGTTGGGTGCACGCTCACAAGCTCCCCGTAAGCGAGCGCCACAAGGCTCACAATAACAGTGCTCAGAACAATCGAGAGGAGTAGATCTGTGCCGTCCCTCGCCACTAGCGCCATAAGGATGATGCTTAGGAACACCGAGCTAGCCATCGGTGTCCCCATCGAGGCCGCGAGGAAGTGCACGAACTTTAGAGCCCGCCTAAGACTCGACTCTTCGTTCACCCCCATAGGATCGCGGCCACCCCGTCAAGCCTCATCATGTCGCGCACGGAGCCGTATGTTTCAACCTCACCATCTAGGTAAGCCCTGGCAAGCTTCTCCTTACCTGTGAACATTCGAAGCATAACGTCCGAGTTGGCCACAACGCGCACAAGTCCCGCCCGCTCATCCTCCGTCTCTGCAATTGACTCCAGCTTACCGTTTACAACCATAAGGAGGAAGCCGCGGCGAAGATCCTTGGCCCAAAGAAGCACCTTGGTGTTCCATCCCTTAACTATTCGCTGTACATCTCTGTTATTGTTCACCGTATCCTTAAATGATAAGAGCGCGTCCAAAAGCTCCCGTGCGGCGGGCATAATCACTCCTCCTCGACGTCGACTTGGCGAAGTCGCAACGCTTCTAGGAAGGTCTTCGGATCCACTGCGCCTTCAGGAGGATACACGCCGGGCTCCGCATGTAGCCGCCCCTCCGCGAGTTGTACCGCCACAACCGCCGGTGGGATGCCTGTCAGGCGCCGCATAGAGTCCACACACGCAGCGCTTGCCACTCGCTCCTCACCCTTAGAGCGCCCACGCACCCTGACTAGCACGCCAGAGACAGGAGGGCTTCTACCGCCAAGCTTGCTAAGCTGGGGGAGGATTGGGTGCAGACCACGCATCAGCGCCCTTACACGGCCCTCCTCGCTTAGGAAGCCCAAGTCGTCGAGCATCTTTGCGATATGGTTCATCTCCTCTGGGATAAGCGCCCCCTTCAAGCGCACGCTTCTTACCTTCAGGTACATGGGGATGGTGAGTGGCTCTGGGTGGCCAACATAATAGGTGCGCACAGTGCCGATAGGTGGAGGGAAGGCCACCTCCTCGAAACCCGTGACGGGCTTCACTGGAACCCAGTGGCCGTCTAGAAACATATATGTGTCGCGGCTAATCACGTGGAACACATGGCCAATAACCGCAACCCCCTCACTATCAGTGGTTGAACCCACCCAATATATGTCCACGTCCACCTCCCCATCAAACGAGGAGGCAAGATACTTCACGAGCAAGTTGGAAAGACCGGGCGTCCACCCCATACCCACAATTGAGATAACACCACTATTCCTAGCAAGCCGATCCAGTGAAAGCTCAGCCTGTGTGGCGTCTGGATCATCACAAATATCCACGTAGTTAACCCCTAAACGAACGGCGGCTGAGGCAACCTCGAACCCGAAACGGTAAAAGGGCCCGACCGCGCTCACAGCCACGTCGGCGCCCCGCAGCACACCTTCAACCGCCCTCTTATCCCCAACGTCACCCTCAACAAACGAAACAGTGTTACGCCCCACACCCCCAACTCTTTCCACAGCCTCCTTCGCACCCCGAGTGTTAAGGTCGAAAACAACCACCTCATGTCCATCAGAATGAACGAGTAGATCTTCAAGAATCCCCTGACCCATATCTCCAGAGCCACCGAACAGAACAATCCGAGCCATAACCCGCAAAACAAATCAACCTATATAAAGCTTTTATACATGAAAAAGAGTAAACACACTAATTCCTGTGCTGCCAACACGGTGACGAACCAAACAACAGCGGGAAAAGCCAGCCATATCTGCAACTTTGGTTAAATTGTTTGCCGCCTCGTTTAATACCTGCCTATAAAACACTATATGTTTTTGTATCACGCTGCCACGTGGCGTTAAATCCATAGGCCCAGTGCAAGCATTGAACTGTAAAGCAAGTATATCGCCGAGCAGCTTTCAACCCACATTTAACTTTTCTGCGGAGTCTAACCATTCATGTGCAGAAAAAGGCGGGAATAGTTGTGGTTGATTCAGCCACCCATTCCCAGTCCACGACCACGTCGACGAGAGCTAGGTGTATGAGGTAACAATTATAGAATAAAATAGGGTTAGAGCGCGTCTGCTATGCTCTATATGCTTTGAGCACAATTAGAGTTGAGGTTTATTTAGGCCAGAGTAGGGGTTTCCACCGGGCGTCACCCGCTTCGTTATAAACAGGTCGACCACGCGAGCGCCAAAAGTGTTTTCCTAATCCGAAGTAAGGCGACCTAAAGTATGCGTAGCTAGGAAGCCTTCGAGGACGCAACCCCGACCTAGACGTTTTCACGGGGTACTAAGGAACAACTCTGTGTGGATAAAGCTACAATTAGGTAAACTACACCCTAAAACAATTGGAAAATATGTGGGCGTCTTTTCCTTTAGCCTCTTTAAGGGATATATAGGGTGTAGTTTAGGTATTCAGAGTAGTTGAGCGGCCCGTTGGGTAAATGACTTGGATAGTTGTCAATGAGGTTCATGGCATTCATAGTGCCGTTCGGGTAGTAAAACGGATTTGGAAGGAATGTGTTTAGGTCGAACATCATTTTGATGTTGTTGCAACCAGTCTTTAGCGGCATTTGGGACATGTTCACCATGAACAGGTATCTGGTCATGAGCGGGCCGTTGAAGCCACCCAGAATCGCCGAGTTAAAGAAATAGAAGCTGCTACGCTGGGTTCGATTGAAAGACACTGGAGAATTGTAGGGTGCCGTTCCAAAGGGATACTGCAGCGTCGGAGGGCCAACATAGTATGTCTGGTTCGGCCCAAGAAAGTTCAAGGTGCCGTAAACATACCAGCCATCGTTTGTCTGCAACGGTCTACCATTGAGAACCGCCTTGTCCCCGACCAAATCGGGGGACGGTTGCATATCGCTATCACCTATCACACCAACACTCCAATTAGCCAGGTGGATAAATATGGTTAGCTGGTTTGAACCCCTACTCGCATTGTTTCCGTACGGCGACCCGTACAAGTATAAGATCTGAAAGAGCATTATTAGAAAACCGCTCTCAGTGCCGATCCACACCTTTACAGGATATGTCAAATAGTTTGGTGAAGCGTTAAAGTCACCCCCATACATTTCAGGGTTAAAGTAACTGTTCTTCTGTAATCTGAACGCGAACTCTAGAAATGTCGAATTAGTATAGAATCTGGGTTGAAGTATTGTTAGTAACACGTCGTCGATCTCAGACACGGATCCATACACCCCACCGTTCATTAGCTTTATCAGCCAAGCTGTTGTGTTTGCTGGGAAACCCACTTTACCGATAATATTTCCGCTAGGTCCTGTGCAATAGGTGTTTAAAGGCTGGCTCTGAGAGGTGGTGGTCGTAGAGCTCTGCGTAGTGGAAGACGTAAAGGAAGATGTGGTCGAAGACGTGGAAGATGTAGACGTGGTGTGAACCATGGTCTCACGCGCAAGAAAGTGTGATTCTGCAACCGCACCAATCAAACCACCCATCAATAGGCCGACAAGAAACAAGCCGAGATAGCTTTTATAAGAACTAGCCATGATCCATCACCCTTTACAGAATTTAGGGACACTGACCCTGACCGTAATACCAAACATGCACTTCGGGCCCTTCGGAATATATTACATAGCACTGATAATACGGGGAGTTATTGGTTATGCTATAGGAAATTGTTAATTGGGATCCTTGCGCCACACTAACCTCCGTTGTAAGCGTCACATCAAACGCGGTAACGCTGACTTGGCTATCAAGAGTTATTGTACCATTGATTGTTTTATAAAATGTAAAAGTACCTGTGGGAATAATCTGTTCGTAAGGATATATGCCTTGAGCTTCATCTCTAGATATCGCTTGGCTCATAGTGAGGTAATCACTGGTATAATTCGATTGTGGGTTTGATGTGGTAAAAGACTGAACATATATCACGGAGTTGCCGTTTATATCTTCTACCTTGTAGGCCATGCCCGCTACGTAATAAAGCACGTAAGGCTTACTCGCAGAGAAACTCCAACCAGAACCTAAAGTCAACGTGGTGCCAATATATCCCGCATAATTAACACCGAGAAACCCAGTTTGTATTCCGCCATTCACCTGTGCATTCGCGCTAAACATTAAACTTGTTGACATTTCAACACCAATAGTGGCATTCGGTGTATTTGGAAACTCATATAAGAGGTTGACGTGTTCTACATTTACCCATACGGGCACATTGTTTGTGGATTGTTGAGGTATGTTGTGGACGTATAGTATTTCTGGTCCATTATCCATAGACTGCCAGTAGAAGTATGCGTTATATGGACAGGCTGTGGTAGTTATGGACCAGTGACCTGTGGCGTCCGTCTCAGCGCTTCCGCCAGACCCAGTATTAGGGGTAGATGGCGACAAGGTGCACCCAAACGCCTCCCAAACCGTTGCCCTCTTGGTCCAGCACCGTGCCGCTATAAGTGAGTGTGCCAGAACACGGAATATAGTTATAGGTGAGCTTGCCGAAACTAGCTGAGCAGTTAGAAGAAAAAAACAGTTCCTAAACCTCCCAACAGCTTTATAGACACAAAATGTATAACATCGTCCACGCAAATAAACATTTTGTTTTATGCGCTTTGTTGCACGAATCAAATTATAGTCGATATGTAGAGGTTTCGTTGCTGAGTTGTTGAGAGGCTTATTTGTAATAAAGTGATAATTATCTCTTATTTTGTACTAACGACCCGCAAAGTTTTAAATCTTAAAAAGGCAGTTATAGAAAAAATTGCAGTGTTACATAAATTTATTATTCGTGACAATGGAATTTAATCCGATTTTAAATCATTAATTAAGATGTGTGTCCCTTTGAAAAGCTGACTTGGGCTCCGTGCAAAAGCAATGGGCCCCAAAATATTATATGTGAAAACCTTGCCAATTATTTTATCTAATACTGATATTAAGGACTGATAACGCTTAATTCCCCAACATTCTTTTGAACGATAGTACATTGCTTCACTCAACTTACCGCATTTGCCCATTTGTGCACTTTCTCTTCCAAAGATTTTTCACGCGCCTCGGACAAGCTCGAAAAGGCGACCATTACAATCATGAAAGTGATAAACGACATAGATATCTTTTTCGACATAGAAGACAATGAGCCGCTGTATCAGTGTGAAGGCGATGCAAGGAAAATCGAATATCGTCTTGCAATAGATGACAACAAAATAACAGTACTTCGAATGGGATACTCGCTAGCGTGGAGTGAAGGATGG
>JAVZKQ010000061.1:0-12259 GCA_038884175.1 Thermoprotei archaeon | reverse complement strand
GTCTAGAGTGCGCAAAATCGGGTGGACCCCTGAGCTTGCGCGTAAAGGTGGCTATCCTCACTATATGATTAAGGAGATACATGAACAACCCAACACCCTTGTCGACACCGTGAAGTCTTTCCTGGATGACGGTTCATATCAAAGGGGTGCTGAGCTCATATTCTCCTCAAACAGAGTGTTCCTGGTTGCGGCGGGCACAGCTCACCACGCTTCTCTCGCCGCTAGAGACGCGCTCTTAAAACTTGTTGGTATGGTTTCGTATCCAATCATCTCTTCCGAATACGCGCTTCACGGCTTGGGTGTTGAGGAAGGAGACTGTGTGATAGCTGTCAGCCAGTCTGGTGAAACAATAGACACACTACTCGCGCTCAGGGAGTTCAAAAGGCGTGGAGCCAAGGTTGTAGCGCTCACAAACGTGATGGACAGCGCGATAGCGCGTGAATCAGATATGCAGCTGTACACTAGGGCTGGGCCAGAAATCGGTGTTGCAGCTACTAAGACGTTCACCGCACAGGTGGCGTCACTCGTATTCCTTGCGGCCAAGCTGGGGGTGATGAGTGGGAAACTGGGTGGGGATGAATATAAGGAGTTCATAAAACACCTCGAAGAAGCGCCAGAACTGGTGGATAGGAACATCAATGTCTCTGAGCCCAGCGCTAAAGAGTTGGCGCGCATACTCAGGGATAAGTCGAGCATGTACTGTTTGAGTAGAGGTATGGGTGTGCCGCTTGCAAGGGAGGGTGCGCTCAAAATCAAGGAGGTCTCCTATATTCACTGTGAAGCGTATGAAGCAGGGGAATCCAAGCACGGACCGATAAGCTTGGTGAGCAACATGTTTCCAGTAGTGTTCGTGGCATCCGACACGTCCACCTTCGACCAATTGTCCTCCAACCTCATGGAGATGAAGAGCAGGGGCGCGTACACGGTGGGGATAATGCCGTCAGGCGGAGACCCTGACATCACAGGGTTCGACTATACATTTAGGCTTGCGTCATCCCAACCCCTAATCAACACTATCCTCTTTGCGCCCACGCTACAGCTCCTCGCATACTACTTGGCTGTGATTAGGGGCTATGATCCCGACAAACCGCGCAACCTCGCGAAGACCGTAACCGTGGAGTGAGGAGTATGATTTCGGTTAATTCCACCATCAGGCACGCCGTTGTGCTTTGTGGAGGCTCCGGTAGAGATATGGAGCCCCTCTCAGTGGGTCTACCCAAACCCCTTATAACACTTTTGGGCGTGGACGTGATAACCCGCATACTCCTCGGCTTAAAGGGAGCCGGCATCGAAGAAGTAGTTGTTGTGGTTCAGGGAAACGAGCAGCTCAAGCAGCGAGCACTACAGGTTGGCGCCGAACTCGGTCTCGAAGTTGTAGTTGTCGACCAAGGCTCCAACAGGGAGGTGTGGGGCGCTCTACTTGCGGCTAGGGACCCGCTTGTCAGCCGTGTGGGTGATGGTAGTTTTCTACTCAGCTATGGGGATATAGTTTCAACCCCAGGCTTATACACGAAGCTCATAGAAGACTCGTCAACCGCGGGCTACCCAGTTGCCTCAGTTGTGCTACAAAAGGATGTTACCACCTACGGCGTGGTCAAGCTTGGAATTAATGGCGCAATAGAGAGGATAGTTGAGAAACCAGTATCATTAGATCCAGATCTCGGCGGCTACGTGTTGGCCGGCTCATTCGTGCTCCCAACATCTATATTTGATTTTGGGGCAGAAGAAGGGTTTATCGGCGTGCTCAATAGGTTCGCCAACACCTACACGCTGGGAATAAGCGTGTGGGATGGCGTATGGGTGGACTTGGGTTATCCTTGGGATGTGCTCACAGCATCCTCAAAGCTCCTAGGAGAATTGAGGCAGAGCTCTATAAGTGTTCATTCAAAGGTATCCCCAACAGCCATAATAGAGCCACCTGTGATTATCGAGGATGGGGCTACGGTTGACCACCATGCCATAATAAGGGGGCCAGCCTATATTGGGAGAGGCGCATATGTGGGCACAGGCGCCCTGGTGCACGGCTACTCTTCCATTGAAGAAGGTGTGTCAATAGGCGCGTACGCTGAGGTGAGCGGGAGCGTGCTGGGACCCAAAACGTGGGTTGGTAGGGGTTGCTTTATAGGTAACACAGTTGTAGGAGTTGGGGTTGTGTTTGAACCGCATGTGACAACCCTGAGCGTTCTACGAGATTCTGAGAGGCCTACGAGGCTTGAGCCCACTATAAGGGATGGTAAAGCAATCCATAAATTGGGCTCAGTTATTGGAAATGGTGCAAGGATAGGAGCAAACTGTGTGTTATATCCCTCATCGAGGGTTGAAACCAACTCTGTGCTTCCCCCCAACACAGTGGTTCGTAGCCGTATGTAAACCCTCTAGCGTAAAACCTTTTAGAACCCTGTGCTCCTCATCTTTTCGTCCAAAAAGTCTATATAACTATGGTAGAGTAGTGAGGCAGCATTGAGTGATTTAGCAGTTTTCCTATCAGCATGCCCAAACTGTGGTGGGATGATTACAAGCGGCAGATTGGAGAAGGGCATACCATGCAAGAAGTGTTTACCCGAACCAGTTGACCCCACAACTCGTAGCATCGAAGAGTGGCACAGTGTGGTGGCCTCTCAACTCGAAAAACAAGGCACACTCAACCGTTACCGAGAAATAGTCAACATTGAGGATAAAGCCAAGAATTTCGTGGAAGTCTTCCACACACTCACATCCAAGGATCCTTGGAGCGCCCAGATAACTTGGGCTAAAAGGTGTCTAAGGGGTGAAAGCTTTTCGATTATAGCACCAACGGGTGTTGGTAAAACCACCTTCCTAAGTGTTTTGGCGGTGTACATGGCGAAGACGGGTAAAAGGGTGCTTATGGTTTCGCCCACAGCGCTGTTGGCACGTCAGACCGCTGGCTGGGTTAAAAGATACGCGGGAGTCTTTGACGGTTCGCTAAAGGTCGCAGAACTACACGGTGAGGAAACAAATAAGGCTAAGAGGGAAGCGCTCAAGATGGTTGATGAAGCCTCGGCCAACATAGTGGTGGTCACCGCGGCCGGCTTAGGTAACCTCTTTGAGCGCCTGCGCAAAATGGAGTTTGGCTTAATACTTGTCGACGACGTGGATGCCTTACTAAGAAAGAGTGTGAATATTGACAGGGTTATACGCCTCTTAGGTTTCAGTGAGGAGGTGCAGAAGGTGGCCACTGAAGCAATACTCGTACGCATCCGCCTTGCAAGACTGTTCGCACAAGGCGAAGGAAGAACGGAAGAAGTGGAGGAGTTACTAAGCACGTACAGGCAGCTTAGGAAGCAGATAGACGAATACAAGCGCTCTCACACTAACCTTGGACAGCTTATCGTATCCAGCGCCACCGCTAGGCCTCGCGGCTTAAAGGTGAAGGTTTTTAGGGAGCTTTTCGGCTTCGATGCTGGTTCTTCAACCACCTACCTCAGAAACATTGTGGACGCTCAGACAAAGATTAGAGGAGACGTTGTGCAGGAGGTGGTAAACCTTGTGAAAAGGCTTGGAAGAGGAGGGCTCATCTTTTTGGCGAAAGACTACGGTAAAGAGACAGCCAAAAAGCTCGAAGAAGCTCTGAATCAAGAGGGAATAAAGGCGTCGCAGGCAAAGTCGTATTTCCATAGGCATGTGGATGAATTCGCATCGATGAAAATAGATGTTCTCATTGGTACCGCTAGCTACTATGGTAAGCTTGTGCGTGGCATAGACCTACCTCAGTCAGTGAGATACACGGTGTTTGTGGGTGTGCCCAAATTCGCGAGTAGGCTTGAGGACGAGGAGCTTTCACCGCTTGGGATAATAAGGCTTCTGTACGCCATGTCAGAGCTCATAAAAGACCCGAACGAGCGGCAGAGGGCGTATCAACACGCAGTAAAGCTACGGAGGATGGTGCAGAACCTTTCCCCATCAGATTTGAGGCTGGTAGCGCTCGCCATAAAGGAAAACAGACAGCTCACAGGCTATTTGGGTCAGATCCAAGAAGAAATAGGTGTGGGTAGAACCATTTTCCATAACCAGCTCGCCACACCAAACATGATGCGTGAGTTGGCGAGCTCTGATAGGCTGATAATTGAAGAGACACCCAATGGACCGCTTGTGCTTGCACCCGACGTTAAAACGTACATTCAGGCGAGCGGTCGCTCGAGCAGGCTTTTAGGTGGAAGGATAGCTAAGGGTTTGTCTATTGTGCTTGTCGACAACGAGCGCGTTATGTCCGCGTTACAGAGGGCAATGCAGATAGCGGCACCCAACACGCAGTGGTATAAGTTTGAAGAGTTGGATCTTGATAATGTTTTGAGAGAGGTGGATGAGGATCGTAGGCTAGGCCTGAGTGGTGAATTGGAGTCCGACCTCATAAAGACGGCCATGCTTATAGTAGAGTCGCCGAACAAGGCTCGAACAATAGCCAACTTCTTTGGTAGACCCGGAAGGCTTTATGTAAAGGGTAAAGTTTTCTATGAGGTCGTAATCAATAACACCCTCTTTACCATAACCTCGTCTGGAGGCCACATTATTGATTTACCCAACGAAGCTGGCAAAAAGGGGAATTATGGTGTGCTCAGAATGAACAACCACTTTGTACCCCTCTACGACTTTCTTGGCAGGTGTATGAGCTGTGGTGCCCAGTTCACAGGCACAAAGAAGGTTTGCCCCAAGTGTGGCTCCGGGGATGTTCAAAGTTCTATGGAGGTTGTGGAGGCTATTAGTAAAGTGGCAGCCGACGTGCCCACTGTTTATATTGGGACAGATCCGGACGCGGAGGGTGAAAAAATAGCTTGGGATCTAGCTATGCTTCTCTCGCCGTTCACCGCGAATATTAAGAGGGTTAGGTTCCATGAGGTGACCCCGAACGCGGTTTTAGAAGCCATAAACAACGCGTCAGACATAAATATTAACATGGTTACCGCGCAGATAGTGAGGAGGATAGATGATAGGTGGGTTGGTTACGGGCTTACAGAGTTACTCACAAATAATAAGCACAAAATTTTGACGCGTGGCTTAGAGAGGCTGCGGGTGCCGGCTGGGAGGGTTCAGCTACCCGCCCTCGGCTACGTCATCAAGAGGAGTGAAGAGTTTAAAGCCCACAGGGTTAGGAGTTTTAGGCTTACGTGCGATGCTGGTGGGGGCCACACACTCGTAGCCTCCATAGTTATCCCCTTCAAGCAACTGGATGCAAAACAGGCAAGAAGTTTACGGGAGCGTCTAACCAACTCGACGGTCACTGTTACCTCTGTGGAAAGGGAGAGGGTTGATGTCAAGCCTCCCCCACCCTATACAACCGACACGATACTCGCCGACGCGTCGCGCGGCTTTGGATGGTCCGTGGGCGAAATAATGCGTCGCCTACAAGACCTCTTCGAGGCGGGGCTAATAACCTATCACCGCACAGACCATACACACGTGTCTTCGGCTGGCGTTGAAATAGCCCGAGTTTACCTCGAATCAACGTGGGGTAAAGAGTGGAAAGAGCTCTTCCAGCCTAGGAAGTGGGGTGAAGAAGGAGCGCACGAGTGTATTAGGCCTACTAGGCCTCTAAACGCGGAGGAATTGAAGCGCCAAATCGACTTGTTAGAGATTCAGGGAGCCGAGTACTTGGATTATAGGCATTTGAGGCTCTACGACCTGATATTCAGGAGGTTTATAGCCAGCCAGATGCGTCCTTCTGTGTTGGTTAAGCAAAAAGCCCAGCTCGAAGTTGAGGGTTTCCGGGTTGTAGTGGAGGGGTATGTTGATGTTGTGGTGGATGGGTTTACACGTGTCAGCCCACCACGTATGAGTGTCCAATTAGCCCAGGGTCAAAGCCTGCGTGTTTTGGAGTTAAGGTATGCTTTGTCCTCTACGGCGCCTTTACCCACGGAAGGCGACACGGTTGCGTATATGAAGGAGAAGAGGATTGGTAGGCCATCCACATATGCGTCCACAATTGAGAAACTCAAACAGCACGGCTATATTTTTCCCACACCACTAAACAGGCTTGTGCCAACAACAACGGGTAGAAGTGTGTTTGGCTTCCTTAACAGCGAGCTAAGGAGTCTGACCACAGTGTTGGGTGAAGAGTACACCGCCGCACTCCAAGAAAAGCTTCAGGGTATAGAGGAGGGCCAAAGGGATTATAAAACCGTGCTACAAGAGTGCTTCAAAGATTTTCGACTTATTAAGAGCTTAGCTAAGAGTGTGAACTAGGCTCTCAGGTTTGGGCTGATACGCGTAGCACAAGACAACCAAAGAGTAAGACCACCCCACCCACAACCGCCGAATATAGGGGGTTACCGCTCAAGTTGAATGTTAAACCAATCATAAAAATGGTTAAAATGCCCACAACAACCGCGTAAACCAGTTTGTGGTTCACAGTTATGCACCGTTTATCCAAAGGCGGGGGGCACAAAGTCGGAGAGTGTCTTCTTACCCTCAGCTCTACTGTGTTTAAAACGCATGAATGCTGCAATCCCCAGCACTATGAGTATAGCGCCGTATACGGAGGTTGGGGTGGCATACACCCAAGGTCTAAACAGTGCGCTCACAAGGAGGGAGTATCCCAGTTCCACTGCCCCCAGCGCCGAGGTGGCAATGTAAGACTTCTCTTCTCCCAAGTACGCTAAGAAGAACAGTATGAGTGAACCTATAACCATTAGAGCGAACACAACATAGCTAAGCAATCCCCCAATAAGTAGTGCTCCAGCTATGAGCACCAACACATTTAATATTAGCGAATATCGATGGACAGCGTAAACTCTGGCTTCTCCCATACCCTATGAAGTTGGTCAACCCCAATATATCTTTTACCTAACCCTAAAACTTGTCGCCATTGGTTCCAACCGACTTACCTGTTGGCCTTAAAAAACTCGCGGTAACGCGCCCGCAGTTTCACATATCTTTGAGACTCGTATACAAGCCCATCCCTAGAGTATATCACTCGAAACACGTCTTGCATCCTGCCCTGTAACCTAAAGAGAGTGTTCCTAAATTTGCCAACCATGTTCAGGTATCCACCGACTAGCTGGCCGAGTAGCGTATCGGCGAGTTGTGCGCTAGAAGCATTGCTGGGTGATTTGCTGTCTTGTGTAGGGTTGAATCTCGGATAGTAATCTCTTATCCACGCGGTGTGTGTAAGGTACCAGCCCAGCTCCTCCTCCCCTATGATGGGTTTTAGGTTTATGAGCTCTCTGGCTGTGAGCGGGTCAGGCTTACCTCTTAATAGCTCCTCGAATCCACGCTTTGTATAAACCACACTGAAACACAGGTTGGGGATACTCTCCCGACCAATTCTTAGTAGTCTCCTTACGCGGATATATATTAGAATCTTAAAGAGTGTGCTCCAAAGGCTGCCGTTCTTGGCTACAAGGAATATGTCTACATCATCGTTTTTATTCGCTGAGCCGTATGAGGTTGACCCAGCTATTGCCACAATCAATGTGTTCTCAAAGAGTTTCATGTGTGATTCTACGAAACTCTTTGTTTGCCGGATTTTTTCGGCGGATTCAAGCTTGGTGAGCCTAGTTTTTTCAACGAGGTCTGAGGCTCCACATCGAAAGGCGTAGCCACCATCCGTGCATATACTCCCGCTCAAAAACTCTTTTATTATATGCTCTAACTCACTCACGTTTTTAACCTGACCAGTCGGCATAAGACCGAGTAGGTCTTCTAACGATATTGCGCTATTATTGGTTTGGGCCACTGATACAAAGAAGGTTATCCGTTCTACGATTTTTCTAAACGCTTGCTCCAGCGTGTTCAACCCTCTCCCACACCCAAGCCCTATTGTTAGATGTGGACCTAAGCAGTGCTACACCTAACGATATGCACTCTATTGCACCGGCCTTTATAAAACATGTTATACCGTGTTTCAGTAGTTGGTGTACAAGGATGCCGACCGCGATTTGGGGTTTCCTAAACATCACGCTCTCAAATGTGTCTGAGGTTGTGTGAAGCTTCTTTTTGAGCAGTATATGCCCCAAGATTATGCGTGATCTCTGCTTTATAAGCCCAAGGATGCTTAGAGGCACTGAGACGCCCACTATTGCTTTAGCGCAATGCTCACTCTTCTCTCCTCTTCCTGCTAGAAGAATAGAGAAGTACGCTCCATCGTTTATGGTGTCTACCGGTATACTCCAGTATACGTTGTGGGAAAAACACATTAATTCATCAGTGCAGTGAGGCTTCTTAAACCCGTAGCCCAACCTTAAAAACTCGTTATGAAGCCCCCAGATAAACTCGTAGACGGCGTCCAGCGGAGTGTGTGGATCGGTGATAGGTTCAGGTTTGCCGCAAACCAGTTTTGACTGGGTTCGCTCGGCGTGTTCGACCAGTCTGTCTACGGCGTCTCCTCTCAGCAGCGCGTCCCCGTTTGTAACTATAAGGTAGTCATAATTATGGGCGCGAAAGAATTCGAAGATCCTATTCAGCGCGGATGCCTTACCGTAACGTTCGCCCTCCTCGAATAATAATATCCGTCCATCTAGATTACGTTTAATCTTTACTAGTTCGGTTGTCCGATCCGTGCACCCACTAGCCACAATTAGTACATTTTGAATGTGGCACGCTCTTTGAGTTTGGTTTAAAACGTTTTCCAGACAACACGTGATAGTTTTCTCATCGTTGTACACTGGGATACCCACCAACACACTCTTTTTGTCTTGAAGCGCGTTGTTGCTGTGCAAAATTTTTTCCCTGCCAAGTTCATCCGGCGCACGCCTATGTGACGGGGTGTTTCTGGTTTTTTCTAAAACCCCAACTACACCACTCAAGTGTTTTGCGAATTGTGTTAAAGCGTTCGCCAACTTCGCGAACACGGTTTTTGTGGTCAAACAAAGCATTATTAAATTTAGGGGTATAAAAGTAAAAAGTTTGTCCAGAAATGTTTACCAATATATTGCAAAAAATGGGGCTGGTGTTACTAGAGGTGCTCTCAGCTTGTTCTCGCCATGATGCTTGGGACAAGCTGTAAAAGGTGTATGATGGTGATGACCTTGGATAAAGCGTATCCGTGATTGTCCACGTGTGTGTTTAGCGCAGGTAAAGCAGCCAGTCCTCGTGTCCATCCACCTCACCGTGCACCACTTCAAGGTAGCGCTTCCTTATCTTGGCTGTTATAGGGTAGTTTGACCCATCGCCTATTCTTCTCCCATCAACCTCTCTTATGGGAACAACCTCGGATGCTGTACCAGAAAAGAATAATTCGTCAGCTGTATAAAGTTCCTCCCGGGTTATGTTGACCCTCTCTGTGGCGATGTTCATCTCCGCCGCTAATTTGAGCACAGTGTCGCGTGTGATCCCTCGTAGAACCCCAGCACTGGCGGGTGGTGTTGAAAGCACACCGTTCTTAACCCTGAAAATATTCTCGCCGCTTCCCTCCGTGACGTATCCTTCTGCGTTAAGCATTATGGCCTCATCGAAACCGTGCATGACAGCCTCCGCCTTAGCCAGCCCACCGTTGGCATAGTTGGCCGTGGACTTGGCCTGCGGGGGGAGGGATTGAGAGCTTATCCTCCTCCAACTCGACACCATACACCTAATTCCTTTTGACCCGGCTTCTGAGCCAAGGTAGGAGCCCCACTCCCAAGCCGCTATGGCCACTTGGATCGGGCTGTTGAGCGGGTTCACACCCATCGTGCCGTATCCCCTAAACACTATGGGCCTCACATAGCACTCCTTGTAACCGTTCGCGTTAACAGTGAGCCTAACGGCCTCGATCAATTCCTCCATGCTGTATGGTACATCCATCATGTAGATCTTGCTACTCTCGAACAACCTTTTTAAGTGGTCTTTAAGGCGGAAGGCCGCGGGTCCCTTCGGCGTGTTGTAAACCCTTATCCCCTCAAAAACAGCCGAAGCGTAGTGGAGGGCGTGTGTTAAAATGTGCACTTTCGCGTTATCCCAGTCGACCAACTTCCCGTCAACCCATATTTTGGAACCTTTGAGGGACACCTTTATCCGAATTACGAATTAGAGATGGGTTATAAAAGTTAGTCGAAGCTCAACTTTAAAACCAATAACATAACAATAAAAATACGTTATAAAATTATTAAAGTTTGACTGTATCTGTTAATATGTATCACTCTTTAGGAGGGTTGACCACCTTCGATTTGAGCAGCTGGATGGCGAGAGCTGGGTCTACACCCTTGGGGCAGACAACCGAACACGCACCCAGGTATTCGCAGCCCCACACTCCCTCGAATGTGTCCAGCAGCTCCAACCTGGTTTTTGCACCTTCGTCTCTCGAGTCGGCGACATATCTGTAGGCTTGGGACAACGCCTGGGGACCAAGGAAGCCTGGGTTTAGGTTTGACACTGGGCAAGCGTCCACACACAGACCACATTTAATACAATATGTGAAGGGCAGATACTCGTCGAGCTGTTTGCTCGTCTGCACATACTCCTTCTCAGCTCTAAACTTCTCAGCCCTATCCTTTCTTATGAGCCACGGCTTAACACTCCTGTGTTTTGCGAAGAATTCGTCGAAATCACACACTAGGTCTCTTAACACGGGGTGGCCGAGCATAGGTTCAACCTCAACTGTCTCACCTACCTCTTTGAGTATGTTGGTTTCACATGCTAGCCGTGGTTTGCCGTTGATAACCATACCGCACGAGCCACATATACCCATCCTACAGCTATACCTCATAGATATGGTTGGATCCTGCTTTTCTTTAATAGCTATGAGTGCGCCTAGCACCGTGGTGAACCTGTCCACTTCGAGCTTATAGGACTTAATGGTAAACTGCTTCGTTTCAGGGTCAAATCTTTTAACCCTTATCTCAACGGTCTTAGATTCGCTCAACGCTGTTCACTTCCCATGAACATAAGCATCACGTACACCCACAAACCCGAAAACAATAGCGCCAAGCGCAGCGAGAAAAGCCAACACATCCCTAGCTGTTGCCGTCTGGTTAAACGGTGACATGATAGCTATGAGCCAGAGTAGGATGGGTACGCCCGCCATACCCAGATAGCTTAGGATCATAATCCTGCTAGCTCTCATATGGACCACCATATGGCTGCAAGTATAAAACCTACGATCCACAAAGCGATTACAACGTATGGTAGGCCACGGTAGACACCCGACTTAGAACCATACCTCTTCTTAACTAGGAATAAGTATGACTCGTTCAGATGACCGAAGGCTTGTCCACGTGTTGCGATGAGTGAGAAAGCTTTAGCGGTCTCATAGACCTGGGGGGTAAAGAGCACCCATTCGACCAGTGTTAGAGGCCTCAGCAGGAAGTGCACGCTTCCCACGAATACTCCCACAAGCAGGATAACGCCGTAGACGATCGTGTATGGTATGAGTATGCGGTAGAATAACGCGTGGATGAACGCCTCCCTATCAAACCTCCACGACCTGCCCAGGTTGGAGAGCCTTCCTCTAAAGTCGTACGACCTTTTAGCCATACCCACCACCTAGTATGTTCTCTCCTTCGGCTCCCATTTGGTTATTTTTACTGGTATATAGGATAGCCTTGGCTCCTCTGTTGTCCTATAGGCCAGGGTGTGTTTGAGCCAATTCGTGTCGTCCCTTTTTGGGTATTCAACCATAGCGTGGGCACCCCTACTCTCCCTTCTTGCTATCGCGCTTACTATAACCACCTCTGCTAACTCTATCATGTTACCGATCTCGAGGGCGTCTCGCAGATTGGTGTTGTACACCCTACTCTTATCAGCAATATATATATCGGCGTAATTCCTCTTCAACTCGGTTACCTTGCTCTTAGCCTCCAATAGGCTTTTTGTATCACGGTAGACGTAGACCAACGTATCCATCGTGTCCCAAAGCTTTGAGCGTAGCTCGTAGGGGTTCTGTGTGCCCTTATTGTCCAATAGTTTAACTATCTTCTTGTATTCCTCCTCTGCTCTCTCAACGGTCTTGGCGCGGTCGTCACCAGTCTGACTCATGTTCAAAGCCCTCTTAGCAGCAGCCTCACCAGTCATTCTCCCCCATATCACACACTGGCTTAACGAGTTGCTACCAAGCCTGTTCGACCCGTGCACGCTGACACACCCACACTCACCAGCAGCCCAGAGCCCCTCTACGGGTGTTTTTGTGTCGTCGAGCATCACTTGGCCGTAAATGTTGGTGTGTATTCCACCCATCGTAAAGTGGGCAGCAGGCCTAACGGGTATTGGCTCCTTAGCGGGGTTAATGTTTAGCATCTTGATTGTCATCTCCTTTATCATGGGAAGCCTCTCATCTATTTTCTCCTCACCTAAGTGTCTTAGGTCGAGTAGAAGGTGCTTCATACCCGAGGCC
>JAVZKQ010000060.1:0-12269 GCA_038884175.1 Thermoprotei archaeon | reverse complement strand
GTGGCTGGGGCGGCCTCATATGGCTTGGGGGTGCCACTAAGCTGTGGGGGTGGGTTGGAGTGCAGTAGGGGGACGCCTGTAAGTAGAGGCCATTAGCGGTGTACACTGAGGGGGTTGGGTGTATTAGCTTAGGCGTCCTGTAGGTGGTTGTTGTTTTGGGTTTTGGTGTGTATTCCAGGTTTTCTGCGGTCTTCTCGGGTTTGTGTGGGGATGGTGGAGATTGGTTTTTGGGTGCTCTACGTGGGTTTCTGGTGTAGCCGTGTTTTTTCTTGGGATATTGGTGTGTCCGCGTGGGCTAGTGTGGGGCGGCCTCAACCATGATTGTTTTGTGGTGGGTGATGGAGGCGTCCACCTCGAAGGGGGGTGGCTGTAAACCGAGCCCTCATCCTCTTGGGCGGCTCACCTATCCACCTTTTGGACTCCCCTCTGAATGTGGCTTTAGGACCCACTCTGAAGGCCTCCTCAGAGTCTTGCCCCAAGTGTGTGCTGGGCGTCGTGATTCGTGTGTGTGGGCGCTCAGAACACCTGTTCACTTGCGTTCTAAGCGGTGGTTCTCCTTCAACCCGATCCATATCTCTATTAAGGGTTCTGTGATGCCTATTGCGCCCGCCTCCGCATACCCGGGCTTCTCCCCTTCCTGAGTGGGTGCAGAGCCTCTTTCTTGGTTTCCGAGCTCGTTGCCCACCGACTCCTTGTTCCAACGGTGTAGTATTGGGTGGGCGGACTGGGCGCTCACTACAGGTGGCAGCCACACGCTTGTGGGTGGTTATACACTAAGCTGGGCTGTGCGTTCCTCAACCCTTTTTACCACTTGTTCGAGGAATAATCTGAAACGGCTGAGGTCGAATTCAATCTTCCCGGTGACTTTGAAGCTGTTTTCAGGGATTTTGGTGCGTGTTTTTACTTGGATTGAGCCAGGTAGAACTAGAGGGTAATTGGATTCTCCTAGCTGGCGATACTTCATTTTTGGGATGACCTCGAGTGTTTCGGCGACCGTTGGTGGATCGAAACTTATCATTGCTCTATATTCTTGGGTGCTTTCGTCCGATTCGAACTTTAGAAACTCTTCGGTTAAAACGTTTATGAAAGCTATGGCATCAGGGTTCCCCTTCAAAATCTGAGCGTCCACCTCTCTAATACGCTTCTTGAATGATTGGGAAAGCATCGCTTCGAGGTCTGCGTCATAGAGTTCTAGGATGATCGTAAAAACTATGTTGCGGACACTGAAAGAGGTGACACTTTGCTTCCAAAGTTCAGCGTAGTCGAGCACGGCCTCAAAATAGGCGATTTTCTTCTCCCCAATAGTGCTCGTACTCTGAGAGATGTGTGGGCTCACTATATCCCTGAATTCTGGGCCAACCCTCTTTCTAAATGTTAAAACGACTAGGGTAGAATCTACCTGTCTGAGTATGTCGTGGAATGGGATCCTGAGGATACCACCCTGAAACTTAACTATGCCTAACCCAACAAGGTTTTCAAAGTTTGGTATTGTGAACGCTGAGACCTCTAAGACATCCTTAACCTCGATCGTGCGCTCTAGGTGGGATTGTAAAATTGTTTTTAATGTGTCAAGACGACTTGTCTTTAATCCCAGCTGGATTTGAAACCTATACTCAGCCTCTAGGTCTTGATAATTGAAGACAAAGCCTTCATCTATCTGTATGCCTCCAGAGCGAAGCTCATCGAAAACTTCCTTTAACTCTGGTAGGAGCATTGAGAGTAGCGAGCCCGAAGCAAATGCGTATCACACTTCCGTAACAATCGCAGGTAGATTAGAGGACGCTATTTTGTTATAGAGGGGGATCTCCTTTTTGACTCTACTTTTAACATATAGTCGTATAACACACTTGCCACTATAGGGGTTCCCCAACGCGTCGCTGTACCAATAGGTTATTGTGAGCTCAGCGTGGCCCAATCCACTCAGCTTGACACCGTAGTGATTTAAACTTTTGGCGTCGTGAAAGAGCGGTTTGGGTGTGTCCGCCCCGCTAACAGTCACCACTTCTGCCTTCAAAGGTTTGTTCGAATATATTTCTAGGGATAATTTGGCCTCATTTCGGCGTATGTCGGCTGAACCCTTATTCGCGAGGTGTAAGATAATTGGTTTTGATTCGTGGATGCTGCTCTCAACCGTGATTTCGTTTGGGTTGTCGGCGACCTCTAAGATAGGGCGTACTACCCGTGTTGTCGCGCTCTTATTAACTACACATCCATCCACAAAGTGTAGCTCGAACTCGAAGCGCAATTCGAGTTCGCTGTCTGGGAGCTTGGTGTAGCGTGCCTCAAACCCCGCGAAGCCTGGAAGCATCAATTGGTCTCTTTCCACGGTGAGCTGATTTCGAGAGTGTTCGGCTGAGGATAACACGGATTTGTCCACATCGAATGTCTTCACAAGCTCAACACCATTCTCCCAGCGCACAACGAGGAGCTCGGGCTCCACTGTCGGATCCCACTCAACAAAAACAATTATTGATTCTTTAGGGAGCACCCAAGGGCTCGCATAAGTATCCCTAATATGTTCGCAGCCAGCCAAAGCGTGTTCAAAGGATATTGCTGAGACACGGTAATAAACCCTACTTTATAGACGAATATATATCTACCCCGATTGTAATATATGTTGGTGTGTGGTTCTCTAGGCCTAGCGGGTGGTTGGCTCGTGATGGGTATGTATGGTGGTTTCATAAATATTCAGGCATGAGGCCTGTTTGCTGAGTGATCTCTACGCCTCACACCATACGACGTGTTTCGCTGCGAGAACTCTAGCTTTCTAGTTTTCCCACAACCAGTTCGAAGTCGGGAGGGTTTTCGGTGAGCCTTGCAAGCGCCATCCCCAATGCTTCTTTACCTCATAGAGTCTGAATGTGTCGGAAACCAGCTTTGGTCTATAATGGATCCTTTGGTCTATAATGGGTCCCTGTGATCATATATTTCTTTGGGTAAGCCTCTGATTTTGTTCGAAGCCCCATTCTTTGATGGGGCGCCAAACACCGCATTAACTCCCGCCTCTTTGTTAGCCACTCTGCGTAGTATCCCTGTGCTCCTGCGACAGCCGTGCAGGAAGGAGTTTGTTTATTGCACACTGTTGGTTGATGTGTGTTTTAAGTTTGGGGCGCTCACATTCGGAGCACCGTTTAAATATGTATTAAAATCTCCACAAACCCATTTGTTTTGGGGTCGCTACCCTCGGCGTTAATCGCCCTCTTGTCTTCGGCGCCCAGCTGTTCCCCTTTGGCGAGGAGGGAAGGGGGGCGGCGTCATTGGGATGGTTGGTTGGGTGGGTGGTGGCGGTGTTATCCGGGTTCTAGGAATTTGAGTTGTGTTTTGAATGGTGTCCTCCTGATTTCGGGGTCCAGCTTTTTCCTCGTGTCCGGCGAAGAGTAGGGGGAGGGGGCGCTTGGAATGGCGCCGCGGATGACCAACACGTTGTTGGCGGGGATTCGTCTGGTTAGACTTCGGATTGTGGGGTGTATCGTTGAGAAGGCTGGGGCGGGAGGCCTTTGGAATAATCTTGGACCAGCTAGACGCATCGGAAATTGGTTAATAGATAATGTTATAACTGTGGATAGAGTCAATGGAGGGCTTCAGGGAATTATCAGGTAAAACTTTATAGCCGCAAGAACATGTAAATGGTGGGTATGGGGGACACACCACGCGTGATTTATTCTAAAGAAGTGGAGGTTATCCAGGTGGTGAGAGCTGTGGAAGGTCACACTGGGGACAGCTTGTATCAAGTACAGTTCGGCGAGAGTGTAGAGGTGGATGAGGAGCTTAGGAAATATATACCTTCTGTACCACTGTCAAAACCCCAAAAGCGCATTTACCCCAACATAGTCACGTTATACATCAAGACAGAGCAACCCCTCCCCTATAGGGTGGGTTCCAAATGGCGCGTTTTGGTGGCCCAAGATGGTAAAATGACGCTGGAGGCGAGTGGGGCTTGAGCGCGCAACAAAACGTCCACACACAGCCGGTTATAAGCCTACCAAACACGGCTCAGAAAATAGATCAGCAAATAATTATCCCAATCCAACAAATCGCCGGCCTATTAACACAGCTACCAAGAGATGATTTGAGCGACGAAGAGCTAGTAGACCTTTTGGAAAGCCTAGAGGATATAAAGGCTGGGAGATACACGGTTGTTGACCCCCAACTGGACGAGAGCCAATACATACGGAAACTATTGGAATAGGGGCTGTGGCTCTTGGTGAACACGGTTATAGCGACACAAACATTCGAAAGGCTCTTGAAGAAAAAACTCAAATCAAACCAGCATCTTGTCAAAAAAAAATATATGAAGGATTGAGGTTGCTCAGATCGGATCCGCGCCCCGAGGTATGGGGGGAGCGTAAACACGGATCACTGGCAGGCCTCTACGCATACGATTTGGATAGAGGTAATAGGATACTCTACTCTGTTGAGAGGAGTGGGGCGACCTGTAGTGTCACGTTGTACCGTGTGTGCTCACACAAACAGGTTTATGGTGAAGACTAAGGTGTAGCGAACAAGGACAGCGTAAAACTTGGTCGCCACACTCGTAACAACGACGCTATGGGTAAAACCAAAAAATTCAATGTATAACCAAATAAATGTGAACAGTTGCTTTGCCATATGATTCCGTGGCCCAGTGTGGTGTTGGTGTGCCGAGGGTTCAAGCAACCCAGCTGTGTAGAGCATCTATGTGGAGCTAGGGGGCTTGTCCCCAAGAGATGTTAGAAGAGTCTAACGGGGGACTATTTTATCTATCCGTATAACGTGGGTTGTCCGAAAGATCTTGTTCGGTCCCCGCTATTTTGGCTGAAATGGGTTTCCGATTGAAATAGTCAGAGAGTATGTGCAGTGTGTTAGAGGAGAGCTAGGGAAGAGGGTGTGTGGTCTGGGATGGCTCTGGGGGTACCGTGATCTGACGCGGTGCTGAATCCTCGATAGAGGTCTTAGGGGTTGTGATGTTCCAAGAAAGGCTTATGTGAGTCTATAGTCTATGGATTTTAGAATGGCGATCGAAAAAACAGAAGCTCTGGATAAGCTGTTTCCGTTGTTTCATGGGCAGAGCGCTCGGATATTGGCGTATGTAGCGGTGAAGGGGGAAGCCACACCGGAGGAGATACGGGGGGATCTTGGGATTCCGAGGTCGACTGTGTACAAGCTACTCTCAGAGCTCTTTGCGGTTGGCTTGGCCTCGAAGGAAAGGAGGGGTAAGGTCGAGGTGGTGAAGGTCCCAGACTTTGTTGTGTTCGCTGACACAGCCGCCATCGGCGAACTCAGGGTCACACCTTGGAACATTCCCGCCTTTGACGCGGCCCACCTGCCGGCTGGGAAAATGTTTATTGAGCGGCATGGATTGGGGAAGTTTGCAAGATTCGTCGAGCTCTACGATTCATACATAAAAGGTAACACCACAGCACGGCTTATGGCGAGGGAGCTCGAAGTCACCAGATACGAGGTTGAGATCCTGCTCAGCGACATCGGTTCGATGTATCCGTGGGCGATGGGTCTTGCCGCCCATCACGGTCGTAGACAGTAGTCTGATGATCGAGGCGGACAGACGCGGGGTCCTGGACGAGCTTGAAATATATCTTCGCGAAAATATTTCGGTTTCACCACCCAAGGTGTTCGAGGAAACGGTGACAGAAGCTCGGAAGGTTGGATACGTTGACTCGGCAAACAGAATTGAAGGGCTGTTCAACACGGGTGCGCTTAGGGTGGTGGAGCCGGACTATTCAGACCACAAAATCTCGAGAATCGTGGATGGGGTGAGGGAGTGTATTGCGAGGAAGTCGTGTAAACCAATTCATATGGTCGAACGGACCGACTTGGATATAGTTGCGTTAGCGGCCGGGTATGCTAAAGCAGGCGCTAAAGTTATACTCATATTTCGTGATAAAGCTCTGAGGGAATGCCTCGAGTTGGAATTAGCAAGGCAGAAAATCTTTGGGGTTACGGTGGTCGATTTCGCACGCCTGGTCGATGAGCTCACATCTAGGTCCCGCCGAAGATGACAGGGGAGGGGTTAATGTCCCTTCCCATGGTGGAGCCTCGGAGTTCAATATGGGAAAAGCAGTCAAGTGTTGAGTGTCAGTCCACCAATAGTTTTGGGGAAATTCGTGTTGATAACTCATTATATCTTTTGGGTTTGGATATGGGGGAAAGTGTTTGAGGTTATCAGTGATGGTTCTTTTTCGAGGTTTTACTAGGTTGGTGGGTTCGAGTATTCTTCCGAATTAGCTATGGTTGTAAATGGCTGGGGCTTGTCGCTAAACAAGGTGGAGGAAGGGGGTTTTACTGTGATGAGGGTATTTAAACACAATGAGCTTTGGGTTCGTAGCCGTGGTGCACTCTAGCGGCAGGGATCGTGTGGCGGTCACCCAAGCCTCACGCTCACACAACAGAGTCCAAGATATATTGGTATCATACTCCATTGTTACCTCTCTTCGAGCGGTGATGGTTGGCCGCGTGTTATGAGGCCCTTTACAAAACGTGTTGGTGAGTGTTTTGTGATTGGGAGGGGGTGCTGTGGAGATCGGGATAGGGAGAGTCTTGCGGCTTGGGTGGAGGTGTGTGTGGTACACCGCCGTTTTGCGGTTTTTTGGGTTGTGTTCCCCTCTTGGTGTGTTGAATTGGTTTTTGTGTCTTGTGGGTTGTTGGGGGTGTGTTTGTGGGGTGTGGTTCACCTTGCCTGTTTTGGGGTTCTACTTTAGGTTTTTGGCGAGGTTGTACATTGGGTCGATTAGCGAGTATTTTTCTTGGTGTTTTCTTGCGATTTTTGCGTTGACTAGTTGTTGGAGTGCGTGGTTGAATGCTGCGTCTTCGATTGTTGCTTTTTTTAGTGCTTCGCACAGTTTTTTTAGGTCTGTCCATCCTGCTTGGTCCACTAGGGTCAGGGCTTTTAACACTGTTTTTTGTAGTGGGCTTAGCTGGCTGTATTCGTCCGCTATTATGCCTTGGGCTATTTTGTGTAGTGTTTGTTTGGCTTGCTGGTGGTTGTAGCCTATTGCTCGTAGGTTTCCGTAGTAGGTGAGCCAGCCCACGATTCCCCTGTAGGTGGCTGCGGCGTCGGAGATTTCCTGTTCGCTTATTTTTATGTCGCATTTTTTGGCGCCGTATCTTAGGTAGTCGGCGCTCTCCTCCTCGTTGAAGGGTTCCATGTCGACCTCCACTATTGGTCTGCCTTTGAACTGTTTGGCTATTCTTCCTGCGCCGCTTTGCCCGATTAACACTTTGGATAGGCCGATCATTGAGCCGGTGAACATGAAGCGCACGTTGGATGAGTTGTACGCTGTGGAGAATAGTGGGATGAGCCATGGGGTGGATATGTTTTGTATCTCGTCGACGGCGACAAGCGTGTCGTCTAGCTTGGAGAGTAGTGTTTGAATGGTGTTTAGCGGCTTTTTTTGAACCTCTATTTTGAAGAGTTTTAGGTCGATTTGAACGCTGAATGTTTGCAGGTTCTGTATGAGAAGGCTGCCCAGCTCCCTTATGGATGTTATACCTGTAGCGTCGATGTACACCCCGCCCAACTCCTTGGTGGCTATCTTCATGATTGAAGTTTTCCCCACTCTTTTTGGGCCTAATAGCAGAGGCCAGAACCTGCCTTCGGCAAGCCTCTCCACTTTGTCCAAAACATCTTCACGATCATAGAAGTTGTCCCTTGAGCCTTTTGGGTAGGGGTCGAACACTTTACAGGTAGCCATATTAGTAACTAATAGGGCTACCCATCCTATATAGTTAACTGTGTGAAGCAATTTTAAAGAAAGTGGCAGAGCAATATAGCCATATTAGTAGCTAATAGGGCATTGTTGACTGGGCGTGGCCGGGCTGTTGACGGCTCGCTTACCCGTTTTCCTCCCCATTTGAGGGTGGGCGGCGTGTCTGGGTTTCTGCAACGCTTGTTTTGGACCGTGTTCACAGCCAACCCCGCTTGGACGCTTGTTGGGCTGGTGATTGGTTGGTTGGTGCTCGTTTATCCCTTTTGGTATGGGTGGGCTGGGCCGCTGGTCTTCGCGTGGTGCTTGGAGTGTTCACCCACCCCACGTGTTGTTGTTGGGGTGTCGCTCGGCTTAAACCTGGGTTGGACCGAACACCTCTTTGTGTGCGGCCTCCATTTGTTGGGCCGCGTGTGGCGCAGTGGGGAGGGGGTGTTCGCCCTAGTGGATTGGCTGTTGGCGTGTTTTAGTGTTTTGGCTTCACTTTGAGTGTTAAAATGTCCCTATTCAGATACTTGACTTTGATCCTGTTTCCTTCAACCGTGATCTCTCTTGGAAGCTTGTTTAGCTCTAGGAGGTCTAGGCTTTCCACATCATCCACGCTGAAGGGTAGCTCTATTGTTTCTTCACCTCTTGAATTGTGGTATTCGTAGAGCCTCAGGATGATTCCTTCAGCGTCCTCGCTTTGTTTGACGGCCTCCAACATTAGGCGTCGGACCCCAACCAGACTCTTACCTTCCCTCTGGGCTTTTCCCCTGACGAGTCTTAGTGGGGTGTTTAGCTCGTAGGCTCTCTTAACCACTTCGGCCTGCTTCCAATCGCCTTGGTGGGGGTAGAGGGAGTAGGTGAAGGAGACCTCCTCTAAGTCGGTTGTGGGGTCTGGGTAGATGGGGGTCCTTGTGAGTGATAGCCCAACGGAGCCCCCATGCAGGGATACGCCGTATTTTCCGTCGTTTAGTAGGGCTACGCCGTAGTCGTGTTCGCACATGTCCACGAATTTTTGGATGGGCACCTCGAATCTCGCCTTATCCCAACTCGTGTTGCCCCAGGTATACCTCTCTGTGACGCCGAATGGTGTGTCGCACACGGCTGTGTCGACGTTTAGGTCGAAGTTGAAGTGGGATTTGACGAGTAGCTCTCTATCCTTCATTCTTAGGGTGGTTAAGAAGTCTATGCGTCTAGAGTCGCTGTACACCCTTAAAATCTGCTCGATTTCGGATTTCCTGTACTTGTAGGTGAACCTGACGGAGACGAGTAGTGGGCCGCTGTCCAACACTTCCGTGGAGGCCGCTTCAAGTGTGAAGCTTGTCTCACCGTAGCCCTTCTCAATGTCCCACGCATCAGCCCACCCAGGAATATTCTCGTAGGCCACGAGGAGGTTGCCCTCCGACTTTAAAACCTCTCTGCCAGCCTCCCTGTCAAAAATCGAGTTTATTCGCCCTTTCCTATCCA
Organism: Thermoprotei archaeon; assembly: GCA_038884175.1. Classification (GTDB taxonomy): domain Archaea; phylum Thermoproteota; class Thermoprotei_A; order Marsarchaeales; family Marsarchaeaceae; genus ECH-B-1. The sequence continues at coordinate 3,117 of JAVZKQ010000060.1, read as the reverse complement.
CCCTAACCACAAAATACTTGTTTTCTATGATGTATTGGTCGCCCACGAGGGTTATGCTCGCCTCCCCCTCAGCTTTGAGTGGTTGAAGTGGGGTGTAGCCCACGGCTGGAGCCCTAACCTTCACCACGCAGCCCCCACCACTCCTCTGCTGCCCTTCAAGCATCCCCTCAACGAATATGTACTCAGCCCTCTCCCAAGGTAGGGAGTTAAATATATAGGTGTAGTCCCCCTCACCCCCAACAAACCTGCACATTGAGCTGTACGCCAAACTATCGGCCCTCTCAGCCACATCTTCAAGCTCCCTGTAAGCCTCCTCATATACCTCTCTGATCGCGGAGCCGGGCAGAACGTCGTGGAACTGGTTTTTGAGCAAGATTTTCCAAAGCTTCGCAAACTCCTCCCCACCATAGGAGCCCGCAAGGGTGCACCACAGCTCAGCCTCCCTCAGAGCAACCTCACACCTCCTGTTGAGCCGCTTTATCTTGGAGTGGGAGGTCAACACCCCCCTATGGGTCTCCAAATATAGTTCGCCTCTCCACTCGTCCACCGGAGTGATTTTTGACAGTAGCCCACGTGTGCCCCCCAATGTTACTCTGGGTAGTATTGGAAGCGTGTTTATGGCTTCAGCCCTAAGCAGCATCTCCTCGTTTGGGCCCCCACCACCATCCCCATACCCATACGAGTAGAGCATAGGCTGGTTCTTCGCACCCCAATTGGCCCACTGCTCCAAAACACTGGTGCTTGAGAAATCCGAGTTGTACCCACCCCTCCCATGGCCGAACGCTACGGCGGGTATAAAATCGCCGTTTGGAGCAACCCACCTAAACACGTTGTAGGGGAAGGTGTTGGTATCATTCCAGAACACCTTGTGTGTGGCGAAGGCCTTGACTCCCCCCAGCCTCGCTATTTGGGGCAGTGTTGCTGTGAACCCGAAGCTGTCTGGCAACCACAAAACGTCGGCCACCACACCGAAATTCTCCTTGTAGAACCTCTGGGAATAGAGGAACTGTCTGGCCAGAGACTCACCGCACAACATGTTTGTGTCACACTCAACATATAGTGCGCCCAGCTCCCATTTGCCCTCCCCAATCTTCTCCACGATTTTGCCAAACAGTTCTGGGTGATCGTGTTTCACCCATTCGTAATATATTGCGGCGCTCTGAATATAGTGGAAGTCGTATTTGTCTAGTAGGGTGAGTATGGTGGAAAAGGTTCTCGCAACCTTCCTCCTGGTCTCCTCGAACGGCCACAGCCAAGCGGTGTCTATGTGTGCGTGCCCAACACCTATGAGCTGCCCCCTCTTACCATATTTCACCGTGAGCCTGGATAGCTCCTCTTTTAGAACGTCCAGTGCCCTACCATACTTTGCCCTGTTGTTGTCCTCCACAAAAACACTGGTGAGCGAGTCGTCTATGGTGTGATGGATCCTATCCAAGTCGATGTTTGTCTTAAGCAGCCTCGATGCTATGAGTAGCTGTTCTCTTGAAACCGATTCGAAATATGCCTCGCTTAGAGCCCTGCTCAGCGCCCTGCCCAGGTCCTCCTTTAGTTCGCCGTCAACGTTTTTGTCTTTTAATAACTCTGTTATTAGGTAGCCGTAGACGTAGAGTCTATAGGCTTTGAAGTCAACCTCACAGTAGAACGGTGTTCCGGGGTGGGCGTCTATCCTCTCACCGAAATCCAAATAGTTGGATAGCTCCACATTCACCGTGTGGTGCCCCGCTGGGATGGGTATCAATGTGTGGTATTTGTCCAACCCAAAGTGGGGTTTCCCATCCAATCTGATTAGCCCGCTACCCCTATGGTCTAACACCACAAGATACGAGTCGCTTTTCCCATCAATGTTTAAATACGCTCCACCCTGCTCGTCGAAGCTCCAACCCAGCCGCCTAGTGTTCCTAAAACTGTTGGCGAAGACCAGGGTGATCCTGGCTTCAAGCTCGCTAAGAGACCTCATAACCCCTACCCAACGAAAAAAGCTATAAACATTAGTGTCACCCGATGGGTGGATTCTTGTGGGAAGCACAACACTGTTTGGTGTTGGCAGCCGGGCTGGGGCGATGATTTTAGGGGTGAATGGTTGCTGTTGGTTGTCCAAGCCCTCTGTAGGGCGAGGGGTTCTCCCTATTTGTTGGGTGTTTGTATAGTGGGGGATCACTATTTCCATGCCCCCACACCCTCAACCCCTTCCCAGCTCACTATGGTTGGCTGCTCCGCGTGGACTTTTTTGTTGGCTTCGATTAGCCCGTTGATCTCCCTATCTTTGGCTTCGCCGGTCTTGAGGCAAGTTTTTGGGTGTGTTCGGCTAATTAAAAGTGTGTTCTCCTATGTGCATTGTGGGGTGCTCGTTTATAGTTGCTTGTGTTTGGGTGTACTTCATACGCCCCATTTTGTTGAGGTGTCTTTGTGTCCATTACTCTTGTTCTTCTGGTACAATGTTTCTTGTTACCACCATTATCCCAAGTTTCTGGCATTCTCTATAGGCGGTGGAGTCGATGAAGGCTGCCACAAGTATTTTGTTTGTTTTGCCAAGCTTTTTTTCAGCCCACTGCGCTTTCCTTGCAAAGTTGTATACGTCGCCCTTTTTGGCGTGGCTTTTGACCTCTAAAAGGAATTTTTCGCCGTTTGAGGCGTAGGCATCGAACTCCACTTCGCTTGGCCAACCATACACTTCACCCTCATCGTCTTTGAGCACGAGTCTTCTCACCTCTGTCACCTCCACGCCAGCCATTGTCCGAATCGTCTGCCTCACTATTTCCTCAAACCCCCGACCAAGCCTCCCACCCAAAGCCGAAACCTCGAGGCGCAGGTCCCTCAACTCAGCTATCACATACTCAAATCTTTTGTCAATCGCCTCAAACCGCTTGTCCGCGGCTTCGAATCGCTTGTTTGTTTCTTCCATGTATTTTTGGAATTCGAGTCTTTGTGTCTCAAACCGCTTGTTTGTTTCTTCCATGTATTTTTGGAATTCGAGTCTTTGTTGTTCGAATCGCTTGTCCGCGGCTTCGAATCGCTTGTTTGTTTCTTCCATGTATTTTTGGAATTCGAGTCTTTGTGTCTCAAACCGCTTGTTTGTTTCTTCCATGTATTTTTGGAATTCGAGTCTTTGTTGTTCGA
>JAVZKQ010000059.1:10857-12620 GCA_038884175.1 Thermoprotei archaeon | reverse complement strand
TTGGTTCCCTCTTACAATACTTAGGAATAGATATAAAACAAGTTAAAGCCAATTTTGATTCAAGGCTTAGGGTACAAAAGGTAATATATTTACTCATGCTACACCAAGATTTTAAGGGCATGCTTGATTTTGAGTTTAACTTTTATTTAAGAGGCCCTTACTCTCCCGACCTAGCACAAGTATATTTCAGCCTTAGTGAAGATAAAGACTACCCACTGCCAACGCTGCCTGATGGGGCCAAGGAATACCTTAACTATATTAAGGACTTTGAGCTGAAAGACTTGGAGCTTGTAGCGTCCACTATTGAAGTCATTAAATGGAGCCCTAGCGCTACAGAAGAGGATATTATAAACAGGGTTGCTGAATTAAAACCTGAATTTGAAAAAGCCAGCATAGAGCGAGCATACCAGAAAGCTCAATCCATGAAAGAAAAATTCGGGTTGATTTATAATGAATTTCGAAGTTAAGCATTTGGACACAAATATTATTATGGCTGCTTTTTTCCCAAGCCCAAGCGATATAAACAATGATATGCATACAAATTGCTTAGATTTTCTTAATCATATCAAGTCCAGTGAACCCAACACAAAATTAAGAGTTTCTTTCACCGCGCTTGGGGAGCTCTTATATAAAAACCTGAAAAGGAACACCCAGGAATTTAAGGATGGCTATGAAAAATTAAAGGAATACATAGAATCAATTGGCAATAAAAGGTTTGAGGTATACTCCCCTAAACTCAAGGGGATTCCGGAAAAACTGGGTGAAGTAATAGAAAAGATAAAAGCTACTGCTGGAGATCAAATAGTTAATTCCCATGCGGATGTTTTGATTTTAACGTATGCTATAGTGGATGGAGAAGCGTCCGCCCTTTATACAACCGACGGTATGCTGTTAAGCAGCATACCTATTAAGAATGTTGTTGAAGAATTTAGGAGAAATAATTGTATGAGAAAGCTTTCAATAAAGCCTATCAATAACCATTCTAATTAGAGTTCTTGATTATGGTAAAGTCAGCCTTCTTCAGCAGGTCATGGGCCAGCCTTAGGCGTTGGGAATAATTATATATCATGCAAGCTCATGCCTCTACTAAAAGGATCCATTTTCAGTGTGTGGGCCGAAAATTGATTAGCAAGATTTAACATGTGCAGTTAATCTCACAGCTAATATTCCCCTCTTCATTCTTTCGGCTTCTAAGAGGCCAAGCTCTATCAGCCCTTTGCTGTCCACGCTTGCATTTATGTATGGCTAAGCTGCCCTTTATCAAACGCGGTCATGTAGGTGAGATCTTATAGACTGTTCACGTAGCCACCAGACCTCTGAACCGCGTTCAGAATCGCTGGCTTTGCCTCCGAAACAGCTCTATAGTTTCCAAGCCTGTTGGTCGGGAAGATGTATGGTCTTTACCCGTCTGTCCAGAAGGCTCTTATCCCGAAGATAAACGCCGATGAGAGCGCTGCAAGTAAGTATTTGTTCCCTTTCGTAAGATTCAGTATTATTTCGCGATATTCTTCCTTGTGCGCGTAGTATATTGGCTTAATTGCATCCAATTTATCTTCGAGTAAAGGAGATTTGACGACGATAACTTCGACGTTAAGTGTAAGGACATCCTCTAGTTGGCTTGCGAAACTAGAAATCTTCTTCTCCCTATCTATTGCAGATTCAATTTGGAATGAGGCGTCATACAATAGTATAACTTTTGAGGCGGGAAACATCCTTAATTCCGCTTTAATTCCATCAAGCTAATCGTGGTAAAGAGCGATATG
>JAVZKQ010000059.1:0-10847 GCA_038884175.1 Thermoprotei archaeon | reverse complement strand
CTGAGTGCTCACATTTATCTATCTCAGCTTTAAGATTTCTGGATGAAAATCATGATGGTTGGAAAGATCACACGCACTCAATCTATAAGCCGAAGGAGCTGCAACACCAATCTGCGGGTCCTAGAGAAAATTGGTTTCGATCCTATGCGATACTTTCGGGAAGCTTCTTCCATTTTTCATCGGGGTAGGGCAGAATGAATAGAAGCGCATAGACGGGTGGAGCCCCAATGTCGGGTGTATACGGCTGATAGGGTCCGCTGAAGCCTGTTACACTCTAGATAAAGATGCTGAATGCAGCTTCAAGTAGGTAAGCGGGTTTACGCATGATTCGCAGGGTCAATATGACTCCGAGCATGAGTGATAGGACCGTCGTTGCATCCATGAACACCGATGGGTTAGATTCTATGAGATTAAACCAGAAGTACAACCATGGTGAAACAGAAGACGGTTGACCTTGGACCCCGCTGTACACGTTTACAACAAAAAGAATCGGGGTCACACCAGGCTGTAGCCATAGTATACCATCCGCTAACCACACTAATCCAAACGTTATCCTTACCGTTGAAAAAAGCCTAGAACCCATTTTTATTTACAAAAAAAAAGATTTGGAGACGTTTAGGGGAATATTGGAGGGGCGCTGAAGTATAACAGCATGTTACTGTTTGCGACAGTTGACAGTTGACCGACAGTTGTTGCTCTAGGAACAACTGTGTCGACTGAGGGTTCACCCAGGGTCTGCCAAATTGGGTTGTTAGAGTTGGTGCCCGAGACGGCGCTACCGTGCACGGTAAACGCGGCTATAGAGCTGCATAAGTGTTTAAGCAGTTAGCTGTAAGATCACTCTGATTTGATACAACAACTTGACGGCACTGTCCCGTGGGAAACTCTGGAAAAATGTTTGATTGTATACGAGCACCACTACTATGTACCATGGAATAGACTGATTGTCCGTGAATGTTACAAGGTGGCTGTGGGCTGAAGTCGGAAGAACACCTTAGGGAGGCCCAATACGCCAAGCTTCATTAAGGCTAATGTATGATCCATGGTAATAAAATTAGCGTGCACATTGGTGGGCTCTAGTGACACTCACTAGAAAAACCCACACACTTGCTTATCTTATCCCTATTATAGCCTTTCTTTCTGTGGGCTCTAGTGACACTCACTAGAAAAACCCACACACCGCATCATAGAGTTACACGCTCTCGTTTACCCACTATTTGGTTGAATCCAATAATGAAAACGCGATATAGGGAAGTTAGACATGGCTCTTACTGGCTTGTAGCTATGTGGGGGTTGTTTGGTTTAGGGTTTGAGGGCTGCCGGTTCGATTTCTCTTGGAACCGTGTTTAACCAACCCTTATCGGCTGTAGGTTAGGACAAGGGTATAGGAGGCTGAGGGGGTTTGTGGGCCGCCGTAAAAAACCTTGTCATGTGTGTTACAATAGAGCCTATAAGATGGGGCGGGGGTGATTATAGAAATCGCTTTAAGCGCCTGTGCCCACTTTAGGGTTACACCCTCAAGAGCCTCTGAGAACAGCTCTTTATACTTCTCAGATTCGTGGGATAAACGTTAGCGGAAAGATGGATAGAATGGTTTAGATGGTAAGCTTGTAGTGTAGGACCACCTCTTCACCCTGTCTGTCCACACTGATGAGGCTAAGCTTGAAGCCTTCCCCAATCGTTGGGTAACCCTCACCTTCGACGGGGGTCTTCGCATTTTTTCCCCCAACTATGATTGGGGCTATTGTGACTTGTACCTCATGGATTAGGTTGTTTTTGAGGAGGTGCCAGTTGAGCTCGCCTCCACCTTCAACCAAGAGTCTTTTCACACCCAACTCGTAGAGCTTTTCAAAAAGGAGTGGGAGGTCCACGTGGTCTCCCGAGCCGCAGAAAAGGAGCCTCACACCTCTACCCTCTAGTTCACGCGCCTTTCGCTTGTCAACCCCCTCAACACAGCCCACAACAAGCCTGTGGGGGTACATGGTCACCAACCTCGACTCAAGGGGTATTCTCAGGTGGCTGTCAACAACCACTTTGAGTGGGTCTCCACCCGCAGCGTATCTAACGTCGAGCCTCGGGTCGTCCACGAGCACCGTGTTTGAGCCCACCATTACGGCGTCAACGCTCGCCCTCAATGCGTGCACCCTCCTCTTATCCACTTGGCTTGAAATGGACGACTCACCCGTATAGGAGGCGATTTTCCCATCGAGCGTCATCGCAAAGTTCAGGATTGTGTAGGGCTTCACTTCAATAGTTTTAGCAAGCAAGAGAGCAAAAAAGCTTACAGTGGAGGATTGTGCGCAGTGGGCAGCCTTGTAAAAGGATTACCTAATATAATACAAATTGCGTGTGGCTTCAGACAAGCAACAAGTGTTTTTGGGTGTTTGGAACCAAAAACACAAAGATGTGACAAGCTTTTCGTCGGCAATTGTGAATACCCCACTATAACAAGGGTTGCCGCAAAGATGGCTCGCCAACCCCCCATTGCACCTTTGGCGGGCTGCGAGTGCGCCTTGGTGTGGACAAGCGTGCCTACTATAGTGGACGACCCACAAAAGTCCATGGTTTTAGAGAATACCGCGATGTTGTGATTAGAATGAGATTGACTTGGAAGTTGGAGAGGCATCAAAAAGTTTCCATACCCAAATTTGGGTGATGCTGCAATCGTTACCTTTGAGCCCAACAGGGTGTGCCAATCTTGTTTCCACAGCCAACAGCCACACCGCAAAAGCTAGGTAGCACGGCGTGGTTCACGTCAATGGTGGTAGCGCGGAGAGTTTGATCCTCTAAGGGGAAAAGGTCGCTGGCGTTGAGCTTGAAGCCGGTAAGCCCATTGAGTGTTGTAAGTTGTTTGCACGAATATCTGGATAAATAAACTGTTCGAAACAGGCGGGTAGCAGTGGTCTTTCACACTAAAGGTGTCTCCATATCCAGTTGTGCTTTTCAAGCGACCCGACGGCTTCAAGGGTGTGTACCCTATCATATCTGAATTATAGCCACCACAATCCAAGGGGGTGGTACTACTTGAGGGAGGGAATCCTAGACCGGGCTAACGAAGTTTCGGTAGGCCCTGATAGGTTCAACGAAAATGGACCTATGAGTATATCTTAGGAGTACACTGAAAGGTTAATTTTGAGGTTGACACAATGAATAAATCGATACTTCAGGGGGCATATTGAACTTATGGTAACACACAGGATGGGCACCTCATAGACTCGCGGGGGCGGAGGCCTATCTGGTGTCGTCGTCTGTGTTTGTTTTAGCGGCCATGGCTTCAAGCTTCGTCCATCTTTAGGCAGGATGCGAGTTTTGTACTTGGTCAATCTACAAGTTACCTTAGCCTTTCAGGGTTTATAGATTGGACGTCTTCAAATGTATGAGGGATAAGAACTGTTGTCTAATCTCCCCATTTCCCAGGGTAGAGCGTTTTTCCACGAGGCCGCCTCAATCAAACCTTAAGTTTACAATTCGTCAATTGTTGGTATGTGGGGTGTTACAAGCATTGTCACGTAGCCTTCGCTTATGGTGGAGTCGGCGAACGCCTAAGTAAAAGTTAAGTTCTGGGGCAGAAGTATAGTTCTGGGGTAGAATTGCTCTTCGACGAGAGACCCAAGAAGAGTAGGAGGGAACTCTTTGAGCGAGAGGTGGAGCTACAACAGTTGGCGAACAACATAGATAGACCGCTAATACTTTTGACGGGGATAAGGAGGATAGGTAAGACCTCTTTGCTCAACGTGTTCCTCTCTGAAATCGGAATTCCACACATACTCATCGATGCGAGAAGCCTTAAGAGGAATTATGGGGTGGGTGACCTATACAGGCTTTTGGCCAAGGGACTCACATCAAACTTGGATAGCATCAGGGATGTTCTCTCAAAGATTAGAAGGGTCAAAATATTTGGTAATGAGGTTGAATTGTCGTGGAGAGGCAAAGAGTATATAGGCCTCTCGGAACTCTTCGATGAGCTCAACCGCAAAAGGATTATAATAGCTATTGATGAAGCGCAACTGCTCAGGGGCCCCAACTCTGCTGAAATTAAGAGGGCGATAGCCCACTCCTATGATTACAACAGGAACCTCACATTCATATTGACTGGTTCAGAGGTTGGATTGTTATACGACTTTTTGGGTGTCGACGACGTGAGCTCACCACTCTTTGGAAGAAGCTACTTTGAACTCAGGTTGGAGAGGTTTGATAGGAATACAAGTCTAAGGTTTTTAGAGAGGGGTTTCGAAGAGTCTGGCGTGCGTGTTGATCCACTCACATTGGACGAGGCGGTAGACGAATTCGACGGAATAGTGGGTTGGCTGGCGTTCTTCGGAAACAAATATCTACTCGGAACAAGGGAAACAGCATCGATTAAGGCTTTGGCGGTATCCATAGCAAGAAAGGAACTCAGAAATCTGTGCAGTGGCAGAAGCAGCAGGCTTCTAACAGCCTTAAAATGCATTTCGCAGGATAAACACACTTGGAGCGAACTAAAGCGCTGTATCGAAGACAGGGAGGGAAACACAATATCTACAAGCGTTCTGGACAACATTGTCAGGACGCTTGAAAACCTCAGCATAATCAAGGACTACCAATTCATCGACCCCATATATAGAAAGGCCGCAGAAAGCGTCTAGCCATCCTGCTCGAAGTAATTGGGCATCCACATATATAGGGGCGTGCCCCGCTGATTTTTCGACGCAACGATACGCATGGCTTTTACCCATAGTTTGACCACCACTAATCCTCACTGTTGAATATTTTTATCGGAATTTAACCCATGATTTCTGGTTTAAAAACTCGCTGTAATACCCACTTTACGGTTTCATTCCTATTCATTCGAGCCCCGACGACTTACATTTTGCGCTGCAATACGCTTAAGAAATACTTATTAAGACACGTAATACACATGACCCGTGCAACCTAAAAGCAAAGAGTTGAAAAGAGGTATTGTTACATACGCTTAATTGAAATTTCAATCCATTTCTTTCACAGCCCCCGCGATAGCGGTCACCGCGACGATGACGGGTGCAGCTGCATTCGCGTATGGATCACTCCCACTCACATATGTTTTGGCGCTTTTCGGCGTGTTATCAGCCGGCTTTGTTGTCTACGCATTCTCCAAAAAGGTTGCTTCTAGTGGAGGCTACTATAGATATATTGAAAGAGGTATGGGTCCGAGGTTTGGGGCGTTCGGCGGATGGGTGTACATGTTGTACACCGTGATCGGTGCAACACCATTCATATACTTTGAAACCTCGCTCGCAGCACAGTATGGCCTCGAAATATTTGGCTTAAACTTGCCAAGCTGGTTCTGGTATCCCGTCGGCTTGGTGGTGGCGGTGTTGGCCTTCGCCTTGGCTTATTCGGGTATAAAAAATTCTCTGAGATACAGCGTCTATACGGGGACAATTGAGATACTTATACTTGTGGGGGTAGCTATCGCAATACTTCTACGCACCCCCGACAGATTTGACCTTAAGGTTTTCACTCCGGCGTATTCGCCCACGGGTTGGAGTGGTGTGGGCCTCGGCCTGGTGTTCTCATTCACGTCGCTTGCGGGCTGGGGGTCGATGACGTTTCTCGGCACCGAGGCAAGGCAGGCACACCTCAACATTAGGAGGGGTGTTGTACTCACCATCCTCATATTGGGTCTACTTTTCCTGTTTGAAAGCTACGCGATGACGGTGGGCTGGGGGCCAAGTAACATGTCCACTTATTTTGGCTACTTTCTACCTGGACTCATACTCGCCCTCCGAGATGGGGGAGTAATCCTAGCTCTCCTATTATTCGTTTTCCTAGTGAACAGTGGGTTTGTGGATACACTTGCAATAATTAACGCTGGTTCACGAGACATGTACACGATGTCTAAGGACGGACTTCTACCAGAGATGTTATCAGATACGCACCCCAACTATAAGAGTCCCCATATGGCACTACTCGTGAACACGGTGGTGGGCATAGCGCTATTCACGGTCACAGGCTGGGTTTTCGGGCCGCTTAACGGCTTCCTTATAACCGGGTTGTGGACTGGTGCGGGAACAATTATAGAGCACATATTGGTTAACACGTCACTTCCATTGTATTTCAGAAAACTTGGAAGCCTGAGGTGGACCTATGTGGCAATACCTCCTGTGGCCACAGTGATATATCTTTTCGCGTTATACGGCTCCTTCCTCTCAATAAACACGTATATACTTATAGGTGTCGCAGTGATGGTGGCATGGCTGATCGCTGGGGCAGTTATCTACACGCTTAAAAAGGACATCAAGATCAGATTGGAGGAGGGGGAAGAGGTTTGAAGATTCTGGATGGGACGCTTAACCAAAACATCCACTTTAAATGGAGGCCAGACAACAAGTGGGTGATCAGGGTTGATCCCGGCGAACAGTTTCAAGTGGTTTTACCCGACTCCTCGACCAATCAGATCAAATCCACCTTCACTGTGGAGGATCTTAAAACCATCGATGAATCCAAGTTCGACGCGGCCACAGGCCCAGTCTACGTTAATGGGGCTGTACCGGGCGACACCGTTGAAGTGATACTTGATGATATCGAGCCGGGTGATTGGGGTTGGACAGCCATCCTCTCCAACTTCGGCCTTCTTAAAGGCGTTTTCAAGGAAACACTTGTAATATGGGATATAGCTGACGGGCGGGCCCAAGCCAGAGGCGGATTCCTGAGGGGCATAAGCATACCTGTTCGCCCATTCCTAGGTGTGATCGGATGTGCACCAAGTGAAGGGGAATACGGTATGATTCCTCCCCAACACTTTGGGGGCAACATGGACAACAGGCTTCTAAAAAAGGGTGCACAACTTTTTCTCCCCGTCCAAAAAGAGGGGGGGCTCATCTCTTTTTCAGACCCACACGCGGCGCAGGGTGACGGGGAAGTGTGTGGAACAGCCATAGAAACATCAGCCAAAGCGTCTGTTAGAATAAAACTCCATAAGGACATGCACATAAAAAGACCGATGCTGATCTCACATGTGGAGGACTCTGGACCAGTGCTGGCCACCATGGGTATATCGAACGATCTATATCAAGCCTCAAAGGACGCGCTTTTAGACGCGATAAACCAACTTAAAACCAGAGGGTTAACAGGTGAGGAGGCATACGTATTGTGCAGTGTAGCCGGAAACCTCAAAATAAGTGAAATAGTGGACGAGCCAAACTACGTCGTATCGCTCACCATACCACTCACACTTCTTGAAAAACGCTAGATCAAAACCAAAAGCGTTTTCGCGGTACAACCAAATCTCATAGTAAAAACCAAAATATTATTAGACTCGGTGGACCATATCAAACAAACGTGGTATTGGGGCTATAAACCATACTAGACAAGCTAGCAACAATTCTTCTTCGAAAAAGGATGAGTGTTGTCTATGAGGAGTCCAATGGTTACACAAACAGTTATAATAAGGAATTGGTCTCACCGCAGGCTGCCCGTCGAACACAAAATTCCGGAGAACGGTAATTACAAGCGTGATCTGGGGAAACCATAAACAGAATTGTGGACCACTGTCACCCCAGATAGGACCCGGAGATCCTTGATAGAATAAACGTGGTGCTCAACCTGTCGCCCAGAACACTATACCACGTCTGGGATGTTGGGGGAGCTCCCTGGCGCTTCAAGAATCTGGTATACACCAATATTCACGAGAACATTTGGGTGCCCAAATTTGGAATCGTGTCCCAACATATTTCGCCGGATTTCAAAACCACGGTTAAGGGTGGGGGTCTAGTGTGATTAGCGGGCTGCACTGGGTAGACCGCTAACTCATGGGCGACGAACAATGGATTAGAAGTAAAAGGGGAACCATGATTATAAGGTTGGAGGGCATCCCAACTTGGAAGACTGGGACTCTAGTGGTTTCTGTGCCCGCATTGTTCACCCTAAACGCATAGCACACTCTCTGTGTAACCATAGTGATTGTGGAGGCTAGCCACATATGGGGCTGGTTGGGAACTATTGGGGATCAGAGGTTTACGGGTCGATTGTCCCCCAACCTAATTGGCGTATGGAGGCGGAGTTTGACGCCAAATTTATCTGGGTTGCGGGTGGGTGGCTCGGTGCCAATGTGTTCAACCAGTCTGTGACCCTGGATTGCGCGAGCCCAGCGATGAGCCCCCGAAGTTCTCATGCAAAACTTTTTTGTTATCACACCATACTTCGACCACCCTCTCCGCGGGTCTGATGAGTGCGAAGTGTTTTGTTAGCTGGCTGCTATCAACCCTTATAGACAGTGTGCTACCAATCCTAGAAACCGTGTAGGGCCCAGAGAGGTGGCCGCTGAGGGCGAGGGAGGGGTGCAAATCTATAATTATTTCTCGGGCCACTAGGACTCCCTCCTCTGGGCGGATGCGTGAGCCGTACTCGGCTGTAAGTGGACTCAAGTGGGTGCACAACACGTCCACCCCCCTAAGCCTCCTTGAAACTGCCCGGTACATGTCGGGGGTCTTGGTTGGAACACTGTTGACCGACTCACCGTTGGGTGATGTGATTCCGTTAATGAAGCCAAAACGGAGGCCACACACTTCGTGTATCTCCCCGTCCTTCGCCAACACATGTGTACCATCCGGGTTCCTGGCTGAGCGAAGCACCTCCATATTCTCGTGGTTTCCGTAGATCCCATGAACGCGCACCATGTCTGTTAGGGTATCCCAATCCCGAGGCGTCCAAGCACTCCCCCAATCCCCGAGGCCCACTAATTCTGAGGGCCTCAGCTTCTTAACTGTGTCGAGAAGCCATTCGAGTGCGCCGAATTCGTACACACCGTGATGGTAACCCTTTTCATAGTGCACGTCGCTCACAACCATTATCGCGGTGTTTTCTCCCACTCATGATCATCCAAAAGCAACCACGTGAACCTAATAAACCTTGTCCACGCGGCGCGCGGACTGGTGGAATCTTCAGACGACGTATAGCAGGGTGTGGGTGAAGCGGGTTCCACTACGTCCAATTCGGATGAAACCAAGTAGCCCAAGAGGAATACTCCCAGGTTGCTGCTCTATGTTGCCCCCATAAATCTGGCCGTGTTAGATTGTCCCAGAAGCCTTTAGCCCTTGAGGGTTCTTGTTGTTGGGGCTGGCACGATGGGTCACGGTATAGCCGAGGTGGCGGCGCTCGCAGGCCACAGTGTGGATGTTGTTGACGTTTCACAGGAAGTGCTCGAATCCGCGAGGTCGAAGATTGAGTGGAGCCTTAAAAAACTCGAAGCGAAAGGTGAGGTTAAAAGCGCGGCGCAAATATTAGAGAGGATAAAAACCACCACGGATCTTGTTGGTTGTTCTAAGAACGCGGATTTCGTGGTTGAGGCTGTCGTAGAGAATTCAGAGGTCAAAAGAGTGGTGTTTAAGACGCTCGACGAGAACACGAGGTTTGACGTTATACTTTCAACAAACACCTCCACGATTCCCATCTCGGAGATAGCCTCGGCCACCAACAGACCTGGAAGGGTGATCGGACTCCACTTTTTCAATCCTCCCGCACTGATTAGTTCGTAGAGATCGTGAAGGGAGAAAAGACTAGTAGTGAAACACTCAATAAGACTGTTGAATTTGCCAAGTCGATAGGCATGGACTACATCGTCGTAGAGAAAGATGTTCCAGGCTTCGTCGCCAACAGGATAAACGCGAGGGTGTACACTGTAGCCATAGGTCTCCTCCAGCACTATAGGGCCGAAGAGCTTGACGCTGTCCTGCGATATAGGGTTGATATGCCCATGGGGATATTCGAAGTGGCAGACTTCAGCGGTGTGGATGTGCTGTACAACGCCACAAACGAACTCATAAGGAGGGGCATGGATCTAGAGACACCCGACCTTCTGAAACGTATGGTTGAGGAGAAAAGGCTTGGGATGAAGACTGGCAGAGGCTTCTATGAATATGAGGGGACCTATAGCAGAGCCAAAATACTTCCAAAACCCAACTACAATTTCAACCCACTGCGCCTCATAGCTCCAGGGGTAAACGAAGGCGCATGGCTACTTAGAAACGGTGTGGCAACTAGGGAGAGCATAGATAAAGCGATGGTTGTCGGTATGTCTTATCCAAAAGGACTGCTCGAATTGGCTGACGACTACGGCCTCGACAACGTTGTTAACGCCCTCGACGACGGGAAGGTTGACCCCCTACTCTCACAGATGGTGTCCGAGGGCAAGCTCGGCAAAAAGAGCGGTGAAGGATTCTACAAGTGAAGGTATGAGAAAAGAGAGTTTGGCCCAGTGGTGTACGAGAAAAGGCATCACTACGTGTTGATCACGATGAACCGCCCAGACAAACTCAACGCGCTAAACGAGGATATGTGGAGGGGGCTCAACCAGACGTTCACCGAGGCTGAGAAGGATCCAGACATCAGGGTGGTGGCCATAACGGGTAGGGGGAGGGCTTTCTGTGCGGGGGATGATATAGCGGTGATGGGCTCGTGGAGAAGCTTCACAGATGGCAAAAACTTCTTCACAGACATAGCATCGCCACTAATAGACACCCTAACAAGCTATAGTAAGCCAACAATATCCCTCGTGAACGGCATAGCGTTCGGCGGCGGATTCGAACTCAACCTGGTCTTCGACATAGTGGTGGCTAGCGAAGACGCACTCTTCTCTGTGCCCGAAGGCCTGATAGGCGCCATCCCACCACTAGCCTCCTCCCTCGGCCTCCCACTCGTCGGAAGACGCCTACTAAGGTACTGCCTCACAGGAGAACAGATGACCGCCGAGGAAGCAAAAACACTCGGCGTTGTCGACATCGTTTCACCGAGAGAACTGCTCGAAGTGGTCGCGGTCGAACTCATCAACAAAATAACTAGACTCGCCCCACTCTCAGTGGAAGCAATAAAGCAAACCTCAAAAGCGTACA
>JAVZKQ010000058.1:0-12760 GCA_038884175.1 Thermoprotei archaeon | reverse complement strand
AGGTATAGGCCTGTAGCGCCCAGGGTTTGCCGGCTGTTAGGGTGTTTAGGGTTTGGGTTAGCTGGAGTGGGTGGCTTAGGCCGTATTGGAGGGCGCCTGTGTATGCTAGGTAGTCCAGGATTGTTTGGGCTGTGTTTGGCGGCTGTTGTGGTTGGATTGGTGTGGGTTTTGGTGTTAGGAGGGCGATTGATATCACTGTGAGGGCTAGTAGGGCTTCGAACACCCTTACCTGGGCTCTGTTACCCGCGTTCAGCCTAGGCATACTGTCACCTCAAGTAGGGTTTGGTTGGGTGTGGGTGTATAGCCTGTATAGCAGGAATCGTAATCTGGGCTGCCCCCTATCATTGTGTTGTTGCACCAGAGTGTTGTGTTAAAGTTGAGGAGGCAGGCGTCGATTTGGCCTGTTAGCTGGACTGGTGGTTGAAGCGTTGCTTGAATGTTTCCAAGTGTGATGAGTGTGGCGTTGGATGTGTATTCGAGTTTGGGTTGTGATAGAATCGTCTTCTGCCAGGTTGGGTCGTGGTTTACTGCTGCTATTATTTGCTGGGTGAGTTGTTGTTCGTAGCCGTCAAAAGTGTTTTGTGGTTGGCGTTGTGTTATGGTTGCCTGCAGTGAGTAGGCTGTTATTACGAGGAGTACTGTTGTTGCGAGTAGGGCGTCGAATGCATCGTCCACCTACACTGCGCCTCCAACCGCAATTATGGTTGTGGATATTGCTGTGGAAATTAGGGCGTCGAGTAGGCCTAGCAGGAATGAGCCGGTGTGCGCTTTGCCCGCTAGTAATCCGAGTATGTAACTGTTTATGATTACCCCAGTGTACACATATATTTGTAGGTTTGGTGTAAAGTGGGGTAGTAGGCTTGCTGTGAACATTGTTGTGTAGCCCTGCGTTGAGCTGAGTTTCCTCATGGTTATCGCGACGGCTAAGGAGGCTGCTGCAAGTATCCCAGCGCTCGCGTAAGCTGTGAGTTTAAAGAAGTATGACTTTGAGCGGTAGGATGAATGTGTGTTCGCTATTGCGTTAAACGTTTCGGCCACACGTTCCAGTTCTTCTGCACCCGCACCCAGTTTCTCTGATTCGGCGAGCGTGTCCATGTAGGCCTGCGCTATATAGGGTCTTGGGTGGCGCTTATCATACATGGATAGCAGGAGGCCTTTTGGATATTTGGCTGAGGCTACGAGTTTGCGAATGGCTATAGTTGGTGGTGAACCCTTCTTTGCTTCTTCTGCTATATCCCTCGAAAGTTGGGGGAGGGTTGCTATGAGGGTTGAATGTTCTCTTACTGTGGAGGTATAGTATAGTGCGATTGGTAGCGTGCATATGAAAAGTGCGGTGGCCACGGTGTATTCTAGTGGTAGAGACCTGAGCACCACGATGAGTGTCGGTGACACGAGTGCACACACTATAATTAGCGGTGTGGGTGGTCTGTGTGTGCGTGGTTTGAGGGTTTGTGGGTATGCCTGTTCTAATAGGAAGTTTACGAGTAATAGGGCGGGTAGGGTTGTGGCATAACTGAAGGTTAGAAGGAGGGGTTGGTTTGTTATAAGTGAGAAGATCGTTAGGGTTAGGGGTAACACCGCGAACATCATTAGCACAGTGGAGGATGCCACGCCGAGCTTCTCTGCAGCCATCTCTGTTTCTTGGTATGCCTTTTTCAACTCGGCTTCTGCGATGTCGCTTAGGGATGAGTATGGGTCGCCCACCCCTCTTTCTGCGGCCGCTATTGTTCTTAGGAAGGTTTTGAAGCGGGTTGAGGGGTGGTGTTCGGCGAGTTTGTCGGCTGCTTGGGCTGGTGTGAGGTGGTATAGGCGTGAGTATTTTTGTATGTTGAGGTATTCTCTTGCCGTCCTCCTCAACGAGGATATATGGAGCGTGTTGCCCAGTGTGGTTGTGGGTGTCGCGTGGTTTGCGGCCATCGATATTAGTGTTGCGGTAAACGGGAGCTCGGAGTCGATTTCCCGGCTCCTTTTGGCTGCGGCATTCCACAGTTCTAGAACATCGTAGAAAATATAGAGCAACGCGCCGACCGCGATGATGATTGGGATGGGTAGAAAGTGTGTTAGCCTGTATGATACTATGCTTAGAAGCGTGGTGGGCGGTGTTGCTAAAAAGGTCTTTCTTTTGATTGATCTTAGTAGTTCTTCGGGTGTTCTGTTAGTGTCTGCTTCGCTGACAAGATCCGATATTTTCATGCTGTGATCGCCCTTTCCAGCTCTTCGGCCTCCCCGCACATAGGGCATGAGCCATCGCTTCGTAGTGGTGCTGAACAGTTTGGACATAGTGGTCTGAGCGTCCTTAGCAGCTCGTTTGGTTTCGCTCTGAGTTGGGGGTTTGCTTGGTAGGCCCAGCTTATCTTTGATACGGCCTCGTGGGTTAGGAGTTCGGAGTCGAGTTGTGATGCATTACTCAACACTTCTAGTAGGTCTCTACGCATTCTGAGTTCTTCAAGCAGCTCACTTGGGGTGTAGACGCCTTGTTGGATGAGTAGTTTTGATGTTGGTAGCCCAAGTATGTCTTCGTCTTTTAACATTGTGTGCATTTGGTGTGATGATTGGTATACCTGTTTGAAGACTGGGTTTTGGGGATGGTGTTCATAGTCTAGGACGTTTGACACGTAGCGTTTGGAGCCGTTCGCCCTAACTTCAACGACTGCGTGTAGCGCTGAGAGGCTTTGGGCTTCAACGTTGATTGGAGGGGACACTAGTCTTTGGACTGCAAGCTCGGGTGTCTCGCTGTGTATCGATGTTAATCCACCGTGCCCCGTGAGTATGCTTTGAGCCCAGCTCGCACCTTCCTCACCCCTTACCTCACCCACTATGATGTAGTCAGCTGACATCCGGAGGGCGTGTTTGACGAGCTGGTCGAGGTTTACCTCTGCGTATTTATTCTGTGTATAAGAGTAGCGGGCGACTAGAGGTGTCCAATATGGGTGGCTGAGTTTCAACTCCCCCGCATCTTCTACGGTCACAACCCTTGCTTTACTGGGTATAAAGCATGTTAGGGCGTTTATCATGCTCGTCTTCCCAACACCACTTGTTCCACACACTAGTAGGGCCTTGCGATTCTCGATTAGTAACCAAAGCCAGGCTAGCAGGTCTGGTGTTACACTTCCAAGCTGCAAGAGTTGTGTTATACTCCATGGGTTGGCTGGAAACTTCCTTAGGGCTATTGAGGTGCCCCTATGACTCACCTCGAACCCGTAGTTGAGGGTGAGCCTGTTGCCGTCTGGTAGGCGGACGCTCAGCAGTGGATTATAGGTGCTCACTGGTTTGCCCGCCATGGCGGCTAGCCTCTGGGCTAACTCGGTCAACTCTTCGAGGTTAAAGGTGATATTTGTGGTGAGTGTGCGGCCTCGGTATTTAACAGATACGGGTGTGGCCGCCGCGGCCACAACTATGTCCTCTACACCTGGATCATCTATGAGTGGTTGCAAAACAGAGTAGCCTTTGAGCTCACGCCGTATATAATATAGTAGGGTTTTGGTGTCAGTTTTTGCTGAACCTACTGCTTCAATTAGTTTTTGGTCGTCGTAGAAGAATTCTGGTGGGAGCCATCTTAGTTTTTTGTCGAATAACTCCCTGTAGGTGTTCGCCGCCTCCTCTGTGAGCTCTGGGTCTTCCACATAGTATGTTTCTTCTTCAACATACACTTTGGCTCCTCCAACTTCGTAGGGGGGTGCACGTGGTGTGTAGTCGACTGGTAGGCGGTTAACCCTGAAATCCAGCGGTTGGCCTTGCTGCCTAGCACTTTTTTGTGTGCGTATTAGCCCGCCTATTTTAGTTAGAAAAAGTTTAAGCGGTTGCCTCATAGTGTATTTTTCAACTCTGCACAAGCGCCATTGTTGAAAGCGTGGTTTGACCCGCGTTGATAACAACGCTCACAGTGGAGCCAACCTGTAGGTTGCCCAGCTTGTTTTGGAGGGGTATGATGAGTGTTTCGGCTTGTCCAGGCTGCAACACAATTTTAGAAGATAGGCTGATGAGGTAATTGTTGACATACACCGAAGTTATGTTTGCAGCCGCCCCACCCGAGTTTTTGATTGAAATATAGAGCTGCGGGTTCGAGGTGGAGGCTCCCTGGATGACTGGTGTGCTCATGGTTGTGAGTATGGGTGTGCTGATGGTTCTTCCGAAAACCCCGAAAGCCCATCCCGCGTAGACCGCAACCACCGATAGGGCCACCACTATTAGGATGATTGCCTCCAAACTCTGGGATACACCTTTTTTGTTTATTGTTTTTCTAACCATGTTTATCAACCGAAATTTCTTTTGGGTTTAAATCAGTGCTTGACTGGCTAGCCTGGGCTTACCGTAATTAGACACTTTTCTTGGCAGCCAATCAAAGCTATTATCCAAGAATTTGATACTCCCCCACCTAACAATTCAGCGTTCAAATTAATCGTATAGTTGGCGGGCCCATATTTTACTGTGAGTGAGCTGTTCGACGCAATCACTTTTATGGGCGCGTTTAGCATGAGGAGTGTTTGGGGTGGCTGTTGACTTGTGGCGACAGCGTAGAACACTATTTGTTCACCTGCTTGGAAAACGGAGTGTGTTTGTGCTACCGGTACTCCCTGATAGAGGACTGTGAGTTGACCGCTTATTTGGGTGCTTTTAACGTGGAATACCGCAATCGGCCCCATTTGCTCACCCATGTTTTGTCCTCCGAGTGTTAGTGTAGCGCCATAGTTTGTTGAAGGTAAGACTACTGTAATCGTGTGCTGGTTATCCACATTGACTTTAAAGCCGTAGGATATCTGAGCCGGTTGGCTGGGGATAATGTTGAATAGGATCGCAAGGGTGTATCCTCCCTGCACCGTGAGGCCGTTATAGACACCACTCCTTGCACCCCCAAAGAATTCATAACTGTAATAGAAGGGCGCTGATTCCACGGCGTCGAAGGGAATCCGCCCTATCCCTGTGGCATCGCCTTTTATTATATATGCACCAAACCACACCCATCCTATTGGGTCCTGGGTTTTTAGCCACCAGTTAAACGTCAAGTTGAGTTGGGGTGTTCCAATGGGTAGGTAGACCATAACCGCATAGTAATCCCAAAAGCTTGTGGTAAAACTTCTTGTAACACTAGTGTTTTTGGCCACCATATCTTTACATGGCGCAGCGGAAGCCCCATCATAGTCTTCGATGTTTCTGCACACCCAACCCTCCACAGTGTTTTGGGGTGGGATGAACCAGAAAACAGACTTGTTCCCAGAATCCGTGTATAGTTGTAGTATTGTGGAATAGAAGAGTGAGGTGGCATCCTGAGCGTACACCTGGTCTTCCGCCGCGGCTTGCGGTGTGTTGGGTTCAACGTAGCTTAGGTAGATTAGTGTTGAGGCGGATGCTAATGAAAGCATGACAAGGAGAATAACGCTTTGTGCAAGAATTTTATCCATCGTTGTCACCTCGGAAGATACACATAGCTAGACTGTATAATTTGAATAAGCACGCACGCATAGGTAGTGGTGTTTAGAATAAGCGTCCTGTTAACGTAGATTGATGGGTGCTGTGCACAGTAGTATCCCAGCTTGTGCGGCTGCGAATAGAGCACGCTATAATACCCCTCTACGATGCGTGTTGAGCCAAACATTGGAGTGTAAAATGTCACCACAACAGTTTTACCCGCAAAGTCACTCACAGTAGTCTGCGTGTAGCACGGACCAATTAACAGTTGACCTTTTGTATATGTATATATGCATGAATCAAACCCTGCCTGTGCACCCATGATAGGGACTTCTATGAATTGTGTGGTTAAGTCAAGTGTATAGGTGGAGCCCGCGTAAACCCGAATCACAGCTAGAAATTCTGTGATGTTTAGTGAACCACCTGTATAAGTGGCTATACCTATTTTAGGCGGGATCAGGGCGCCTATGTCTAGCTGATAGGTGGGTTTAGTGTTGTTTAAGTAGGCATAAGACGCTATATAAACTGTTAGCACAACACACACAATTATTATAAGTAGTCTTTCGTAGGTTCGCACACTGTATCTAAAATGTAAATACTTTTAAAAATAAAAAGTTAAAAAATATTGGTTTACTGTTTCACTTGGAGCTCGATTACTTTGTGGTCCTGCTTTTCTCCGGTGAGTGCGCCCACTGCGCAGCCAGCGGCAACGGGTTTCTTACCACGCCTGAGTGTACCACGGTAGAGGCCTTGCTCGAGTGTACGCCCCGTCTTTTTCTCCCACTCTTCGATTGGTGTACCATATTTGGCTTGTATGGCGTCCCTGTACCACTCTGGGAACACGTTGAACGCGCAGAAGGGTATAATCCTGTTGTCTGGTGTTAGGTAGTGTATGTCGCACCGCCTTAGGCGCTCTTCATCGTGGTTGTATTTGTCTTGGAAGTGCATCATACCCAAGAAGAGTGTTCGCTTGTGGAGCTCGCCTAGTGCAGAGTAGTTGTGCCTCACTAGTGCGTTGAAGAGAAGCTTGGCAAAGTTTATTCCTTCTGGCTGATTATCTTTGTCAATGAATGTGGGTAGCTTGCTGAGTATCTTTGCTGCCACCACGTATTTGTTTGCTCCAGCTTCAAGCTCCTCAGTCTTTTCTTGTAGGTATTCTAGTAGGCCTTCAACATCGACGAAGCTGGTTATGGGTATAAGTTTACCCTTGTTCTCAAACACATAAGTACCTGCACCGCAGGCGAAGTGTATCGACAGTTCGTACTGTGGTCTTCTTGTTATGGCTTCAACGAAGTGTGTTATCGGCACACAGCTTGGCACAGGGAACCAAGCTTCTTTCGGTATCATTCCACCCGTCTGCTCCTCTATTCTCTGAATACAGTCAGGTATGGTTATCCTATACTTCTCTCTTTCACTCTTAGTCATTCTACCAGTGAGGGATACCGGCTGGAAGTTCACCGCACGTATAACATCCATGTTACGCTGGGCGAATCTAATGATGTCCCCTAATTCATGGTCGTTAACGGATTTGATCACGGTCGGGACAAGCACTATGCCAAGGCCCACCTTTCTGCACGCTTCTATCGTATATGGAGCCTCCCAGTGGTTCTTTGGGTTCGTTTTCGGGGTTACACCATCAAAGCTCATGTAGAGGGTGTTGACACCCGCTTCACGATATATTTTGGCCAACTCTGGTTTTAGAGCGATGTTTATCCCGTTCGTATTCAATTGTATGTGGTCCACACCCGTAGCCTTAATTATCCTGATTATCTCAGGTAAATCCTCGCGTATGGTGGGCTCACCGCCCGTGATTTGAACAGCGTTACCTGGAACTGGTCTTTCGGCTCTTAGCTGTTCAGCCATCTCCTTTATATCCTGCAGTGATGGCTCATACACATATGCGCCTTCAACGCCCTTCTTGGCGTAGAAGAAGCAATACCAACACGTTAGGTCGCACCTGTTTGTAACAACCAGATTCGCAAGCCCCGTGTGGCTCAGATGGCTCTCGCAGAGACCACAGTTGTTCGGGCAATCACAACCAACTTTTCTCACATTCGGGTTTTCTGTGCCCTTCCCATTATGCAAATAGCGGCTGAACTTGACATACATGTCGTACGACCCAAAGTAAAGCTCCTCTGTGCGGCCGTGCTCTGGGCACACCTTATCCATGTACACTCGACCATCTCTCTCATACACTGTTGCGGGTAAAACCAAGTTACACTCTGGACAAACGCTCTTCGTCTCTGTTATAACATGCCTGCTTATAGTATCAACAGGTATCACTTCTGTGGCCATTTTAATCATAAGGGTATTCCACTTGGAATATTTAAGTAATTCCCAACTTTTAACCGTTGGAAACATCTATTATCAGGGTTTGCCATTGAACTAACCGAGAATTACTTTCACAGTAAACATCGCCAATTAGTTTTATAGCCAATGCCCCACATGAATCACCACTTTAAAGAATGCAGTATCAGAGTTGTAAAATGACAACGTCAACAAACAATGCACCAAATTTATTTAACATGCCTACAACAATTTGTTCGGATAATGCGGGGAGTGGGATTTGAACCCACGCAGCTCTACGCATTGGCGCCTCAGGCCAACCCCTTTGGCCAAGCTCGGGCATCCCCGCATAAACTATACCTTAATTCAGCAGTAATTTTATAAGGCTTATCAAAATCCCGTAGCAGGAGAATAGTGGTTACAGCTGTTTTCAAAGCAGCCCCACCCATCAACACTATTCTCGTGATTTGGTAAACAGTTGTCCAGCTAGAAAAGTCAGACTTTTTTGGTCAGGTGTTCGGTTTTTGCTTGAGGCTCAGTTTAGACCTGATACTATTAATAGACGTGTGCTAACCTTAACGGGTACATACCACCTTTAAATCACGGTGAATAGCTGAGCAACTTAAAACATTGCTTATATGTGCCCGCAGACATATTTTAATAGGTAGAGGCTTTTGAACTATTTTTATGAGAAAGCCGGACTAGTGGTTTTTGGTGAAAAAGAGAAAAGAATACTTACCGCCAAGGAGGTAAGGGAACTCATCCATGAAATGTTCGTTGTGTACTCCGAAGGCTGCGTGCTTACACAAGAAGCAAAACTGTTTTTTAGGAGGAAAGGATACAAGAGCGACCAAGCTAAGGCGATACTCCTATTTGGTGAGGAGATGGGTTTTCTCATACATGGTTGCGATAACCTAGAAAACTATGTGGAAAGACTCAAGCGAATAGGGGAGTACAGGAACCATCTGCGGTGGCTCGCCTCACTTGGCTATACGGAAGAAGATGGCTTCGTTGAAGTATACGCAAGGCCTATAAAGAATCAAGGTTCAGGCTTAGATTCTGAATCATAAAAGTCTCTATTTGCCGGGTCTCAAATAAAAAAGTGGCGAGGCAGTAACACAGTCAAGTTGAGCGCACCTCTACCACTTGGAAATTCTTATGACCTGGAAAAGAGAATTAGTGTGTTATGAGCAAGTTGAGCAGAGATATAGAATGGGGTTTCAACACCAAGGCCGTCCATTTGGGTCAAAGAGTGGATAACAAGTATGGTTCGATTTTTACCCCCATCTTTATGGAAGACGCGTTTTTGAACCCTAACAAAAGTGTTGGCGTTGTTGTGGACCCATTGAGCGGTGAAGAATACATTTATACGAGGTATGGTAACCCCACCATCACATCATGTGAGCAGGCAATAGCGGGCTTGGAGGGTGGTCAAGCCGCCCTACTATTTTCCTCCGGTATGGCCGCTATTTCCGCTACACTTTTCACATTTTTGGGGAAAGGCGACCATGTCATCTCGCTGAGGGATCTCTACGGTCAGACATACTCGTTATTCAAAAACGAGCTACCACGCTTCGGTGTTGACGTAAGCTTTGTATCAGCTAGCAATATAGAGAAGGTGTCAAGTCTAATCAAACCCAACACCAAAGCCATATACGTGGAATCAATAACTAACCCAGTCCTACGCGTGGTAGATCTGGAATATTTGGGAAGCATAGCGGCGCAACACTCGGTAAAACTCATAGTTGACTCAACTTTCGCAACCCCATATAACCAGAACCCGCTAAGGTTTGGGGCGCACATAGTAATACACAGCGCGACCAAGTATCTAAATGGGTACAACGACCTTATGGCTGGTGTTGTCATTTCAGATAGGGATACAATCATCAAAATAAGGGATCAGAGAATAAAGACGGGGGGTAATATCGATCCCCTCGGCGCCTACCTACTTTCAAGGGGGCTTAAAACTTTGGGGTTAAGGGTTGAAAGACAAAACACTACGGCTAGTAAGCTAGCCGAATGGTTAGAACACAGCCCATACATTAAACGCGTGTACTACCCTGG
The DNA here is from genome assembly GCA_038884175.1 of Thermoprotei archaeon. GTDB lineage: Archaea > Thermoproteota > Thermoprotei_A > Marsarchaeales > Marsarchaeaceae > ECH-B-1. Next base: position 3,004 of record JAVZKQ010000058.1, on the reverse strand, counting down.
GTTAGAGAGCCACCCAGATTACCCCGTCGCTAAACGTGTGCTAAGAGGCTATGGTGGTGTGGTGAGCTTTGAGATTGAGGGAGGAGATGGTGCCGCCAATAAATTCGTGGATTCACTTCAGCTTGCTATAAAGGCGCCAAGCCTCGGTGGTGTGCAAACCCTTATCACAGTACCAAGGGAGACCTCCCACCATCCTAGAACTGGGGTTACAGAAGAAGAGCTACGGGTTTTGGGTATAAACCCTGGATTAATACGTGTAGCGGTAGGCATAGAGGATCTCCAAGACTTGATACAGGATTTCGAGAACGCCTTTAGAGTTGTGTTCAAATAGAATGGACTGGGCGGGATTTGAACCCGCGGCCTCCCGCGTGCGAAGCGGGCGCTCTGCCAGCTGAGCTACCAGCCCACTACGTTCAGATTTATTGACCCCCACTATTTAATGCTTCTATTAGCGCCGATCAGCACTATTTTCCATATTTCTAGAGTTTTTGGCGGCGTCGCCTCTGCAATGGGTCATCACGGCTAATGCTCAGACCGCCCGTCTCCGCGGCGCTTTCGCCAAATATACTTATAATGGTGCGAATGGGATTTTATTAACCATGAGTGCTATAACGATAGCCGACCCCACCTTCGAGGTTGCCGGCGTCACGATGGGTGTAGATAAATCAAAGTTTATTCCTCAGGAATCGCGTTTAAAAGGGTTTTTCTTTGGAAATTTGGATATCGGCCCCCAAGAGTTTGATGCGCTCTGTGCAGCTGGCACGCACTCGGAGAGGGATGTTTTCGAACTCATGAAGCATAAGCTTCGACAGTTTGAAGAGGGGGTTAAACCAAGTCAAGGAGATGACGAATTGGGTAGGAAAGTCAAACAGTATATTTCCGACTATACCTACAAGGTGTTTCGTAACACGCTCGCACGTGGGCATATTGATGTAGCCGATATGGCCACTTATCTTGTAGTTGGGCGAAACGTTCCACGTCTAGTCACGTTGTTTCTATGTTCGCCGCATTATCTGTCACACGAACAGCAGTCGCTACGCTATACGAAGGCAAACAGTTTTTACATACCAAGCGAGCTTAGAGGAAAACCACTAGGGGAACAGGCCTTCGGGCTCCTTAAAGAAGCATACCAACTATATTTGAAGATGGTGGAAAAAGGTGTGCCGTTGGAAGATGCGAGGTCGGTTCTACCGCTCGCAGTTAACAGCAATATTACGTCTAGTGGTGGGGGTAGGGAGTATACGTATTTAGCGATCCTCTCGAGGTCGCCCCACATTATCCTCCCCCAAGTTGTAAAAGATTCGATAGACCAGATCTTAAAGGAGGTTTCTAGCGTAGCGCCCCAAGTGTTCATGGATTATGGTCCAAACTACGATATAAGAAGGTATTATCCCTCCCCCCAACTGTTTGTAAAAACCAACCAGTATCTGAACAAGCTTATCAGGGAGAATGGTAGTGAAAGGGTTGCGCTACTGGGTTTCCATGATAATGGGCTTAAACTTTCAAAAAGTGAGGTGGCGGAGGGGGTGTTAAGCGGTGATCCTGCCTTTTTCACAAACCTGCTACACATAAGGGCCGTCTTTTTGGTTAAACTTTCGCTTGAGGCTGCACACCAAGCCATCCGGCATAGGACTTGGAACCATGATTTTGAATCGCTGTATGATGCAGCGGAAAGGTTTGAATATATGGTTCCCCCTAGCATTCAATCCTCTGATTTCTTGACTGAGTACCACCAATTGCAGGCACAGATGCGTGAGCTATATGTTAAGATGAGAGACGAAGTCTCAAAGAGTGAATCCCTTCTTTTCCTTACAAACGCGCATTACGTCTATGACCTCATGGAGATTGATGGTTGGAATATGATAGGAAACCTGCCTCTGCGTACATGTGAGAAGGCGCAATGGGAAATACGTGGGATAGCCAAGCTAATGGTTAGTAAGCTCGCATGGGGTTCCGCTCAGAGCGGCTTCAGTGGAGACAAAACGTTGAGCTTCTATGCGTTACCCACGTGCCAGACATTCGGTGTGTGCTATGAGGATAACTCTAAGGATGTGTGCCCGATATACAAGCACAAATTTCTTAAAGCCTAGCGTACATTCAGCGCGTAGAGCTCGCAGGGTTGATTAAATTTAAGTGTCAAGCGATATTCTCCCCATCCACCATCAACCACGCTATAGAGCCTTAGGATATCCAGTTTGATAAACGTCTCATCCCCTATTTTCATCACGTCATCACCCATAAGATGAGAACGGAGAGGGTGGCGGTTCAGCCTGACGCCTATTAGACTTGAGGAGGATAGGGGTTTGATAAGCGCATAGAGTCTCCGCCCCCTATACTTGAATTCAACACTACCTTTCTCAATGTGTAAAGATTTATCACCCACAAAATATTCGCCACTCACACTAAGCGAGCGCCAAGGTCTCTGTGTTGCCCACCAATCATAACGAAGTGGGCCTATTGAATCGGCTTGTTCAAAGTCTCCTAACTGTAGGGGGAGTGTATCTTGAAGTGGGTAAACGGTGGCGCCCAACAAATCGCTGAGCGCGGTTTCAAGCCAATAGTAGCCACCCCCTCCAAGCTGGGAGTAGAGCGCTCTACCCGCTCGATCAACAACAATAATAGTATGGCAATTATTTATTCCAAAACACCCTAAAAACGAGTTATCCGTCGTAGCGAGGGTGTGCTTTATGGCGTAGCGTTCAACACTATCCATAATAATTGTGTTGTCATAGTCAAATAGAGGGTTGGGAACAATGATTCCCACAAGCCCGACAACCCCTTTGAGTCGGTCGTAATTCGATTTAAAATAGGTAATATCGGTTATACAATCAATACACGTTGGTCTCCAGAAATGTAGAATTGTTACAGGCAAATTATCCTGGGTGTGAACATACACCTTTTTTAGATGATCAAGGAGGCTGTGCATAGATTTATCAATAGCCCCGGCCGGATTCGAACCGGCGTCAGGGGATCCAAAGTCCCCGATCCTTGGCCGCTAGACGAC
>JAVZKQ010000057.1:0-12771 GCA_038884175.1 Thermoprotei archaeon | reverse complement strand
CCCCCTCTTTTTCTGTTTCACGGGCTTGCATTCGCAAGGTGTTCTGCTCCCTTACAATGTCTCTTATTGAAACAACTCCAACCAGCCGTTTAGAGTCGTCAACAACAACGAGGTGTCGAACGTTGTTGCTGAGCATTTTTGAGGCTGCTTCACCTACGTCCTCATTCAATCCAATGGTGATAAGCCTCGTGTTGGCTATTGTTTTCACGCTGGCATCAAGCGGTTCGCCTTTGGCAACAGCCTTAACAATGTCCCTCTCTGAAACCACACCCACAGGCATCCTTGGTTTTTCTTTGTCAACAAGCACAACTAAACCCACGTTTTTCAAACTCATCTGCTGGGCTGCTTCGCGTATCGTAGACTCAGATGGAAGAACAACTGGTTGTTTGTTTACAAATTCTTTAATTTTTATACCGGTCATACCAATCAATATAGCATTGCTTCTAAATATACTTATCGTTCAACTGTTAAAAATAAAACCACTAACAGGGTTTGGCAAAGAGCTCTGAAACGTGGTGGAACCAGAGGTAACCACAAAACCCTAGAAAAAGAGTGGGTGCTCTGGATTTTGCTCTCAGTTTAATTTAACCCGATGTGAATATATAATTGGGTACTACGAGTGAGTGACAGACGTGTGCTCTGCGTCTTTAAAAACAAAGAATACAAACCAGAGGACATCACGCTTATCCGAAGCTCCCTCTTAGGGTACATAAACAGAAAAAAACTTGGTTTAAGGTTCAGCAACATACGTGTATCTAATCAGAACATTCAAGTGGATATCTACTTGGATAGTAACAATAAACCAGCTAGCGTTCGGACGGTTTTAGGGGGTTGGTTGGACATAGTCGATGTGGTTGACTTATCGGTCGATCGCTATGCTGGAATGCGCAGCGAATCAATTATTAATATGGCCGTTGAGCTATTTAATCAAGAAAGATTTTGGGAGTTCCACGAGGCCATAGAAGCGGTGTGGCGCTCAGAGCCTCCGGGTCCTAGAAAAGAGCTGCTACAGGGTATGATACTCGTGGCCGCCTCCCTCGTACACGCACAGAAAGGTCGTGTACAAGTTGGTTTAGGTATCCTCGAAAGAGGTTTCGAAAAACTCCAATCCATACCCCCACAACTGCGTGTTTTGTTCCAAGTCGACCTAAACGATTTCATGGTGCACGTTGAATCCATGCTTGCAGACCACAAGCTCCAACCGTTCAAGATTGTGGTTTGGCCGTAAGACCGTGCGGTCCACCAATAAAACCACGATTGTGGACCTAACTCTAAGTAATACATCCCAAACAAGTTATTTTGAGTGTGGATGGTGGGTCTGTTTAGAAGCACAATTTATTTCTGATTTTAATGGTTTTGGGTTTGATTTATTTTATTTTCAGAAAAAAGCGTTGTTTATTAATAGAAAGGTTTATACGGTATTAGTCTCCACTTAATATAGTAGAAGGTGAATCCATATGTTTGACCCAACCCGCACTCTGCGCGTGCACAAATATAAGAGGCGTAGCAGCGTCGAAATACTCTACAACATATTGCAGGCCGCTACCCTAGGTCTTAAAAAGACTCCCCTGCTGTTCAAAGTGAACCTTAACCCTAGAATACTTGAGAAATACCTGGACTTCTGTCTTAGGAACGGATTGATTACGCATGAAGGGAAGATATTTAAGACAACCGAGAAGGGTTTAAAGTTCATCGAATCCTATAGGGATTACACTGAGTACACGAGTAGACTGGAGAAGATAAGCGAGAACCTTAAAGCGATTCTTCAAGAGAAACAGATTGTGCAGCATAGTTAACAGTCAAACCAATACGAGAAGTAACCGTGTATCGGCTCACACTTAATACTCTAAATTTTTAAAACATTTATAAAAAATTTTCTTGCATTTGAAATTCATCATATTGTTGCGCACATTTTTAATTTTTTAGTGTGTTATGGCTTTCAGATACGTTGTAGTCGGTGGTTTCAAAATAATTTAGGTTTGTGTGGGCTGTTATCGTATGGGTGGTGTGCGCCAGAAAAATTATGTTCTTAAAGAGGTTCGTGCGTTTCTAAGTCTTCATCCTATTTAGAACTAGGGATAGGCAATGGGATACTGGTTAAATATTGGGGGAAGAAAAGAACGAGGAAAAAGCGGGTTGAGGTTGCAAGAGCCAAAAGCACTCTGAGCGAAGTAAACGGGTTTGAGAAGTTGAGAAAAGAAGGGGTGTATCGGTCTCAAAGGTGTGGGACAGGAGGGTTGCGGGGAGTGATTGGAGGACTATGTAAGAATGGTCGCAATAAACCTCTCGAATGTGCTCCACACATGGGTCAAAGATTTGAACGGGAGTGAGGTGTTCAGGTGTGTAGTCTGTGGGCTGACACGCGAGCCGTGGGATATTGTGAATTTAGCTAGACAATTTGGGTGTGCAATCGGTTGGCTAACGCTGAACAGGTAGCTCAATGTAGCATAAACCTCTACCTGAGGATTGTGGGAGGATGGGGGTTGCCCACCGAGTGTGTTGGTAGTGTGTGGGCGCGCCACGTCGAGCTTAGCTATACTTCCATACTAGGAGCTGAAGACCTCCCAATGGAGGCGTAAAGGAGTTGTGTGGGCCACGTGGCGCCGTTGAGCCCAAACCCCACTATACACATGGTGGGTGTGGCGATGTGCACAAACCCACCTATACCTCGGTTGTGAAACCCTTATTTCACCTGCTTAAATCTTTTTGAATTTAGCTCCGCGTCGTGTTTGCGTGCTGTATAGAATGAGTGAGCGGTTATTTGGATTGGGCAACTTATGGGGACGTGGTCCTTGTAGCTTTGTGGTTATAGTAAACATTATTTTTGGGTGGGAAGTATGCGTGTTCACCCCATATGGAAATAGCGGTTGTGGCGCTTGGGGGTAACGCTATAGAGGATCCTACACGCCAGGGTAGATTGGATGAAGCAAGAATATCGCTCACCGCGCAATCCGTGGACCTTCTGGTAAGGGAAGGGTACAGTGTTGTTGTTACACACGGTAACGGCCCACAGGTGGGTGAACTTCAGGAGGCACTGCTAAAACTTGGCTCCCCCCTCGCCTCGAGGCTTGACTTACTGGTGGCAATGACTCAGGGTGAAATAGGCTACTTACTCGCCGAGAGTATTCGACGCGTGGTGCGTAGAGAAAGTGTTACCCTCTGCACAGGGGTTTTGGTATCGAGAGACGACCCCGCTTTCTTGAAGCCCACAAAGCCGATAGGTAGATACTTGAATGAAAGTGAAAAAGAGGCACTTCTGCGCTTAGGTCTGAAAGTAAAAGAACTACACGTCGACGGGCACAAAGTGTACAGGCAAGTTGTTCCTTCACCCCTGCCGATTGATGTTGTCGAATTGAGCGCGGTTAAAACGCTTTTGGAAAACGGATATATCGTTATAGCGTGTGGTGGAGGTGGTATACCTGTTATCAAATCGACTGATGGCCCTGCGGGTGTTAACGCTGTGATAGACAAAGATCTAGCATCCGCGCTGCTTGCCACGAGGCTTGACGCATCAATATTCATAATACTCATGGCCGAAGAAGCCGTTATGGCTGACTATGGTACCCCTCACCAAAGACCCATACGCAGGCTTAGCGTAGAGGAGGCTGAGAGGCTTCTTAACCAAGGTACGCTCGAAGAGGGGAGTATAGCTCCCAAGGTCATGGCCTGCGTGAACTTTACCAAGGCGACCAAAAAGTGTTCTCTTATAACTTCACCAGAACGTCTCGAAGACGCCCTAAAAGGGAATGGCGGCACTAGGATTGTGAATTCCTCCAACCCATGAGGCCAAAATGGTGTTCCGCAATTTCTTCCAATCCATCGAAAGTGTTATCAGTAGGGTGGAATGGCTTTTATGAGGGTGTTGGCTTGGCTTCAAGTGTTCAAGAAACTATTCTTGAGTCGACCAGTACGTTAATACAGCTAATATCTAATGTTTGGCTATCTCGGGGTCGAACACGGGTGCCATCGCCGTCGTTGAGCTATGGACAGCGGTTTTACCTCCCATGTGAACGTTACCAAAAAGATCTAACGACGGTCCAAACTCTTGTTTGGGGTGTATCAACCAAGTTGCCCCAAGCGTTCACCCACGCTGGACACTTACCCACACACCTAGCGAAATACAAATAGGTTTGCTGTGTGTTTAGGCTTGAGTTGGAATACGATCTAATCATTGAGAACGTGAAGATTGTTTATGGAGACTATTTAGTGACAGGCGATATTGGAGTAAAGGATGGTAGGATCGTCATGGTGGGGTTGTCGTCGGTGCGAGCGCAGGGCGATATGAGGATAGATGGGGGTGGCCTCATAGCGTTACCCGGCCTGATCGATTCGCACGTCCACTTCAGGGATCCAGGGTTGACCCATAAGGAGGATTTTTGGTCTGGGAGCATGGCCGCCGCGGCTGGGGGTGTTACAACCGTTTTCGATATGCCGAACACCGTCCCACCTGTCACCGACGTCTTGAGGTTTAAAGATAAAGTAGGAGTTGTATCTGCTAAGAGCTTCGTTGACTTTGGACTCTATGGAGGGGCAAGCGAATCCAACACGGGTGAGATAAACGATCTTTCGAAGGCTGGGGTTATAGGGTTTAAAACATATATGGCTGGCCCCCCGAATGGTTCGCCAGAATATAATGGTATTGTGAGCAGTGGTGGGGTTGGTTTACTAAAGACAATGGAGGCTACCTCTAAGACGGGTGTTGTGCACGTGGTTCATGCAGAGGATGGGGAGATTGTTTCCTATTTGAGTGAAAAGCTAAAGGCGGAGGGTAGGCTTGACCCGGCTGCACACTGTGATTCCCGCCCCAACATGGTTGAGGCGCTGGCTGTTGAGCGTGCAATAGCCTTCGCGGAGAGGACGGGGACGAAGTTGCACATTGCACACATCAGCACCAAGGAGGCCTTGGAGGCTGTGAGGCGCGCCAAAGCGCGAGGTGTGAGGGTGACGTGCGAGACGTGTCCTCAATACCTGTTACTCACACGAAAAGATGTTGAAAGGTTTGGTGCTTACGCAAAATTCAATCCCCCACCACGTTCACAGGAGGACTTATCCACACTTGTAGCGGGTCTGAAAGATGGTGGTGTGGACATCCTCGTCACAGACCACGCACCGCACACAAAGGATGAAAAGGAGGCAGGTCGATTTTCAATCTGGGATGCACCCTCTGGTACGCCCGGCGTGGAGACAAGGTTACCATTGGTGCTCACAATGGCTCAGGTGTGGGGTCTGGGCTATTCGGATATAGCTAGGCTGTGCTCTCACAACGTCGCCAAGATCTTTGGTTTGGGGCTGCGTAAGGGCTTATTACATGTGGGCTTCGATGCGGATATCGTTCTTATTAATCCCTATGAGGAATGGTCGCTGAAGGCTTCCGAGTTGCACACAAAGGCTTGGGAAACGTTTCTATTCGACGGTATGAAGGTGAGGGGGAGGGTTGTGTACACTATTGTGCGTGGGCGCATAGTGTACCAGTATGGTGTGGGTTTCACAGACAAGCCTTCAGGGAGATTTATCCCAGGACCAATGTATATGGGTGGGTGACATCCCCCACCAACTGTGATTAACAATGTTTTAAATCCACATATTTTTGGTTTTAGAAAAGGGTGCCTCAAGACGTGTTTCGAAACCTCTATAAGAATGTGCACACACAAAAACAAAATGGGAGACCATAGGTATATTGGTGTGCCTCTACCAAGGAGGGAAGACCGAAGGATACTTTTGGGTAGGGCTAATTATGTGGCCGATCTGCGCCTCCCAGACGCTTTGGAGTGTGTGTTTGTACGAAGCCCCTATCCCCACGCGCTTATAAAGGGTGTCTCAGATTCTTCGAACGCCAAACTCTTCCTGTGGGAGGATATGGAAGGTGAAGTGGGGTGTTTGCCCGCTATCTCGAGACCTAAGGGCTCGCTTTTCCCAAAGCTGGTACCTCTTGCGAATGGTAAGACTAGGTTCGCGGGGGAACCAGTGGGTGTGGCTGTTTCGACCTCCCACATGGCCAGTAGGTATACGCTTCAGGATGAGGTTGAGAAAATCGACGTTGAGTATGAGCCGTTGCAACCCGTTTTAGATGTTGAGACCGCTTCACATAATGGGGCACCACTCGTCTATGAGGAACTTGGCACAAACACCCTCTACAGATCCACAGTGGGTGGGGGTGATGTTGACGGCGCTCTAGCATCCTCTGAAAGGGTTTTCTACCGTAGAATTGTTTTCCCAGCAAATTACGGCTTCCCGCTTGAGCCCAGAGGTGTTGTCGCAAGTTATGATGAGTCGGAGGGCACACTCACCGTGTGGTCCTCTACCCAGTGGCCACACTTTGTGCGCACACTCCTCTCGGAGGTGTTAGGTCTAGCGGAATCAAAAATAAGGGTGGTCGCCCCAGACGTGGGGGGTGGATTCGGCAACAAGCAAGATCTCTATAGGGAGGAGATTGTTGTAGCTTGGCTTTCCACAAAGCTCAGGAAACCCGTGAGGTGGGTTGCGACAAGGTCTGAAGATATGCACTCCACAGTCCAGTCCGGGCTTCAGGTTCATTATGCAGAGATAGGAGTCGACAATGATGGCAGGATAACAGCCCTACGCGACCGTGTGTACGCGGATCTGGGTTCGGTGGGCCCCATGAGCTTCGGTCCCCCAGTCATAACACAGCTTGGGCTATCGGGCCCATACGATATTGGGGCTGTCCAAGTGGAGTTGAACTGTGTTGCAACAAATAAGCCTCCAACGGGAGCCTATAGGGGCTACGGCCAGCAGCAGGCGGCGTTCGTGCTTGAAAGGTTGGTTGAGGAGGCTTCGAGGGCTCTTGGTTTACACCCACTAGAATTCAGACGAAGGAATGTCGTTAAAAGTTTCCCCTATACAACTAAGACTGGAAGGGTTCTTGAACGCGTGGACTACGTGGGTATGATCGATTTGTGCACAAAGCTTTTTGGGGGCATTCGAACACGGGGTTTAGGGAGTCGGCTGGGCTGTGGTTTCGCATTCGGCTTTGAAAGCGGTGGTATAGGTCCGGCTTGTATCCAGGATTCTGTGGGTGCAAGGCACAAGGGCTACGATAGTGTGCGACTGAGGGTTGAGGCCGACGGCTCTGTGAGCGTGTTCACAGGCCTTTCACCACATGGTCAGGGGCTTGAGACAACGCTCTCCCAGGTGTGCGCTGAGCTTCTCGGGGTGGACCTTGAAAGGGTTAGGGTGTATCACGGAGACACCCAGAGCTCACCATATGGGTATGGGACCTGGGGTAGTAGAAGTGCTGTTGTTGGTGCGGGAGCCCTATTGAAGTGTGTGGAGGAGTTAAAGCGTAGGGTGGTGATGATCGCCTCTAAGGCTCTGAACATAGACGCGCACAGGCTCGAATATGTGGACGGCTGGGTAACATTCAGGGATAATGGTGTTAAGCTTATGAGCCTGGCTGAGGCGGCCAAGTTGGGCTACCAGTCACCACAAACCGAGGACGGCACTGGTGCTGGCCTCGAGGTTACAGTAGTGTACGAACCCCGCGGCCTAACAATTTCAGGGGGGCTACACGCAGTCATGGTAGAGGTCGACGAAGAGACGGGGGTCGTAAGGCTTCTCAGATACATATTGGTTCATGATTCAGGCCGCATGATTAACCCCCTCATTGTGGAAGGCCAAATCGTCGGGGGCCTTGTTCAGGGTGTGGGTGAGGCGTTACTCGAAGAGTACGGCTACACTGATCAGGGGGCGAGTGTTTCGTCCAACCTATTGGAGTACGCTGTACCCACAGCCATGGAGGCGCCCAGCTTTGAGTTGCACCATCTGGACACTCCTTCCAACCTCAACACGCTTGGGTTAAAGGGTGTCGGTGAAAGCGGCATAGTTGGGCCAGCCGCAGCAATAGCAAACGCTGTATCTGACGCTTTGGGAGGGGTTTTCTCAAACTTGGAATTCGTACCACTGAAACCCGAGGTTGTATGGCTTGCAAGCCTAGCGGTCACCCACAAAACACATTAGAAATATATGTTGGTAACTCTTCACAATAAGGGTATGGAGTTCGGATTATGCTTACCCAACTACGGTGAAACTTCTACACCCCATGGTTTAGTCGAGTTTGCCAAGGAAGCGGAGGATTTGGGTTTCTCCTCGCTTTGGGCAACAGACCACCTACTCATGAGTGCTAATAGTAACACCCCCTACGAGTGGATGTTCGAGAGTATCACCACACTAGCATATGTTGCCGCGCTCACACGCAGAGTTAAGCTGGGTGTCTCCTCGCTGGTTATGGGTCTTAGGAATCCAGTTGTTGTGGCAAAGCAGTTGGCAACACTCGACCAGCTCACAGGTGGGAGAGTGATTCTGGCTACGGGTGCCGGCTGGTATGCTAGAGAGTTTGAGAACCTAGGGATGGATTACCACACACGAGGACGCAGGCTAGACGAATCGCTACGTCTTATCGCTGAGTTGTGGTACACCAAAGGCCCCCTGAGTTTTTATGGTAGGCACCTCCCCCACAAAATTAGGGAAGGCGTGTTCGAGCCCAAACCAGCCCAGCCTCATATTGAGGTGTTCGTCGCCGGCAACAGCATGGCGGCCATAAGGCGTAGCTTAAAGTACGCTGACGGCTGGCACCCAAACCTTTACCCTCTCAGCGTTTTTTCAAAGCTCGTCAAGGAGTACAGGGCGCTTGAAGGCTCAGCCACGAAAAAGATTGTTGTAAGGGTTGGTTATGATGCGACCCGCAGCGAAGTGGAGTACACCAGTCCTCAGGGTGAGAGGAGGGTTTTGTTGTCAGGCGATTTAGAGAAGAATGCGAGGCTCATAGCCGAATTAGAGTCGCTCGGCGTCTCAGGCATGGTGTTGGCTCCAAACTACAATGGTAGGGTGAGTGTTGATGACCAGCTCAAAGCCATACGCCTATTCGCGAGCCGTTTTCTCTAGAGGCCTAATAAATTGAGTGAAAGAGAGCATTGGCTCACAAAAAACGTGTTACTTATCAGTTTCTCGGCTTTCTTCTCGGATCTGGGATACCAACTCGTAGTGGCTCTAATACCCATATACCTCATACTCGTACTCGGAGCACCAGCATATGTTTTCGGCGTTTTTATGTCGCTGAGTTACGGCCTCGGCTCCCTATTCGCCTATTTTGGGGGGAGGCTTGGTGATAAGTACGGTAAAAAGAGGGTGTCTGTACTCGGCAACTCTTTAATACCCCTAATGTCTCTGAGTGGTTTACCCAGCACGGTTGTTGGCTCGGGGATCCTTTTCACAAGCGGTTGGTGGGCGAGGAATTTTCGAACACCTCCACGCAGAGCTCTTCTCATAGAGTCCTCTCTAAGAGAGTACGCCTCAAAGGTTTTCGGCTTCCTGCACGCGCTCGACATCGGCGGAGGTATGATCTCCGTGGTTCTCGGGGTGAGCTTACTAGCACTAGGCCAACCACTCTATAGGGTTATTCTAATAAGCATAATCCCGCTTATTGTGGCCACGCTACTCCTAGTGTTTGTGGATGAACGTAGGGTGTATACTGATTCGCCGAACCATGTTGAAGCGGGTAGAGCGCGAAGCGTAGATTCCACCACGCGCAAAAGGGTTTTCAGAGTGTTACTCGTGTCCTCCATGCTCTTCGGGCTTAGCTCATATAGTTTGGGATTTCCAATTATAACTGTCTCCCAAACACAGCACAGCTATTTGTATGGAGCGGGCACCTATGGTGTCTTCCTTGGTTTCTCCGCTGCGGCGGGGTATATCTTCGGCTCAAGGAGGCTTGACGAGGTGAAGGCGCTATCGCTTTTAGGCTACCTCCTATCCGCACTTGGCACACTTTGGATAGGTGTAAACTATGTGTTGCATTCTGGTACGCTCGCCTTCTACGCAGCTGTCGCGGTTGTGGGCATGGGTGTAGGCGTCACAGAAACATACGAGCCAAGCCTCACATCACACTTGGTGGACATTGCGGAGGAGTCCACGGGTATGGGTCTTTTAAGCGCCTACCGCAGCCTAGGACTATTTATCGCAAATACTGTCATGGGGGTGCTTTTCGGTGTGAACCAGTTCTATTCATACGTGTTCGCAACACTACTTGCAATACTAGCGTGCGCCACACTGCTCGTGTTCACACGTAAGAGGGTCTAGTGTTCAGGGTGGGGTGAGCAGTTTCCTATCTACCTCATCCCTCAGCCGCTTGATATACTCCTCTAGCGGCACATTGTTAAGTTGTCCAACGTGGCGCACCCTGACGGACACCGTGTTAGCCTCCTCTTCTCTTCTTCCCACCACTAACACGTAGGGTATCTTGGCCAACTCCGCCTCCCTTATCTTGTACTCCAGTGTTTTGTTGGACACATCGACCTCCACCCTGAACCCCCCCTGTTGTAGGCGGTTGTAAACCTTCTGGGCGTAGGATTTGGCCGCTTCGGACACGCTTAATACTCGAACCTGGATGGGTGCTATCCACACAGGGAAGTTGCCTTTAAAGTGTTCGATAAGTATGCCTATAAAGCGCTCAAGCGAGCCGTATATAACCCTGTGCACCACGACAGGTGTGTGCTCCTTACCGTCTTCACCAGTATAGGTGAGGTGGAATCTTTGAGGCATCTGAAAGTCGAGTTGCATGGTGGCGCACTGCCACTCTCTACCCATCGAATCCATCACATCTACGTCTATCTTAGGCCCATAGAATGCACCCTCCTTCTCTTTAACTTCGAACTCTAAACCGTTCTCTTTGAGCACCTCCATGAGTATACGTGTGGCCTTCTCCCATTGCTCAACGCTTCCAAGGTGGTCGTCGGGCATCGTGGATACCTTAACCCTATAGCTCAAACCGAACACGCCGTACAGATACTTCATAAGTTCGATAAGTTCGCCGAACACCTGTTTTAGCTGGTCTTCCGCAGCGAATATGTGGGCGTCATCCTGAGTGAACATCTTCACACGGAAGAGGCCGCTTGTAACCCCGCTAAGTTCGTTTCTGAAAAGCGGGTCGAAGTCCGCTATTTTGAGGGGTAGATCCCGATAACTCCAACGCTTCGACTTGTACACTAGGAACGTGGAGGGGCAATTCATGGGTTTCAACCCATATTCTTCATCACCTATAGATGTAAGAAACATGTTGTCCTTATAGTGATCCCAGTGGCCGCTCAAACGCCAGAGGGCTGTGTTAGCAAGAGCAGGCGTACTTATCTCAATGTAACCGTATTGGCGCAGCAAACCTCGAATCATTTCTAACAGAAGGTTTCTTATTATCACACCATTATGATGCCAATACACCATACCCGGCGAAACTTCTTGGAAGCTGAAGAGGTCGAGTTTTTCACCTATCACGCGGTGATCCGTCTCGGGAAGTCCGCTGAAATCGCTCTTCCTAACTTTCGCTAACAACTGCTCCTCGGTAAGCTCAACATGCCTCCACCTCTTGGGCTGGGCGGCAGCCTGGCTGTCTGCACCATAGCTTCTGCTCTGCTCGGCTAGTGGGTGGGCCTTAGTTGACACTGTGAGCTTCTTGTTCCAACCGAAGGGGGCGGAGTATACTTCGAAGCCGAGCGCCTCAGCCTCCTTCTTCATACTCAAGAGTATTTCACGTGCTTTAGTCGGTTCCTCCAAGTTGCTGCTCAGGTGGGCGTAGGGGTAAATAACAATCCTATTCCTTTTGAGCTGAGAGGCAAACTTGGCAGCGTCACCAACCGCTTTCCGAGCGATATCCGCACTATCACCCATCTCCACGCTTGTAAGTAGTAATAGTGCGTCTTCGACCCTAACCCTTCTTTCTAAAGGCTCATCGTGAATATCTATCTCTGGCTCAACTAGTTCGAACTCCACATAGTCCACGTCAAGCTGAAGTATTCTCACAATGAATCACACCGAAAGCCATTTAAATAGCTTACCGTGGACACCCCAGATATGCACACACGAAGAAATGAACCGCTTATAAAAGTATACACAGCCCGTGGGCTGCACCCTCTTCGAAAAGCTTTACTCTTTGTACACGTATTAAGGCTGATTTACAATGAAGCTTATTGACATTTCAGGGCTTATGTTGGAGCCGCAGGAAGGCTTAGGTATAGGTGATGTAGTGAATGTTGCAAAGAAAGCTGAGGAGGCTGGTTTCCCAACACTTTTCAGGTCTGACCATCTTCTACCGACAAGTGGTAGGAGGGGTATCCCGTCGGCTGAGTGTTGGTTGAGCTTGGGCGCTCTCGCAAGCACAACTAGTAAAATAAGGTTCGGCCCCCTTGTGTCACCAATAGGCTTTAGACACCCCACACTACTTGCGAAAATGGCCCACGACCTCCACATGTACTCTGGTGGGCGCCTCATAATGGGTTTGGGCGCTGGGTGGTATCAGAATGAGTTCGAATCCTACGGGATTTGATTAAAGTTTTAATGGAATACTGAAAATAAGGAACTATTACCTAAAATAAAATAATAAAATATTTTGAATTACACTTAAACCTGATTCTTATCCATTAATGGAAATTCCAGGTTATTATTTGAGTTTATAGGTTTCCGTCTTTTAAGCTTTCACAGAGTTTTTCCATGTTGATCGTTTTTATTGGTTACCCTGATGTAGGAGAAATATAATACGACAATTGTTACGTACAGCGGAATGAAAAGCAAAACATCGATACCAGAATTCAGCAAGTTTGTAAAATTCCCAATTTTTCTGAAGTAAAGTGCAAAATACGATACTATAGAAATAAGAGAATATACAAGAAGGGCATAAATACCTGCTTTCAAAAGGGTTTTTTCAGAGTTTATCATAATTCTCTCTTTCTATAATATTTATCCTTTGTGTTCTGCCAGAGTTTGTCCATC